>NZ_CP130058.1:1900278-2216991 GCF_030644365.1 Schaalia sp. HMT-172
GCCCTCACCCGCATGCGCGGGGCGCTGGGCGCGCGCCTGGCGACGGAGCGCTCGAACCTGACGCTCATCGCGTCGCGCGCGGTCCTCCAGGGCCCGGAGGCCATCGTTGAGGGGCACCGAACGGCCCTCACGCAGCGCGTCACGGCGATGCGCTCGGCGATCGAACGCCGCCTCGCATCCGAACGCCAGCGGCTGACGCGCTCGCGCGCGACGCTGACCGCCCTGTCCCCGCAGGCGACCCTCGACCGCGGGTACGCGCTCCTGAAGACCCCGTCGGGCGCGCTCATCACCTCCTCGGCGCAGGTGAAGAAGGGCGACCTCATCGAAGGCATCCTCGCGTCGGGCCGCATGGTCGCCCAAGTCGTGGGTGCCACCAGCCCCACTCCTCCCACGGACGCACCCACTATCGACGCCTGACCTGCGCGGCCCGCCCCGGCCTCGTCCTCAGACCCTCTCACCCAAAGGAACACTGCCATGACCACGAACGACCAGCTCCCCGATCCCCAGTCCCTCGGCTACGAGGAGGCGCGCGACGAGCTCGTGCGCATCGTCCAAACCCTCGAGGGCGGGCAGGCACCGCTCGAGGACACTCTCACCATGTGGGAGCGCGGCGAGGCACTGGCGGCGCGCTGTTCTCAGATTCTGGACGGTGCGCAGGCGCGTCTTTCTGGACGCGCGACGCCCCCGACCCCCGAAGCACGCTAATCTACATTCTGTAAGTCCACTGACCCCCAAAGGCGAGGAGACACCATGACGGTGCAATCTGGCCCCCACATTCTCGCGATCGGCGAGGCGCTCATCGACGTCGTCATCACGTACGAGCAGCCCGACTTCCCCGTTGAGGTCCCAGGTGGCTCTCCCGCGAACGTCGCCCTGACGCTGGGTCGCCTCGGCCGCCCGGTGGCGCTGGCGACCTGGATCGGTCTGGACGAGCGCGGCCGCCTCATCGACTTCCACATGTACGATTCCGGCGTGCACGTCACCGGGGCCTCGCGCGGTGCCTCGCACACGTCGACGGCGCTGGCACGCCTGGACGAGTCGGGGGCCGCCTCCTACACCTTCGACCTGGAGTGGGCGCCGGCTCCACCAATCACCGTTCCGCCTACCGCTCAGATCATCGAGGCGGGCTCGATTTCGGCGATCATCGAGCCGGGCGCCTCCGCCGTTCTTGACGCGCTGACCCGCGGCCGCGAGCACGCGCTCGTGTGCTTCGACCCGAACGCACGCCCCTCGATCATGGGCGAACCCGAGGCTGCCCTCGCCTCCCTCGAGCGTTTCATCGCGCTGGCGGACGTCGTCAAGGTGTCGGATGAGGACATCGAGTGGCTGACGGGCGGCGCTCCCATTGACGAGGTCGTGGAGCGTTGGCTCGGCATGGGACCGGCGCTCGTCGTCGTCACGCGCGGCAAGCACGGGAGCCTCGCCGTCACCTCCTCGGGCCTGCGCTTCACGAAGACCCCGAGCGACGTCAAGGTCGTCGACACGGTCGGCGCGGGCGACTCCTTCATGGGCGGCATCATCGACGCCATGTGGGGGATGGGCCTGCGCGGCGCCGACGCGCGCGAGACTCTGCGTACCCTGCCCGAGGAGCAGGTCCGCGCGATCATCGACCGCGCGAGCGCCGTGTCCGACGTGACCGTGTCACGCAAGGGCGCGAACCCGCCTTGGGCGCACGAACTGTCCTGAGGCGCCTCCCCCACCAACGCGAGCGAGGCCGGTCCCCACAGCGGGGTCCGGCCTCGTTCAGTGTGTGCGTGCGCGCGATGTGGCGCGGGCCTACTTGCCCATGCGACGCTCGCGCTGGGCGTAGGAGCGCAGGGCACGCAGGAAGTCGACGCGGCGGAAGTCGGGCCAGTACACCTCGCAGAAGTAGTACTCGGAGTGCACGGACTGCCACAGCATGAAACCGGACAGGCGCTGCTCCCCCGAGGTGCGGATGACGAGGTCGGGGTCGGGCTGGTCCTTCGTGTACAGGTGGGCGGTGATGTCCGCGTCCGTGAAGGAGTCGGCGAGCTCGTCGAGGGTGCGTCCCTGGGCGGAGGCCTCGCGCATCATGGCGCGGACGGCCTCGGTGATCTCGTGTCGGCCGCCGTAGCCCACCGCGATATTGACGGTCATCCCCTGCACGTCCGCGGTGCGCGCGACGGAAGAACGCAGGTCCTCACCCACCTTCTCGGGCAGCAGGGCCAGGTCGCCGACGACCGCCAGCTTCCAGCGCCCCTGGTCGGCCAGGAGAGACACAGCCTCGCAGATGATGCGCAGCAGCTCGCCCAGCTCGCCCGCGTCGCGCGAGAGATTGTCGGTGGAAAGCAGCCACAGCGTCACGATGGAGACGCCCGCGTCCTCCGACCACTGGAGGAACTCGCTGATCTTGCCCGCGCCCGCGCGGTGTCCCTGGGAGGCCGTGGCACCCAGCGACTTCGCCCAGCGGCGGTTCCCATCCAAGATGACGCCGATATGTTTGGGCACGGCCGCGTCGGACAACTCGGCTTTCAGGCGACGCTCATACATGTCGTAGAGCATGTTCCACTGGCCCATGTTGTCCCCTTCTCGGTGTCACACCTTTCGGCGCGGCGTACTCTTATGAGATTAAGGGTATCGCGCCGTTGGTCACAGGGAAACAGAAATGCTCTCGCTGTGCGAGAACAAGGCGCATCCACAAACCTACGGCGTAGTAACCTACGGTGGCGTAAGAAGAGATGAGGGAACACGTATGAAGATCGCATCGCTCACGCCCAAACAGTGGGCAACCGGGCAGCTCGTCCAAATCAAGCCGAAGCTACGCGGATGGCTCCACCTGGCTGCCACCCCCCTGTCGCTCGCCGCGTCCATCGTCCTGGTGTGCCTGGCGCCCACGACCCCCACGAAGATCGGATCCGCCGTCTACCTGGCGTGCTCCCTCATCCTGTTCGGGGTCTCCGCCACCTACCACCGCTTCTACTGGGCGCCCCGCTGGGAGACCATGTGGAAGCGCCTGGACCACTCCAACATTTTCCTGCTCATCGCCGGCACCTACACGCCGCTGACCATCGCGCTCCTTACCCGCTCCGACGCCACCATCCTCCTGTCCGTCGTCTGGGGCGGCGCTCTCGCCGGCATCCTCCTCAACCTCTTCTGGCCCACCGCCCCGCGCTGGCTCACCACCCTCATCTACGTGGCCCTGGGCTGGGTCGCCGTCTGGTACCTGCCCCAACTGTGGGCGGGAGGCGGCCCCGCCGTCGTGTTACTCATCGTCGCCGGCGGCGTCCTCTACACGCTCGGCGCGATCGTCTACGGCATGAAGAAGCCCGACCCCTCCCCCACCTGGTTCGGCTTCCACGAAATCTTCCACGCCTTCACCGTGGCCGCGTGGGCCTGCCACTGCGTCGCCGTCTACCTGGCGGTCCTGGGCGGCTGACGCGCCACCGGCGCGGTCATGACCGTATCGGCGCGCGCAATGTTGCTACACTCGACACCGTGCGCGCCGACACTCCCGTGTCGGCGCTCAATGGACTGACACACGTCAATGGAGGAACCATGGCCGACACTCAGTGGCTCACGCAGGCACAATACGACCTGCTCGCAAACGAGCTCAAGGAACGCGTCGAGGTCAAGCGCGTCGAAATCGCCCGACTCATCGACGCCGCCCGCCAGGAGGGCGACCTGCGCGAGAACGGCGGCTACCACGCCGCCCGCAACGAGCAGTCGATGAACGAGACGCGCATCCAGGCCCTCCAGGACATGCTCGAACACGCCGAGGTCGGGGAGACCCCCGCTGACGACGGCATCGTCGAGCCCGGCATGGTCGTCACCGCCCTGGTGGCCGGCCGCGAGCAGACATTCCTCCTGGGGTCGCGCGACGCCGGCGGCGACCTGGGCATCCAGGTCTTCTCCGCCCAAGCCCCCCTGGGCGCCGCCGTCATCGGCCACAAGGCCGGCGACAAGCTCTCCTTCGAGGCCCCCACCGGCCGCATGATCGACGTCGAAATCCTCGACGCCAAGCCCTTCGAGGGCTGAGCCGAGGCGCGGGCGCAGCGCGGGCTACCGCGCGCCCCACAGACGCGAAGCGGGTCCCACCGACTGGTGGGACCCGCTCACGCGTGCGCGCCAGGGCGGCTCAGGCCTCCACGTGCGGAGTCGGAGGCTCCCCCGGCTTCTCCTTCTCAGGCAGCGGGGCCTGGGCGGTCGGCGCGGCCTTGTCCGCCTCCACGTGAAGCTCGACGTGAGCGTCCACCGACGCCACGGCCTCGTCCCCCTCAGATTCCGGGTGCGCCACGTAGGGGCGCGTGTCGGGCTTCCCCGCGTAGCTCGCCGCGATCTGCTCCTCGAGCATCCCCGGAGGGCCACCCGGGCGATCCTGAGCGGTAGCCAGCTCCGGCATCGGATCGTAGCCGTGCAGGTACATGACGGTGGCGTTGATGAAAGCGGCAATCGGCACGGAGAAAACCGCCCCGGCGATACCGGCGATCGCGGAACCCGCGGTGATGACCAGCATGACGGCCACGGGATGCAGGGACACCGCGTTCGACATCATGAAGGGCTGCAGGACGTTGGATTCGACCTGCTGGACCACCAGGATGATGACCAGCATAATGATCGCCTTCGACAGGCCGCCGTTCACGGCCGCCACCAGGACCGCGATGACGCCCGACGTCATGGCGCCCAGAATCGGCACGAACGCCGCGAAGAAGGTGATGACGCCGATCGGGATGGCGAGGGGCACCCCCAGGAAGAAGGCACCCAGTGCGATACCGGTCGCGTCGATCGCCGCGACCTGGATCTGCGTGCGCACGTAGGAACCGAAGGTCGACCAGCCGCGAATCGCGCTCTCATGGACGGGCACGCGCGCGGGGGCGGGCAGCAGACGCACGCACCACAGCCAGATGGAGCGGCCCTCCTTCAGGAAGAAGAACAGGCAGAACAGCATCGTCAGTGCGGAGGTGGCCAGCGTCCCCACCGAGGAGGTGATGTTCAAGGCACCTGTCGCCAGCGTTTCCTTGTTCGTGTTCAGCCAGTTCACCAGCTCGCTGCGCAGCTGCTCGGCGGCCTGACTCAGGACGGTCGTGTCAAGCTTGAGGGGACCGTTCTTCAGGTACTCGTTGTGCGTGATCGCATCCAGGAGCGCGGCGAAGCCCGCCGCGGCCTGCGACGCCAGCTGCGGGACCTGCTGGATGAGCTCGGCGGCCGCCTGACTGAGCGCGCCAGCGACGACCGCGAAGAAGACCAGCAGGCCGACGGTGGCCGCCAGGGAGGAGGGGAAGCGCAGCGTGCGGCGCATCCACGACACGAGAGGCTCAAGCAGGACGGTGATCGTCAGCGCGATCGCGACCGGCATGATGACGAGCGTCAGCCTGGCGGCGCCCCACAGGATCGCGGCGACCAGTCCCACGACGACAAGGGTGCGCCAGGAGAACGCGGCGGCCACGCGCAGGGTGCGCGGCACGAGGGCCGCGGCGTCACCCTCATCGGCGTGTTCCTCGCGCACGGACAGAAGGACGGGGGCGGGCTCCGGGTTCTGGGCGGCGTTCTTCGCGGGCAGCGCCGCGCTGAGTCGTCCCATCAGGTCGGATAGCTTCCAGCGGGGGTGTTGGGGTGCGTCGGCCACGGGCTCTCCTTTTCTCACGCCCCTAGGTTACCCGCGCTCCCCCCGTTTTCCGCCCCTCACGCGCTTGGCGCGCGCAGGTAGGGCGCTCGGTGGTGAAATGAAGGCATGAGATCACTGTTTTCGCTCGCGCGCACGGGGGTTCGCTCCTCCACTCACGCCGTGTTAGGTTCTTCGCTTGTCGACGAGGCCGGGGCAGGCCAGGAGGTCATCTTCCTGGCGGCGGGCTGTTTCTGGGGCGTCGAAAAAGCCATGTGGAACGCTCCCGGCGTCGTCTCGACGGCCGTGGGGTACATGGGCGGGCACACCCCCAACCCGACGTATGAGCAGGTGTGTTCGCATTCGACGGGCCACGCCGAGACCGTGCGGGTCCTCTTCGACACCGCGACCACGAGCGCCGCGGACCTGATCCGCCTGTTCTTCGAGATTCACGACCCCACGCAGGTGGGCGGCCAGGGCAACGACCTCGGCGACCAGTATCGTTCCGCGATCTGGACGACGACGCCGGAGCAGCTGCACGATGCCGTGGCGCTGCGCGACGCCTACCAGGAGGCGCTCACCGCTGCAGGTTTCGGCCCCATCCAGACGAGCATCGCCCCCGCGCCTCCCGAGGACTCCGACGCCCACTTCTGGTACGCGGAGGACTACCACCAGCAGTACCTGTTCAAGAATCCGGGCGGCTACGAGTGCCACGCGCGCACGGGCCTCGCCTGCCCGGCGCTGCCGCGCCAGTAGCGTGCACGTCGGGTCGCATGAAACGGGGGCGGGCCAACACACACGTGCTGGCCCGCCCCCGTTCTTCAGCTGCGATCAGTTCACGCCGAGGATGTCGGTGACGAACACCAGGGTCGCGCCGCCGGGGATGCCCGCCTGCGGGACGCCGCGGGCGCCGTAGCCAAGCTCGGCGGGGATGGACAGGAGCACGCGGTCACCCACGCGCTTGCCCACCAGGCCCTCATCCCAACCGGGGATGACCATGCCGACGCCAATCTGGAAAGACAGGGCGCCGCCGCGGTCGAAGGAGTTGTCGAAGTCGGTCGCCGAGCCGAAGACCGCGCCGTAGTAGTGGCAGGTGATCGTGTCGCCGGCCTCGACCTCCTGGCCGTCTCCGGCGCGCAGGACCTCGACGACGAGCTCGTCGGAGGGAGCGCCATCGAAGGAGAGGGCGGGCTTGCGGCCAAATTCGCCGGTGACAGAAATGTTCTCCATGGGTTCTTCCTTGGTGGGGTGAGTGTCGAGTGATGGACGAGCCGTCAGTTGCGGCGCATGAAGTACGACAGGATCTTGAGGAGCTCGAGGTAGATCCAGATGACGTCCGTCATGATCGCGAAGGTGCACAGCCACGAGTACTTCTCAGGCACGCCGGCGTTCACGCCAACCTTGACGGCGTCAAAGTCGCGCACGAGGCACAGGACACCGATGAACACAGCGAACAGACCAATGATGACGCCCAGCGGGATACCGAAGACCTGAATGTTGCGCACCATCGTCATGTCGACGGTGCCGGTGACCCCCAGCACGAAGCTGATGCCGTAGTAGATGGCGAAAGCGGTCGAGCCCAGGAAAGCCACGCGGGTCAGGGTCTTGGAGTTACGCACGAAGCCGAAACTGAACGCCGCAAGCGTCACGCCGATCACGATCAGGGTCGCCAGGACAGCCAGGACGACGACGCCCGGGTAGAGCGTCTCGAAAGCGAAGGACAACGCACCCAGCACGAAGCCCTCGAGCAGCGAGTAGGCGATGATCGCCCCGGGGCGCACCTTCTTCGAGAAGCGCACGAACAGGCCCAGGCCGAGGGTCACGGCGCACAGGCCGAGGGCGGTCACCATCGCCAGTGCGGGGACAATCACGCCGGTCATCCAGCCGACGACGGCGCCGGCCACCAGCAGGCCGAAGCACATGAGGGACTTGACCACGACGTCGTCGTAGGTCATGTGCCCACGGTCCACCGCGTCGGCGGCCGGGGCGTTCATCATCGCCTCATAGGAGGCCATCTGGTCCCCGTAGGCGCCCTGCTGGCCGTAGGCCTGCTCCTGGGGCATACCGTAGGCGCCCTGCTGGCCATACGCCTGGCCCTGCTGGGTCTCGTAGGGGTTCGCCTGGCCCCCATAGGGGTTGGGTGCCTGCTGCGCAGCGGGCTGATAACCGGGCATCGTGGGATATCCGGCGGGAGTCTGGGACTGAGCGGACCAGTCCTTCTGAATCGAGTTCATCACCGGGTTGGCCATATTTCCTCCTTGGTCAGTGATGTATTGCCTCTAGTGTCGCACGAGGCGCCCCCGCAGTGGGAAACATACCATTATGCGCGTAACGAAACTGAGGATCCACCCGGGGTACGCTCAGGCGAGCCCCGGCCACGGCCTCGTCCGTGCCGCGCGGATAGTACCCCCGGTGGGACTCGAACCCACAACACACCGATTTTAAGTCGGTTGCCTCTGCCAATTGGGCCACGGGGGCCAGACGCGAGTCCAGCCTACGGGAGGCCGGAGCCCGCATCAAGCCTGATCGATCATCGCCATCGCGATGCCGTCGAGGATGTCGTGCTCGGAGGTGACGACCTCGTCGATGGGGTGCCCAGCGCCGCTCGCGCGATCCAACACACGCGTCACGATGCGGCTCCAGATGAGCGCTCCGGCGGCGATGACGTCCTCGCGGCCCTCGGGCATAAACCCCAGGGAAGCCTTGACGGAGACCGGTTGGTCGACCATGAAGCGCACGGCCTCCTCGATCTGAGCGGCGCTCAGGCGCGCCCCGTGGATGCGTTCAGGCTGGTAGGAGGTGAGCCCCAGCGCCTGCGCGGTCAGCGTCGTCACCGTGCCGGCGACGCCCACGAGGGAACGCACCCGCGCCAGATCCACCGCCTTCTCCGCGCCGTCCAGCTGCTCGTCGATCCACGTGATCGCGCGCTCCTGCTCCGCCTTGGGCACTCCGCCCGCGGGGTCGACGTGGGCGAAAAACTTCTCCGTCACGCGCACCGCACCCATGTCGATCGACACCGCCTGCTTGACGCTCGTCGATCCCAGCACCAGCTCCGTCGAACCGCCGCCGATATCGACGACCAGCATGGGGGCGTCAACCCCCTCCCCGAGCCCGCCGACCGCGCCGTTAAAGGACAGAGAGGCCTCCTGCGTGCCGACGACCACTTCGGGTTCAACACCGATGACAGCCTCAATCTGGCGGACGAATTCAGCGCTGTTGGAGGCGTCGCGCGTCGCCGAGGTCGCCACGAAACGGGTGCGCGTCGCGCCCAGCTTCTCGATCATGCGCTGATACTCGACCGTCGCCTCCACCGTCCGCTCGATCGCGGCCGGATCCAGGTAGCCGCGTGCATCCACCCCCTGCCCCAGGCGCACGATGCGCATCTGGCGCGTCAGATCGGCGAGGCGGGGCCTGCCGTCCTCGCCGACGGTGGCGTCGGCAACGAGCAGTCGGATGGAGTTTGTTCCACAGTCAATGGCAGCTACGCGGGTCATCGCTTCGTTTCTGGTGGGTTCTTTCCCGGACGAGGCCGGGGCTAGCTCATGTGGGTGCGCTCAGCAGGAGCAGCGCGCGGTCGAAAACAGGTCGCGCTCCTCAAGCATGGCGAGCGCGCGATCGCCGATCGGGTTCACGCCCGGTCCCGCGGCCAGCGAGTGGCCCACGAGGGCGTGCAGGCACTTGACGCGCGTCGGCATGCCGCCCGCGCTCACGCCGGAAATCTCGGGGACGTCGCCCAGGGACAGGCGCGCATCGATGTAGGCCTGGTGGGCGCGCGCGTAGGCGACGCGCAGCTCCTCGTCGGCGGCGAGCTCCTCGTTCAGGGCGTCCATGACGTGCTCCGCCTCGAGGGTTGAGACGCCCTTCACCGCGGCCGGGTGCGTCAGGTAGTAGGTCGTGGGGAATGGGGTCCCATCGGGCAAGCGCGGCGCGGTGGCGACGACCGTGGGACGACCGCACAGGCAGCGCGCGGCGATGCCGACGACGCCTCGGGGCACGCGCCCCAGCTGCTCGCGCAGGACCTCGAGGTCCTCTTCGGTGGCGTCGGTGGTGTTAACGAGGCTCATTCTCCGCTTTCTTGGCCGGTGGTGGGCGCCTGGCCCGACTGGCTGGTGTCAGCCGACGGGATGGGCGTCGCGTTGGGCGGCTGATCCGCCTTCCCCACTAGGATAGCGAGCTGCTGCACCCAGGGCCGCGCGGGCCCCGTCGGCGCCGCGGCCGCAGCCATCGCGGAATCCTGGTATTGCGGCCCCGGATCCACGACCGTGTATTGAGTCTCACCCGGGCGCACGTACCCCAGGCGTTCACGCGCCTGCGTCGAGATGTAGTCCGGGTCGTTCCACAGGTCCAGCTGGCGCTGCATCTCCTCGTTGCGGCGCTGCTGCTCCGCGACCTGCGCCTTGATCTGGGCGAGCTCGCGTTCCTGCTGCCACCACTGGTACACGCTGGGCACCAGCATGACCGCGAGGATCGCGGCGACTGTCAGGACGACGACGAGGCGCGTGGAGATATCCAGGCCGCCGATCGACAGGACGGAGGCACCCTCACGGCCGCCCCGAGCGCCCTGGCGCTCCCGGGCGCGCTGCGCCCGCCGTTCCTTCGCAGAGGTCTTGCGCTCCGCGCCCGCCTCGGCCTTCCCAGCGTCTGCCTTCTTTCCCTTGCGCGCGCTCCGCGCCGAGGCCTCGTCCCCCTTCGCGGCCTTGGCCGCGGCCCTGCGCTGACGCGACTTTTCTGCGTTGATCTCACGCGTCGTGCGCGCTGCCTCCGACGTGGAGGAGCGACGACGCGAGGAAGGGCGGGAGGAAGGACGACGGCTAGCCATTCTTCTATCGTGCCCTATGAACGCACATTTGGCTCACCCCCACGCCGTGAAAAAACTCCGCGCGGACCCTTGCGGGCCCGCGCGGAGCTATGCGGCTAGTTGCCTAGGCTCACTTGAAGCGAGGGAAGGCAGAGCGGCCGGCGTAGACGGCGGCCTCGCCCAGCTGCTCCTCGATGCGCAGCAGCTGGTTGTACTTGGCGACGCGCTCGGAACGAGCGGGAGCACCGGTCTTGATCTGGCCGGAGTTGGTGGCGACGGCCAGGTCGGCGATCGTGGTGTCCTCGGTCTCGCCGGAGCGGTGCGAGGTCATCGTGCGGTAGCCATTGCGGTGCGCTTCCTCGACGGCGTCGAGGGTCTCGGTCAGCGAACCGATCTGGTTCACCTTCACGAGCAGCGCGTTCGCGGCACCCAGCTCGATGCCCTTCTTCAGGCGGGCGGGGTTGGTGACGAACAGGTCGTCGCCGACCAGCTGCACGCGGCCGCCGATCTCGGCGGTCAGGGCCTTCCAAGCATCCCACTCGTCCTCATCCAGCGGATCCTCGATGGAAACCAGCGGGTAGTTCGAGATGAGCTTCTCGTAGTACTCCACCATGTACTCGGTCGAGCGGCCTTCGCCCTCGAACTGGTACAGGCCGTCCTTGAAGAACTCGGAGGAGGCGACGTCCAGGGCCAGGGCAACATCTTCGCCCGGCTTGAAACCGGCCTTCTCGATCGCGGAGACGATCAGGTCGAGGGCCTCGGCGTTGGAGTCCAGGTTGGGGGCGAAGCCGCCCTCGTCGCCCAGACCGGTGGACAGACCGCGGTCCTTCACGACGCCCTTGAGCGTGTGGTAGACCTCGGCGCCCCAGCGCAGGGCCTCACGGAAGGAGGGAGCGCCGAGGGGGGCGATCATGAACTCCTGGATGTCAACGTTGGAGTCCGCGTGGGAGCCACCGTTGAGGATGTTCATCATGGGAACGGGCAGGACGTGAGCGTTGGGGCCGCCCAGGTACTTGTACAGGGGCAGGTCCGCGTACTTCGCAGCGGCCTTGGCGACGGCGAGGGAGACGCCGAGGATGGCGTTCGCGCCGAGCTTGCCCTTGTTGGGGGTTCCGTCCAGGTCAATCATGGCCTGGTCGATGTAGCGCTGATCGTCGGCTTCCTCACCGATGAGCTCGGGGGCGATCTGCTCGACGACGGCATCAACGGCGTCCTGGACGCCCTTGCCAAGGTAGCGGCCCTTGTCGCCATCGCGACGCTCGACGGCCTCGAACGCGCCGGTGGACGCGCCGGAGGGGACGGACGCGCGCGCAGCGGTGCCGTCCTCGAGGACGACCTCGACCTCAACAGTCGGGTTACCGCGCGAGTCAAGGATCTCGCGTGCACCAATGCCTTCAATAACTGCCACGTCATTCTCCAATCGATGTTGTTGCGTGGAAGCGGTCAGTACAACGGTAATACGGACCGCCATATGTGGTCACCCCCGATGAGGGGACGTTTTTCAATGTGGGACGAAGCGTCCCGCTGCGCGACGCCGGGCAAGCGACATTAGTCCCCGCCCGGTGTGAGCGAATGCTCACACAAGCGTCATCGCGTGGTGGTTCCCGGCGTGCCCCCACCCATCAGCGAGGAGACGTCGGGTTCCTTCTCGCCGGAGACCGCGTCACCGAACAGGGTCGGCTCGGCCTTGACGGACGAGACAGGGAAACGCGGGTTCAGGGTCGCAGTGCTCGAGCTACTGGCCTCGTTCATGACCTGGTTGACCTGAGCGGCAACAGTGGGGTTCATCTGCATGATGCCCGTCAGCTGATAGTTGATGAAAAGCGACGTCAGGGCCGCTCGCGTCGCGGGAGTCAGCTCGATGGGCTCGAGGTTCTGGGCTTTCGCTGCTTCCTGGTTCAGCTCGTTCATCACCTCGTCGCTCACGGTCACGCCGACGACGGCGCCACCGGCCAGGTACGCGTCCTCATTCATGATGGCGGCGCGAATCTGACCGTCGGAGTACATACGCCGTCCGCCAGTCAAAAAGCTGAGCTGCTGGGCGGCTTGATGAATGTCCGCGTTAGAGAACGTGACTCCCGACGAGGTGACCACGGCGGCACCGGGATGGGCGGAGCAGGCCCCCATTCCCAGTCCTGCGGCCGCGATGAGAGCGGCGGTCACCAGCTGACGTGTGTAGCGCACGAGCATTCCTTCCTCAGATGTGTTGCGACGCAATGGCACCAGTGTATTCCACCACAGGGCCTACTCGCCAAAAGGCACGAGAATCTTGGTCACCAGCGTCTCCACCCACTCCAGGAGAGGGCCGTCGGTGAGGGGAGATCCGCCGACGCGCGAGGTGAGCGGCAGGGGCACGAGGACCTGGCGGACGGCCGCCTTGATGACGGTGCCCGGGTGCAGGCGTTTGAGGCGCATGACCTGGGAATCTCGCAGTTCGACGGGCGAGACGCGCAGGTATTTGCCCTGCGTGACAACCTCGGTGATCCCGGCTCGGCGCACGATCTCACGCAGCCGTGCGACGGCGAAGAGCAGGTCGACCTGGGGCGGGATGGGGCCGTATCGGTCGACCAGCTCCTCGCGCACGTCGGCTTCCTGCTCGGGGGTGGTCGTGGCGGCGATCTTCGCGTAGACCTCGAGGCGCAGGCGCTCACCTCGCACGTACCCCTCGGGGATGTGCGCGTCGACCTGCAGGTCCATGCGCACGTCGGTCTTCTCGGCGGGCGCGTCGCCGCGGTAGGCGGCGACCGCGTCGGAGACCATGCGCACGTACAGGTCGAATCCGACGCCCTCGACGTGGCCGGACTGGGCCCCTCCCAGGAGGTTGCCGGCGCCTCGGATCTCGAGGTCACGCTGGGCGACCGCCAGGCCCGCGCCCAGCTCGGTGTTCGCGGCGATCGTCTTGAGGCGCTCGTGAGCGGTCTCGGTGAGCGCCTTGTCGCCGGGGTAGAAGAAGTACGCGTAGGCTCGTTCGCGGCCTCGCCCGACGCGCCCGCGCAGCTGGTGGAGCTGGGACAGGCCGAAGGTGTCGGCGCGGTCCACGATGAGGGTGTTCGCGTTGGAGATGTCCAGGCCAGTTTCGACGATGGTCGTGCACACGAGGACGTCGAACTCGTGGTTCCAGAAGTCCTGGATGACGGCCTCGAGCTGATGCTCGTTCATCTTGCCGTGGGCGGTGCGCACGCGCGCCTCAGGGACCAGCTCGGCGATGTGGGAGGCGACCGAGGAAATCGAGTCGACGCGGTTGTGCACGTAGAACACCTGCCCATCGCGCAGGAGCTCGCGCCGGATTGCGGCGCTGACCTGTGCGTCCGTGTAGGCACCGACGAAGGTCAGGACGGGCTGGCGTTCCTCCGGCGGTGTCTGGAGGATCGACATCTCACGGATGCCGGAGATCGCCATCTCGAGGGTGCGCGGGATGGGGGTGGCCGACATGGATAGGACGTCCACGTCGGTGCGCAGCGCCTTGAGAGTCTCCTTGTGTTCGACGCCGAAGCGCTGCTCCTCGTCGATGATGACCAGGCCAAGCTTCTTGAAGGAGACGGTGCCGGTCAGCAGGGAATGTGTGCCGATGACCAGGTCGACCTCGCCCGAGGCCAGCCCCGCCTTGACCTCCTCGGTCTCCTTAGGCGTCGAGAAGCGCGAGAGGGTGCCGATGCGCACGGGAAACCCGGCGTAGCGCTCAGCGAAGGTTTCCGCATGCTGGGTGACCAGCAGGGTCGTGGGCACGAGGACGGCGGCCTGGTAGCCGTCCTGGATGGCCTTGAAGGCGGCGCGCACGGCGATCTCGGTCTTGCCATAGCCGACGTCGCCGGTGAGCAGGCGGTCCATGGGGACGGGCTTTTCCATGTCGGCCTTGACCTCGTCGATGGTGACGAGCTGGTCGGGGGTCTCCACGTAGGGGAAGGCGTCCTCAAGTTCGCGCTGCCAGGGCGTGTCGGGCCCGAAGGCGTGGCCCTTGGTCTGCTGGCGCACGGCGTACAGGCGGATAAGCTCCTTGGCGACCTCGTTGACGGCCTTCTTTGCGCGCGCCTTGGTCTTGGCCCAGTCGGCGCCGCCCATCTTCGTCAGGGTCGGTTCGTCGGATCCGGTGTACTTCGAGATCTGGTCCAGGGCGTCGGTGGGCACGAAGAGCCGGTCGGCGGGCTGGCCGCGCTTGGAGGGCGCGTATTCGATGACCAGGTAGTCGCGCGTGGAGGCGGCGTCCCCGCGCCCGATCATGCGCGAGACCAGCTCGATGAAGCGCCCGATGCCGTGCTGGTCGTGGACAATGTAGTCCCCGGGGTGCAGGGTCAGCGGGTCGACGCCCTTGCGCCTGCGCGAGGGCATGCGCCGCATGTCGCGCGTGGAGGCGCCGACGCGCCCGGTCAGGTCGCCTTCGGTGAGGATCGCGAGTTTCAGGTGGGGCGCGACGAATCCGACGCCGGCCTGCGCGGTCGTGATGGTGACGAGGCCGGGGTCGGGGCGTGCTTCCACGCTGTCCGCGAGCGCGGCCGGGCACGAGGCGTCGGTGAGGATGGAGCGGATGCGTCGGCCGGGGCCGGGGCCTTCGGTGGTGACAACGATGCGCCAGCCGTCGCGGGCCAGGTCGGTGAGGTCGGCGGCGGCGCGGGCGAAGTCCCCGCGGTAGGGGTGCACGTCGCGGGCTCCCACGCGCATGAGGGTGGGCGAGACGACGACGGGCGCCGGGCCTCCCTGACCCGCGGCCCCGGCCTCGGCCTCGTCGATGGCGGAGGCAAGGTCGGCGGGCGGCAGGTCGGTGAGCTCCCACCAGGGGCGCGTCCCGCTCCCCCACAGCTCGCTCAGGTCGAGGAACGAGGCCTTGGAGGCCTCGAGGGGAGTGTCGGCTCCCCCGGCGGCGGCGCTCCACGCGGCGGCGAGGAATTCCTCGGTCGTGGCGACCAGGTCGGCGGCGCGGGCGCGGATGCGTTCGGGGTCGGAGGCGAGGATGGGGGCGCTTGCCGGGAGCAGGTCAAGGAGGGATTCCATGCCGCCCACGAGGATGGGGGCCAGCGATTCGATGCCGGGCGCAGCGATCCCCTCGGCGGCGAGGCTGAGCATCTCGGCGGCGCCGGGCAGGCGGTCGGCGGCCTCGCGGGCGCGGGCGCGCACAGCTTGGGTGAGGAGGAGTTCGCGGCAGGGCACGGCCCACACGCCGTCGGTGGCCTCGCCGAGGGTGCGCTGGTCGGAGACGGAGAAGGCGCGGATATCGTCAACTTCGTCGCCCCACAGCTCCACGCGCAGCGGGTGGGCTTCCTGGGGTGGGAAGACGTCGAGGATGCCGCCGCGCACGCTCATCTGGCCGCGGCCCTCGACCATGTCGACGCGCTCGTAGCCGAGCTCGGACAGGCGGTTCGTGACCTCGGTGAGGTCCATGATGTCACCTTTGCGCACACGCACGGGTTCGAGGTCCGCCAGGCCGGAGATAATCGGCTGGAGGAAGGCGCGGATGGGCACGACGAGGACCGAGATCGGGCCGGCGCTGTCGTCGCCCTCGATGGGGTGGACGAGGCGGCGCAGGACGGCGATGCGGCGCGCCATCGTGTCGACCTGGGGCGAGAGGCGCTCGTGGGGCAGGGTCTCCCAGGCGGGCAGCATAGCTACGCCCGGGATCCACGAGGCCAGGGCGTTGGTCAGCGTCTCCGCGTCGCGTCCGGTGGCCGTGAGGACCACAAGCGGCGTGGCCGCACGGGAGGACACGGCCGCGAGGAGCGGCGGCCGGACGCCGACGGGGGCGACGATCACTCCCGAGCGGCCGGCCTCGATGGAGTCCGTGGCCGTCTCGATCGCGGGATCGGTGGAGATGTCCGGGAGGAGTCCGGTAAGTAGCACGCGCTGCCTTTCGCGGTGAGGGTATGCGGCGATGCCCCAGGGCGCCGCCGCGATCAGGACCCGGTGTGTAGGGCCATCTGGGTGGGGGCAAATCCCTTGGTCACGATGTCTTCGACGACGTCGGCGGCCTGCTCGAAGGTGACGTCCCAGTCGGGGCGCTCCTTGGAGGGCAGGGCGGCCAGCACGTAGTCGGCGGGGTCCATGCGCCCCGGGGGACGCCCGACGCCGATGCGCAGGCGCGCGTAGTCTCGGGTGCCCAGGTGCTGGGTGAGGGACTTCAGGCCGTTGTGACCGCCCTCTCCCCCGCCGACCTTGAGGCGCAGCGTGTGCGCGGGCAGGTCCATGTCGTCGTGGATGACGAGGATGCGCGAGGGCTCGATCTTGTGGAAGGAGGCAAGCGCGCTGATCGGCCCGCCGGAGGTGTTCATGTAGCTGTCGGAGCGCGCCAGGATCACGCGCGGTCCGGGCACGCCGCCGGGGCCGATCCCGAGGCGAACGTCGGCCGTATGCGTGCGCGAACGGTGCGATGTCAGGGTCGCGCCGTCGCGCGAGGCGAGCACGTCGAGGGTCAAGTACCCGACGTTGTGTCGGGTGGAGGCATACTGCGCGCCGGGGTTACCTAACCCGACGACGAGCCACGGTCCGTCAGTCGTCATACTCCGATTGTGCCACCCGCGCCGAGAGCATGTCCCACTGGGGGGCATCCTCAACGACGGGGGCTGCCTCACGTCGGGACTTGGCCCATGCGTCGGCGAAGAGCTGGGCCCACTTGGCGTAGGCCGCCGAGTTGGGGTGGAAGAAGTCCGCGGCGTGGTAGGCGAAGGTGTAGGTCGGCAGGGAGTATTCCTGCGTGAGGGAGCGCAGGTCGACCAGGTGCGCGTCGCTGTCGGCGACCGCGGCGCCGATGCGGTCGGACATGTCCTGCGCGCGGCTTTCCTGCGGCATGATGCCGAAGGAGGGGATGGTGGAGACGAGGGCGTGCGCGGGCAGGAAGCCGAGGACGCGGCGCAGACGCTCCTCGAACTGGCCGGGGGCCATGTCCTCTGCCATCACGTCGTTGCCGCCGATGGTCAGGGTGACCAGGTCGGGACTCCAGGGGCCGTCCAGGAGGCCCAGGCCACGCATCTGGGGGACCTGGGTGAGCTCGACGGACTCGATGGTGGCACCCGACAAGGAGAGGTTGAGCAGGAGGACCTCGCGGTCCAGCTGGGCGTTGATCGCGGAAGCCAGGCGCGCCGGGTAGGACTCGGTGATGCGCGAGGCACCCATGCCCTGCACGGAGGAGTCGCCCAGCGCCACGATCAGGTAGGGGCGCTCGCCCTCGGGGTGCTCGTCGAGCTGACGGAGGCGGTCCAGGGTCGCCAGGTTGTGGTTCTCCCACGCCTTGCGGTAGTCACCGCGCTGGGAGTCCAGGCGCAGGAGCCGCCCAATCGCCACGCCGCCGCCGAAGAGGCTCGCACCGCCTGCCGCAGCGCCCGCTACCTGCCATGCCCGTTTGCCGATCCCCATGTTGCATCCTTCCCGCGTTCTCGTTGCTTCCTCAAGTGTAACGAGGCCGGGGCCGGTGCTTCAAATGCTGAAGCACCGGCCCCTTGGTTTGTCTCAGATCGCTCAGCTCAGACGCCCGGCCGGCGCTCCCGGGAGAGCACGGATGAAGTGAGGAGGCTCCCAGCCACGCTGCGCGTAGGCGCTCGCCACGGCCTGGGCGACACTCAGGACCGCGTCCGCATCCACAAGCGCGATCGCGCTGCCGCCGAAGCCGCCGCCCGTCATGCGGGCGCCATGAGCGCCCGCCGCCCGAGCCGCATCCACGGCCACATCCAGTTCCTCGCACGACACTTCATAGTCATCACGCAGCGAATCATGCGAGTCATTCATGAGAGCACCCGCCACCTTCAGGCGCGTCCCCTCCAGCAGCCCCTCGTCAAGCAGATCAATGAACGCCCGCGTGCGCGCAATCTCGGACACGACGTGGCGGGTGCGCGCCGCCAAGCGCTCATCACCCAACGCGGCCATAGCCTCGTCCAAATCCTCCACGTCCACGAGCTGCTCGACACCCAACATCCGCGCCGACTCCTCACAATCCGCGCGGCGCGACCCGTACTGACCATCCGCCAGCGAGTGCTTCGCGCGGGTGTCGATGACGAGGAGCTCCAAGCCGACCGCGCTCAGGTCGAAGGGGACCTGACGCGTCGACATGTCGCGGCAGTCGAGGGCCAGCGCGTGGCCCTCCCGGCAGCGCAGCGACGCCGTCTGATCCAGGCCGCCCGTGTTCGCGCCGGCGACCTGATTCTCCGCAGCGCGCGCCGCGTCGACGAGCACCTTGCGCCCCTCGTCGCTGGGGGCCTCGATCGTGCCGGCCAAGCCGAGGGAGCACACCTCGTCCAGGGCGACCGCCGTCGCACACTCAAGCGCGGCGCTCGAGGAGAGGCCGCCACCCAGAGGAACGCACGACCACAGGGCCGCGTCGAAACCGGGCAACGGGCCATATCCGGCTTGCTCAAGCGCCCACGCAACGCCAGCCAGGTACGCGGTCCAGTGGTTCGTCACCTCACCGGGCGTCCCCTTCGGGCCGATCACATCCAGATCGAGGACATCCACCGCGTCGCGGGTCTGCGGCGAAATCAGCCGAATCGTTCGATCCTCGCGGGGCGACAACGCCACGTAGGCGCGGTGCGGGAGGGCAATCGGCAGGCACGGGCCGCCGTTATAGTCCACATGTTCACCAATGATGTTCACGCGCCCGGGCGCACTCCACACGCCCGAAGGCTCGTAGCCAAACGCCTCACGGAACAGGTTGGCGGCCTGTGCGGCCCCATCGGCGGGGGTAGCAGCGTCGGCCCACACGAGATCACTCACACGATCCTCCTTGGTCTCACTCCCACAAGGCTACGTGAACGCCCTCACACCCTTCAAGCGCTATAGCCTCACCACGCTCACCCCGCCGCCCCGGTACAGTGGAGCCACCACATTCGCGACACAGGCAGGCCCCATGTTCCTCCCCCAACGACTCCCCGGCCAAGACTGGCTCGGCGTCGTCGTCGCCATCCCCGAACCCTGGGTCTCACAGCTGACTGACCTGCGCCTACGCCTCGGCGACCTCGCCGGCTCGCGCATCCCCGCGCACATCACCCTCATGCCGCCTACGCCCGTCGCCCGCGACGCGCGCGCCGACGTCATCGACCACCTGCGCACGATCGCCGCCCGGCACGCGCCCTTCCGCATCACCCTATCCGGCACAGATTCGTTCCGGCCCATCTCCAACGTCGCCTTCATGACCCTGGCCGAGGGCGCCGACGCCTGCATCGACATCGCCGAGGAGATCCGCTCCGGCCCCCTCGACCACGAGACGCGATTCCCCTACCACCCGCACGTGACGCTGGCACAGGACGTCGACGACATCGCCCTGGATCTTGCGCTCGACATCGGCGCCACCGTCAAGGCCTCGTGGATCGTCCCCGGCTTCCGCCTGGACCGCATCGACCCCTCGGGCATCTACTCCTCGATGGCACTCTTCGACTTCGACGCCTCCGGACACTGAGGCACTATTGGCCAGACTGTCGCACACTCTTTTCACTGCCCGCTTTCCGCACGACCCGATCCCTGTCCACCTGCTTTCCACGCGGCACGATCCCTGTCCACCTGCTTTCCACGCGGCACGATCCCTGTCCACCTGCTTTCCACGCGGCACGATCCCTGCCCACCCGCTCATCGCACGCTCATCACCCGCTGGTGTTCCGGGCGCCGGAAGCCCCGGCCGTGGGGCCGGACTGCTTGGTGTGCCCGTGGGCGGCGGCCCGCCCGCGAGCCGTCCGCGCCGCGAGCTTCGCTCGGTGCGTCGTCTCGAAGCCCGGCCAGGCCCCGCCACCGCCCACGGGCACCGCAGCCAGGCCTTCCTGTCCCTCCGGCGCCCTCCACACCGGCGCTCTCCTTACTGCGAGTAGCCAGCCCAAGCCACACCACCATCTGCAAGCACCGCCAGGACCCACAACCCCATCTTCGGGGCACCATCCGGATAGGTTGCGCGCACGCGGATAGGTTACGCACATCCGGATAGGTTATTAAGCTATCCAGATGCTCACTACCTATCCAGATGTTCGTTTCCTATCCGGATGCGTATTGTCCCCGGGGGCAGCCCCCATCATCGACAAGCGCCAAGGCCAGCCCTACCCATTCCGCATGCAATTCCCTCGCGACTACTTCAAATTCTGAAGTCACACTGTTGGAATTGCAACGTTTCCAGCGATTGTCGAAACTTCACTCAAGTGAATTGCATGCGAAATTTTGGAAAACAGTGCCACAGCCCACACAACAGGCCGCCCGCAGACATGAAAGGCCGTAGCTGCCCGCAGACACGAAAGGCCGTGGCCCCGGGCCAGATGCCCCCAGAGACAGTCCCCCCATCGACGAGCACGGCAGCCAGGCCACACCATCACCTACAAGCACCGCCAGGCCCCACAGCCTCCTCTTCTGGGCACCATCCGGATAGGTTGCGCGTACGCGGATAGGTTATGCACATCCGGATAGGTTATTAAGCTATCCGGATGCTCGTTACCTATCCAGATGTTCGCTTCCTATCCGGATGCTCGTTTCCTATCCGGATGCGTATTGTCCCCGGGGACACCCCGTCATCGACGAGCACGGCAGCTAGGCCCCATCAATTTCGCACGTAATTCCCTCGCGACTACTTCAAATTTTGAAGTCACACTGTTGGAATTGCAACGTTTCCAGCGATTGTTGAAACTTCACCCAAACGAATTACGTGCGAAATTTTGGAAAACAGTGCCACAGCCCACACAACAGATCGCCCGCAGACATGAGAGGCCGTGGCCTCCCGCAGACACGAAAGGCCGCGGCCCCGGGCCAGATGGCCCCGGGCCACGGCCTCGTGCACGAAACGTCAGATGTCGTAGGTCACCGAGACGGGCGCGTGATCCGAGAAACGCTCCGCGTACTCGTCGGCGCGACCGATCTCGAAGGAGCTCGCACGCTCCCCCAGCGCGGGCGTCGCGTACTGATAGTCGATGCGCCAGCCCGCGTTGTTGACGAAGGCCTGGCCGCGCCACGACCACCACGAGTAGGGGCCCTGCACGTCACCGGCCAGGTCGCGCACGGTGTCGCGCCATCCCTCGTCCACCCACTGGTTGAGGAAAGCGATCTCCTCGTCGAGGACGCCCGCGCGCTTATTGTGGTTCGGCTTCCAGTTCTTAATGTCGGCCTGCGAGCGAACGACGTTGAAGTCGCCGCACACGAGCGACGACATGCCACCGGCAGCCTCCTCGGCGAGCAGCTCGGCCATGCGGGCCCCAATGCGAGGCAGGTGCGCCATCTTCGCCTCCTGCTTGGGCGTATCCTTCTCGCCCGAGTGGAAGTAGGCCGAGACGACGCGCACGAGGGCATTCCTACCGTCGGGGCGCACCACGGCCTCGAGCCACCGGCCCGAATCCACGTCCGTCTCCGCATCGTCGAGGATCACGCGAGGCCCACCTTCCAGGCTCGCGCGCCCGCGCCGCGCGGCCACACCCACGCCCGCGCGCCCCTTAATACGGCAGGGAACCCACACGCTCTCCCAGGCCTCGCCCATGATCTCGCGGGAAATCTCCTCCGGCGCACGCACCTCCTGCATGAGCAGCACGTCTGTACCGCTCCCCTCCAGCCAGTCGAGGAAGCCGCGCTTGTGGGCGGCGCGGATCCCGTTCAGGTTCACGGTGGTCACCGTCAGAGTCATCGTTTTCTCCTTAACAAGAGTTTTCTTCAGTCTAGATGAACGAGGAGGCGCGGCGAGGAATGGGTATCCTCACCGCGCCTCCGCTACGTTCGCGGGCAACAGCCCCGTTTCTTGAGGCTACGCACCGCCGGTCAGCTCGCGCCGATTCCCGCCTGGCGTTCCGCGGCCTCGACGACGTTCGTGACGAGCAGGGCCCGCGTCATCGGGCCGACGCCGCCGGGGTTCGGGCTGATCCACGCGGCGACCTGGTCCACTCCGTCGGCGACGTCGCCCTTCAGGCGAGCCTTGCCGTCTGCGTCTCTCACGCGGCTCACGCCCACATCGAGGACGACAGCGCCGGGGGCGACCATGTCGGCGGTGATGATCCCAGCGGACCCCGCCGCTGCGACGATCACGTCCGCCCGGCGCACGTGCTCTGCGAGGTTTTCGGTGCCCGTGTGGCACACGTCGACCGTGGCATTGACTTCCTTGCGCATGAGGAGCAAGCCGATCGAGCGACCCACGGTCACGCCACGGCCGACGACGCATACGTTCTTTCCGGCCAGGTCGATCCCGTGGCGCTCCACGAGCTCGATGACCGCGCGCGGAGTGCACGGCAGCGGCGACTCGATGGGACCCGAGCCTCGCAGCACGAGGCGTCCGAGATTCATCGGATGCAGACCATCCGCATCCTTCGCGGGATCGATACGCTCCAGAACGGCGTTCGTGTCGATCCCGCGAGGCAACGGCAGCTGCACGATGTAGCCCGTGCACGCGGGGTCAGCGTTAAGCTGATCGATCGCGGCCTCCACCTGCTCCTGCGTTGCGTCGGCGGGCAGATCCACGCGGATCGACTCGGCGCCGATCTCGGCGCAGTCGCGGTGCTTGCCCGCGACGTAGGCGACCGAGCCGGGGTCCTCGCCTACCAAGATCGTCCCGAGGCCCGGGACAACCCCGGCCTCGCGCAGGCGACCCACGCGCTCCTTGAGCTCCGCCTTAATGGCGGCCGCGGTCGCGGTGCCGTCCAGGACGCGTGCGCCGCCCTCCCAGGGAGCCCTCACTGCTCGAGCCCCGCGTAGAGGGGATGCTTGTCCGTGAGCTTCTTGACGCGGGCGCGCAGCGCATCCACCTCAACGTTGCCGCCGGAGGCACCCTGCGTCAGCGTCGTGCCGATGATATCCGCGACCTCCGCGAAGTCCTCCGCGTCGAATCCGCGCGAGGCCAGGGCGGGCGTGCCGATGCGCAGGCCCGAGGTGACGGCCGGCGGACGCGGGTCGAAGGGCACCGCGTTGCGGTTGACCGTAATACCGACCTCGTGCAGCAGATCCTCGGCCTGCTGGCCGTTGAGCTCGGACTCGACCAAGTCGACCAGGACCAGGTGGACGTCGGTGCCGCCGGTGACCAGCTTGATACCGGCATTCTTGGCGTCGTCGGCGCCCAGGCGCTCGGCCAGGATCTGCGCACCTTCGAGCGTGCGGCGCTGGCGATCCTTGAACTCCTCGGTCTGAGCGACCTTCATGGCAATGGCCTTCGCGGCGATCACGTGCATGAGGGGGCCGCCCTGCTGGCCGGGGAACACGGCAGAATTGAGCTTCTTGCCCCACTGCTCGCCGCGCGAGGAGAGGATCATGCCGGAACGAGGCCCGCCCAGGGTCTTGTGGACCGTCGTCGTGACGACGTCGGCGTAGGGAACGGGGTTCGGGTGCAGGCCGGCGGCCACGAGGCCGGCGAAGTGCGCCATGTCAACCCAGAGGGCGGCGCCGACCTCGTCCGCGATATCGCGGAAGGCTTGGAAGTCGAGGTGACGAGGGTAGGCCGACCAGCCGGCGATGATGACGCGCGGGCGCTCCGCCAGGGCGGCCTCACGCACCTTTTCGGGTTCGATGCGCATCGTCTCACGATCCACCTCATAGGCGACTGCACGATAGTTCTTACCCGAGAAGTTCAGGCGCATGCCGTGGGTGAGGTGGCCACCGTGGGCCAGGGACAGGCCCAGAATAGGGTCACCGACGTTCGCCATCGCCATCAGCGCGGCCGCGTTGGCCTGAGCTCCCGCGTGGGGCTGGACATTGACGTAGTCGCCACCGAAAACCTGCTTGGCGCGCTCGATCGCGAGCGACTCGGCGACGTCCACAAACTCACAGCCGCCGTAGTAGCGGCGACCCGGGTAGCCCTCCGCATACTTGTTCGTGAGGACCGAGCCCTGCGCCTGCAAAACGGCGCGCGGAACGAAGTTCTCCGAGGCGATCATCTCGAGGGTGCCGCGCTGACGCTCCAGTTCGGAGTCCAGCACTGCCTGGATCTCGGGGTCCAGTTGCGCCAGCGTCATGTCGTTGAGGGAATCCATCGGGTTCTCCTGTTGATCATTCGATTGTGATAACAGCAACTTGTAGCCCAGGCGGGCGGCTATCGATGCCGATGCGTCGCTCCCCGGTGGTTGCCCACCTCAATCGCCAGTCACGACACGTCTTCAAGTCTATCTCGTGGCGTTTAGCTGCGCATTCTTCCACCATGTCAGGAAGCTACCACTTGGTCATCAGAGATCTTTGGCCACACTGCGAGACCGCTCCGGTGTAGGAAATCACAGCCCATTTTCGCTTGTACTTAACCCTTTGGTTAGCAAATAAGTTAACCGTATGGATAGACTAGGGTTAACACCTAACGGTGACTGAGGCGCACAAGGGTTATTTACTCGGTAAATATCCCGATCTGGAGGGAAAAGCTCCCTCTAACCGACCTACAGTATTTGAGTTTGAGGAAGTAGAAGGAAGACGCACAGATGACAACTTTGACGAAGCCAACTGCACGCGCCGCATCGACGGCACTCGCGCTCGAGCATGCGTCGGATTTTGCCGCGTCCGCCGACAACGCGATCAAGCGGATGTGCGACATTTTCGCCTCGCTTCTGGGCATTATTCTGCTGACCCCGGTCTGGATCATCGTCGCCCTGGCGGTGCGCCTGAACGACGGAGGTCCCGCCTTCTTCACGCAGGAGCGCGTGGGCCTCAACGGGACGACTTTTACCATGTTTAAGTTCCGCACCATGCGAGTGGACGCAGAGGCCATGAAGGCCTCCCTGGTGGAGGCCAACGAGGCCGACTCCAGCGCGGGAAATTCGATCATGTTCAAAATGACTAACGACCCCCGTATCACCCGCATCGGCGCCTTCCTGCGCAAGACCTCGATTGACGAGCTTCCCCAGCTTTTCAACGTTCTTCGCGGTGACATGTCTCTCGTCGGCCCACGCCCCCCGCTCCCCAGCGAGGTCGCTCAGTACGAGCCTCGCGTCATGGGCAAGTTCGCCGTGCGTCCGGGCATCACCGGCCTGTGGCAGATTTCGGGCCGCTCGAACCTCTCCTGGGATGAGACGGTCCACCTGGACCTGTCCTACGCCCAGCACCGTTCCCTCACGCTCGATGCGTGGATCATGCTGCAGACGGTTCCCGCTCTGCTGCGTCACGAGGGGGCCTACTGATTCTTTCTGCGTGTGTGTGATTGGGTGAGGCCCGAGCCATCCGGCTCGGGCCTCACCCTTTCTCTGCGCTTGATGCCCTGCGCTTGATGCCCGTTCCCTCGGGTGCCGTCGCGAGCCGTATCCGCGCCCTTCACGGCGGCATGGACGACCGCGGCACCCTTCCGTCCCCCGCGCTGTGAGACACTGCGTGGGCGGCGATCACCGCGGCGTTCTTCGCCACCCACCGGCCGCAGAGGGGCACTCAACCCTACAGCTCGCCTCACAGGCGTGCGGCGCCGCCCTCCGGGCCGCCAGAGGCTCACTCGTGGACGCGCCGGCAGTGCAGCGAGAGAGTAATTCGTGCTGCGCGGGCGGTCACATGTTTGACAGCTTCGAGAGCGTGAGGCCGAAACTGAGGCGTTCAACACCACTGTCAATCATCAGATAACGGTTATTCCCCAAACATGAGGGACGTCTCAAGACACACCCCCGGCCCCGATCGCAGGGCTCCCCAATCGAGCGAACACTGACCTGCTGACCTGCTGCTTTTGCCCCTACGGGCTCCCTTCACGACAGACCAGCCGGACGTTGAAGGTACCCCTGCACTCCCAGACTCCTGACCGAGAGGACGCTGCGTATCGGCGTGTCGCCGGCGTGTCGAGGCTCTCATGCTGCAATTCCCCCTTGGCGGCCCGAGGGCGGCCGGATTCTAGGGTTGGCACCCAACGCACGCACCCACCGGGCGGACCTCCGCCACGCACGGCCCACAGAGCATACAAAAGGGGCGGGCCGGACCACACAAGGTCCGGCCCGCCCCTGCCGCTCACACGCGCGGGCGGAGCGCCCTGCTCAGGCCTGGCGACTCACGGCGAGCCCCAGATCGAAGAAGGAGCCCATCGCCTCAAGGCGGCTCACGAGCTGCGGCGCGTGAGCGATGAAGTCGAGGGCCTCGACCGTGTAGCGCTTCGTCAAACGCTTGGGCTCGTGCGCGATGCGCCACGCCCAGCCCAGGCGGGCGGCATGCACCCAGTCCGGGAAGTAGTTGTCCGCTGCACGCGCGTACTGGTCGATCCATCCGCCCGCCGTGCACACGGATGCCTCGGGCACGAGCCCGAGTGCGACCGAGGCGACGACCTCCTGCAAGCCAGCGCCCAGGCCCACGATGACGAGCCGGGGGTCGAAGTCTGCCAGTACGGAAGGCTGCGCCTTGAAGCGGCGCAGTCCGTCGTAGCCGTCGATGACCTGGACGTCGAAACGCTCCAGGCGCTGCGCTGCCGCCTCGCCGGCCTCGGGAACGGCACCGATCAGGGTGATTCGAGTGCCGTCGTCAAGGCGAGAGAAGACGTGGGGCAGGACAAGGTCCGCCGACGTGCGAGCCACTTCGTGTCCGGCTGCGCGCAGTCGCATCTGCAAGAGCGTGCCGTCGAAACCGACGGTGTTCATGCGCGCCAACGCACGGAAGTCGGCGTGCAGCAGCGACCAGTGGTTGAGCCACGTGGTGGCGTGCCCACGGGTGAGCACGCGCTGCGCCATCGCGTCGAAGGCAGGATCGTCAGCGCTGGCGCCGACCGCGCTGGCGGCCTCGCTCTGGTCGAGGCCGCCAGCGTTGGGCGACTGGTGAGTCATGTCGATTACCTCAGCAGGCTTGCTTTGAGATCGAAGGAAACGGACACAGCTCCAGCGTAGTTCGCGTGCTCTTCGACCGCGATGCGATTGACACCATCTTTCAGGAGATCACGCGGAACGGTGATGGTCTGGAGGTTGTTCTTGGCCGTGCCCAGCGAGACGTTGGACTTGGCGTTCGTGTTCGGGGTGATGGTTCCTTCCGGCATGTTGATGCGCTTGACTTCGGTTCCGTTGATGTAGACAACGGCTCCGTCGTCGGCGCGGACATTGAGCGTGAGCTCGAAGTCGGCGCTGATGGTACCGAGGTTGACGTCGCGGGCGAAGTAGTTCGTGATCGCGCGGTCGGAGGGGGCCAGGTCGAAGGGGGTACCGGCGTCACGGTCGCCCCAGCCGAGCGGGCTGGCGCCATGCTTCCACTTGGACAGGTCGCCGGTGGAGTTCCAGTCGGCGCCCGGGTTGTCCTTGGAGTTCCAGTAGTTCCAATACATACCGGTGGGCAGGAACTCACCGAAGTTGACGCCGGAGACGTCGAGGACCTCGAGCGGCTTGTCCGGGTCGGGCACGATCGGCTCGTCGGGCTGCGGCTGGGGCTGCGGCTCGGGTTCGGGCTGCGGCTCGGGCGTGGGCTCGGCGCCCTTGGCGACGACCTTGACCGTGCCATCGACGCTCATCGAGGAGCTGGAACGGTAGTTCAGGTGGGTTTCCACGGCGAGCGTGTTGGTGCCGGCGACCAGCGAGGACGCGGGTACGAAGACCAGCTGTCGGTCGGCGCGTGCGGAGGCGCTCGACACCGAGGCGGAGGCGTAGGTGGAGCCGTCGACGGCGCCCTCGCTCATGCGCTGACGCACGACCTCGGTTCCGTTGACGTAGACCACGGCCCCGTCATCAGCCGTCACGGCGACGTTGACGCCGCCGATGGCGGAGGGGTCAGCGACCGTGAAGGTGGTACGCGCGTAGGTGGTGATGGGGCGGGTCTTGGCCGCGCCGGGCTTGAGGACGGTGCCCAGTCCGGTCGCGCCGTAGCCGATCGGGGCGGTGCCGCGGCTCCAGGAGGAGTCGTCGAACGAGGTCTGGGCCCAGTCGCTCGCGACCGCGTCGGTCGACCAGTGGTACGCCCAGGTGGCGTCTTCGTCGACGAGCAGGGTCGCGTCGTCGGACTGGTCGGGCTTGCCGTTGGAGTCGACCACGTAGGCGTGGGTCGAGGCGCCGACCAGGCCGTCGGAGGCGACGGCGCGCACGAAGAAGCGGTTGTTGCCGCCCAGGGGCACGGTGACGGACGTCGAGGTCGTGGTGGCGATCGTGCGGTCATCGCGCAGGATCTGGTACGAGTCGGCACCCGGCACAGAGGACCACTTGAGGGTCACCTGCTGGGAGTTGCCGTCGGAGGCGCGCAGGTTGGCGGGCACCGCGGGGGCGGTGGCGTTGCGGGCGGGCATGCGCACGAAGCCACCGGACCATTGCCCGTCCGTCTTGGAGGTGTAGGAGTAGTTGAAGTCGCCGCCGGCCCACAGGGCGCCGTCGTCGGCCATTTCCAGGGACCACGCGCCGGTGGAGCGCAGGGAGGACAGGCGGTAGGGGGTCCAGCCGAGCTGGCGGCCGGTGGCCTCGTCCCATCCGCCGACCCACTGGATCTCGTCGGCGCGGGTCCAGGTGTTACCGAGCGCCAGGTAGTGGTAGGCGTCCTGGAAGGTGAAGTCGGAGCAGTGGCACGAGCCGTAGATGACTCCGGTGGCGGAGCGCGTCGTGGCCTGCAGGTCGCCGCCGTTTTGCATCGTGATGGACCCGGAGGTGCGGGTCATGTCGGACGTGTTGTAGCCGAACAGCGAGTGCTGGGAGCCACCGAAGTAGGCGCGGCCGTTACCGACCGTCACCGCCTGCTGGTACTTGCCGATCAGGTAGGAGTGACGGAAGGACCAGGACTGGTCGAGCGTGGCACCCGCGGACGTCTCGACGCGGGCGGCGTTCTCGGCGACGCGATCGTGGATACGCGTGAAGAATCCGGCCGCGTAGAGGTACGTGTCGGCCTCGTCGACGTCGATATCGATGACGGTGCCGTTGATATCGGGGTTCCAGGAGCGGTCGGGTGTGCCGTTCAGGTCAAGGCGCCCGGCGTTACGGGCGTAGACGGAGGAAACGCCGTTGCCCGACAGGTGGGTGAAGGCACCGGCCAAGTAGATGCGTCCGTCGATCACCTTCGCGGACTTCACGCTGACGCGCCCGCCGCTGCCGTTGCGCACCTGGAGGTTCCACGAGGGGTCGATCTGCCCGGTCGCGGGGTCGATGAGGACGGTGCCCACGTGGGTTTCGCCGTTGACCTTGGTGAAGTCACCGACGGCGAGGAGCTTGCCGCTGGGCAGCTCGACGAGGTCCTTCACCTGGTTGTTGAAGTCGAAGGTCTGGCCGGTCCACACTCCCGTGGTCGCGTCGAAGGCGGCGAGGCCGTTGGAGGTGATCGCCGAACCGTTCTTGCCCTTCTGGACGCCGGTGAAGTTACCGCCGACGTACATGGTCGAGCCGATCTGCTCGAAGGCCTGGACCTGAATGTTGCCCTCTTGGATGGAGCCGTTCAGGTTACCGGTCACACCCCACATGGTGGGGGCGGCGTACTCGGAGACGGAGGCCTTCTGGGTCTCGGCCGCGGTGCCGCCATCACCGATGGCGCGGAAAGAGGAGTCCGTGGAGCGCAGCTCAGGGCGGACGTAGACCTCGGCGTAGGGGTTAATGATGGAGCCGTTGCGGTGGAAGAACGACGTCGAGGAGGAGGTGTCGTACCACGAGGATGCCAGCGGCCCGTAGCCCCAGCCCATCGTGTACTTGTTCTGGGGGGAGGCCGTCAGGTTGACGTATCCCCAGCCGGTGTTGGTGCCGAAGCCCGACCAGACGATGCCGCCGTTGACCCACCACTCGCGGTTGAACTTGACGTTCACGGGGTGAGCGCTCTTGAACGGCCAGATGAAGTCACTCATCTTGGGGAACTGCATGCGCACGGTCTGGTAGGCGGTGCCGCGGTAGTTCCAGGCGCGCTGGACCATGACGCCGTCGGCCAGGTCGGAGACCTTGGTGCCGCCGAGCAGGCCGTTGACGGTCTCGTGGGAGGCCTGGATCACCTCGAAGTCGCCGGGGGTACGCGAGCGGGTCGCGAGCTTGGACTCGTCACCCTTACCCTGGCTCCACGTCTCCCAGCCCTCACGGCCTCGACCGATGAGGACCCAGCCACCGCCGTCCGTGCTCTGGTCACAGAAAAACTGGCGCGGGGCATCCATGGTGGCCGTCTGGAGCCAGTAGGTGCCGTTTTCCGAGCGCGGATCGTTCTGCTTGATCTCCCAGCACGAGGCGGCCGCGGTGGCCTCGGAGAGGCCGTCGTGGAGGGGGTCAACAGCAGCCTGAGCTGCGACGGGACTGAGTGCAAGCACTCCGAAACCGGTTATCGATGCCAGGCCGAGGGCGAGGCAGCGGCGGAGAAATTTCATCGGATCCTCACAGGTATCACGTTAATGGTTACCACTAATAGTGTCACGAAAACCCCCGTCACTCAACCACTTGGTTAGCGGAAAATTAGAGTCCTTGACCACATATAAGGGAGCCCTCGCCGCGAGGGCGAGGGCTCCACCTGTCAACAGATTTTCACGAGGAAGTGCGGATCGCGTCAAGCGATGACAACCTCGCGCAAACCGCCGCGAAGCGACACGATAGTCGCATTATTTGACCATGTTTGCAGTCAGATCGAAGGTCATCGACGCGGTGCCCTTGTAGTTGACATGCTCCTCAACACCGATGCGGTTCACCCCGTCTGTCAAGGAGCTCGCAGGGATGGAGACCTCGAGCAGATCGGAGGACGCCTTGGAGACGGTGACCGCCTCGTTCGCATAGGTTGTGTGAGTAATGTTTCCATCCGACATACGCTTCGTATCGACGATGGTCCCATTGATCCGCAGGACGACACCATCGTCCGCGCGTACCTTGACGACCAGGGAGGTCGCGGGCGTAATGGTGCCCAGGTCGATATCGCGTGCGAAGTAGTAGGTGACGGCCCGGTCCTTCTTCGCGATGTCGAGGGTGGTGGCAGCGTTCGCGTCGCCCCAGCCGATGGGCCCGGCGCCGCGCGACCAGTCGGCCAGGGAGCCGGTGGTCGCCCAGTCGGAGGCGGGCGCGCTCGTCGAGGTCCAGTAGTTCCACTGGGTGGTGCCCGAGGGGATGACCTCGCCCGAGGTCATGCCGCGCACGTCGATCGGCTGGGTGGCGTCACCGAGGTTCTGGGGCTCCGCCGGCAGCGAGGGCTCATGGGAGTCGGAATTGTCCGGGGTGCCCTCCACTCGGAAGATCGACGCCTGCATACCAACGGTCGCGGTGCGCATGTAGTTCACGTGCGTCTCGACCGCGATGACGTTGTCGCCGCTGTGCAGCAGGGCCGCGGGCACGAAGACCTCGGACATGGAGTCGACGGCGGCGCTGTAGGAGGGGGCGTAATCCGCTCGGGTCTGGTAGCTGACCGTGCCGCTTCCCATGCGGGTGCGGTCGACCTCGTGGCCGTTGATGTAGACCACGGCGCCGTCGTCGGCCATGTACCTGACGGTCACGCCCTTGATGGCGCTGGCGTCTCCGACCTGGAAGTGGCTGCGGAAGTAGGAAGTGACGGGGCGCGAGTCCTTCGAGCCCAGGACAGTCGCGATGCGCGAGTCGCCGTAGCCGAGCGGTGCGGCGCCGGTGGGCCACTGGGAGTCGTCGAACGAGGTGCGGGCCCAGTCCTCGGAAGCGGGGCTGTTCTCCGCGCGGTAGCGCCACGTGGCTCCCGCGTCCAGCAGGACCGGGTTGGCCGGATCGACCTGGCCGTAGGCCGGGGGAACGTAGACCGGGGTGGTGGCCGAACGGTTCCCCGCGGCGTCGACGGCGCGCACGAAGAAGCGGTTCTCGCCGCCGCGCGGGACCTCAATGCTGGTCGACTCGGTGGAGCCGATGGCGCGATCGTCGCGCAGGACCTCGTAGGAGACCGCGTCGGAGACGCCTTCCCAGGTGAGGGTCACGGTCGAGGCCGTGGCCGAGGAGGTGCGCAGGTAGGTCGGGGCCTCGGGCGCGACGTTGTCACGCTTGTCGTAGCGGGCGAAGCCGCCGTTCCACTGGCTATGCGTCGAGTCGGTGAAGGACAGGGTGAAGTCGCCGCCGGCCCACAGGTTGCCGTTGGTGTCGGTCGTGAGCGCCCATGCGCCGGTCTTGCGGCGCGAGGAGAGCTCGAAGGGGGTCCAGTGCAGGTTTTCGCCGGTGGTGGCGTCCCACGCGCCGACCCACTTGATCTCATCGATGCGCGACCAGTTCTCGTTGACTCCCCAGTCGTACTTGTCCTGGTAGGAGCCGTCGGAGCAGTGGCACGAGCCGTAGATGACGCCGTTGGCGGAGATGGTCGAGGCCTGCAGGTCGCCACCATTACTGAGCATCAGGGAGCCCGAGGTGCGCAGGTTGGTACCGGTGTCGTAGCCGAAGAGGGAGTGCTCGGAGCCACCAATGAAGACGCGTTTGCCCGCGGCGGAGATGGTCTGCTGGTACTTCCCGGCGCTGACGGTGGAGGGTTGGAAGTCGAAGCTCGTATCCTGCGCGGCGCCGGGCGCGGTGGAGAACTTGGCGGCGTACCAGGCGCGATCGTTGCCATGGGCGCGGGTGAAGTGTCCGCCGGCGTAGAAGGCGCCGTTGTCCTCGCTGACGGCGACGGCCTGCACGGAGCCGCTCAGCTCGGGGTTCCAGGCACGGTCGGGGCGTGCGTTCAGGGCCACGCGGGCCGCGTTACGGCCGTAGACGTTCGAGACCCCGCCGCCACTGAGGTGGGTGAAGACACCGCCGAGGTAGACGTAGCCGTCGTAGTAGTCGAGGGCGCGCACGCTGACCGTGCCACCGCGCAGGGCGTTCTTAATGCTCAGATCCCACGAGGGGTCGATCGCGCCGGTGGACGGATCGATGACGACGGTGCCGATGTGGGCCTCGCCGTTGACGCGGGTGAAGTCGCCGGCCACGAGGAGGCGGCCGTCGGGCAGTGCGAGGAGGGCCTTGACCTGCGCATTGAAGTCGAAGGCCTGGCCGGTCCAGTCGCCGGTGTTCACGTCGAATGCGGCCAGGCCGCGCGAGGACGTCTCGGCGCCGTTCTCACCCTGCTTGACGCCGGTGAAGTTGCCGCCCACGTACATGGTGGACCCGACCTGCGCGAAGGCCTGAACCTGGATATTGCCTTCCTTCACGGAACCGTTGAGGTTACCGCTCACGCCCCACGAGGTCTTGGCCGCGTAGTTGGAGACGGCGCGGCTCACGGTCTGCTCGGCGCCGCCCGTGTCCGGCAGGCGGGCGAAGTCCGAGGAGTCGGAGGAGATACGCGGACGCACGTAGGCCTCGGAGTAGGGGAAGATCGTCTGTCCGCTCTTGTGGAAGAAGGAAGTCGAGGACGAGACGTCTCCACCCCAGCTGGCCGCGCCCGTGCCGTAACCCCAGCCGATGGTCCAGTCGGTGCGGCTCGAGGGGTAGACCTGGAGCGCGTTCCACGCCTGGTCGTAGCCGGGGGTATTCCACATGTAGGTGTAGATGCTCGCTCGGTTGTCGAGGGAGACGTGGACCGGGTGGGCCATCTTGAAGGGCCACACGAAGTCCGTCATCTTGGTGAACTTCAGGTCGACCGTCTGGTACGAGCGACCCGAGGCACTCCAGGAGCGAAGGACGCGCACGCCGTCCGCCTGATCCTTGACGTTTTCGTTGTTGAGCAGCTGGTTGACGGTGGCGTTGGAGTACTGGACAACGTCGAAGGCGTCGGTGTTGCGCACGCGCGTGGTCAGCTTCGAGGTGTCGCCCTTGCCGCCGCTCCAGCCTTCCCAGCCCTCACGGCCGCGGCCGATGAGGACCCACCCGCCGCCGTCTGTCGTCTGGTCACAAAAGAACTGCGCCGGGGCGTCCATCGCGGGGGTCTGCAGCCAGTAGGTACCGTCGGAAGCCGCAGGATTGCGCTGCTTAATGTCCCAGCAGGACGCCGCGGCAGTGGCGGCACTCAGGCCGTCATGCGTGACGGACTGACCGGGCTGACGGATATTATCTGCGTGCGCCATCGGGGCGAACGCGAGGGACGCACACGCAACAATCGGCGCGGTTGCAACGATTGCAAGGCGCGAAATTGCAGAAGCCATGACACGACCTTTCGACTGAACGATAACTTGTTGCATAAATAATTACACAACAAGTGCCATCTGATCAACCGGTTGGTCAAGCAGGACTTTCACAGGAGCCCCACGCGCCCCATGGTTAACCCCGTCGGTTCCTCGCGAGGGACCCAAGTCCCGTCAGATGCAGGCGATCGCGGAAAAGCCAGCAAACACAGGCAAAAACCAGGACCGAGAGGGCTGAGCCCGCGACGGTCGCCACGAAGGAGTCACGCCCCAGCGCCCACGCTATACAACCGCCCGGAATCACCGCAGATGCGCCCACAACGAGAATCGGCTTGACCACCTCGGACAATTTCGGTGTCACACCGATGAAGCGCGAGACCTGAACAGTCGCCATGGCCGCGTCAAGCACCATGCACACCGCCCACACGACGGCAGCCGCCACCATTCCTCCACGCGGAATAAAGATGAGGTTACCCACAACGTTGAGGCTCAGCACCACGATCTTGTTGACCGCGGCCCAACCCGAACGCCCGCTCATGATGAGCAGCGAGTGAATGTTGCCCGCCATGAACGTGACGATGGAACCGATACACAGCACCACGAGGACGGTAGCCCCCGGGGCGAAGCTCTCGCCCAAGATCCGCATGAGCGCGGGTGCAAAGATCGCCATCAAGGCGTAGATCGGAGCGGCGAAGAGAACCAGCCAAATCGACGCCGTGCTGTACAGGTCCCGCAAGTCCTTCGTGCGCCCCTGATGCAGGAGCTTGGAGAACTGGGGAGACACGACGACGCGCAGGGCCGTGTCCACGACCATGCCAGCCTGAATGAAACGAATCGCGCCACCGTAGATGCCCGAGGCCGCGTCGCCGGCGAGCAAGCCGACCAGCAGAACATCAAGCCACTGCAGGGCCTGCTCCAACCCCGCCGTCAGGGTGCGCGGCAGCGCAAAAGCGATGACCTGACGACGACGCGCGGCCCCGGGCCAACGCCCCACCGAATCCGCGACCGATGGCATGTGACGCAGCAACAGCCACCACGAGGCGACCAGAACGATGACGAACGGAAGCGCCCACGCGACCGACACGAAGGCCAGCGACCCGGTCAGAGCGGCCGCGAGGGCGACGAGCAGAGGACGCAGGCCCGGCAGGAGCAGGTTTTGGACGAGGACGTACTCGCGCATGTTGCCCAGAGCCCGCAGCGCGGCTGACGCAACCAACGTCAGGGCACCGATCGGCACGAACCAGAGGACTGCACGGGTGGCCCCCGCGACCTCCTCATTCCAGATCAACGGGGCCACGGCCTCGAGAACGAGCACGCAGACGGTGGACACGCCCACCGTCATCGTCGCCATGAACGACAGGGTCGCGCGGATCTCCTCGGGCGCATCCAGGGACAGGCGGGGCATCAGGTAGATCGCCGTGGAGTCGAGGCCAACCTTCGCCAACGCCATGACGATCGCGAAGACGCCCGTCGCCTGGGTGACGACGCCCGCACCCTGCGCCCCCAGCATCCGAGACAGGATGATCGTGAACGCGAAGCCCAGAATCGCCGACGCCGCCGCTCCGACGAAGCCGACGATGCCCCCGCGCGCGAGGGAACGCCTGGCTTGATTTGTCTCACTCATGAGTAACCTTCCCGCTACCGCGCGGTAGCCTTTCCCTATAACCGATCGATGGGATACACATGGACTTCAAACTCGATTCGCTCTCGCCCGCCCGCAAGAAAATTCTCCTGGCGGCCGCGATTCTCCTGATCATCGCCCTCGTCATCGCGGGTATCCTGCGCCTGACGGGCTCCTCCGACTCCGAGACGTCGGCAGCCTCGGGCATCCAGTCCTCCCCGGAGGACCAGTCGGCCGGGCCACAGTCCGTCGCCAAGACCATTACGCCGCAGTCCGCGGGTCCGGCCAACGCGTCGGGCTCGATGGGCACCGCGACGGAAGCCGGCGAGCAGGCCCAGTACGTCGCCAACACCCTGTGGAACGCGTACGCCGACCCCGAGCAGGCCCAGGCCACCGACCTGTCCTCCGTCCTGACTGAGTCCGCGCTCGAAGAATTCGATGCGCAGGCCCTGGAGTGGTCGAGGGACGGCACCCACGCCGAGGGCACGCCCACCCTGGAGAACCCGCAGATCATCTCCGATGACGGCGCTGGAAACGTCACCGTCTCGGTGTGCGTGGACTCCTCCTCCGTGCGCCTCCTCAACGACGCCGGGACCGCGCTGACGGACGAGACGCGCATGACCCGCGCCCTCACCTATTTTCAGTTTGTGAAGGAGGGAGAGAACTGGAAGCTTGCCGGTTTCTCCTTCCCCGACGACCCGACCTGTTGAGCCGCTCAAGCATCTGCGTGGCGAAAGCCCCGTCGTTCGCGGCGGGGCTTTGCCATTGCCCGAGGCGGACCGCCCGCGCGGCGCGCACGGTTCCGGCGACGCTGCCCGCCGTCGGCGCACCCTGCTCCACTGCGTTGGCGCGACGCAGAGGATCGCTCTCCTCCTCGAGGTGGCGCGACAGCAGGCTCACGGCAACAACGGAAATCATGAGGCCCGTGTTCATGCCGTAGTAGAACTGCTCCACGAGGGTCGCCAGGATGATGCCACCCAGAATCGAGCCGTACACGTCCTTGGCGCGCCAGATGCGCGGGAACATGCGCACGAAGAAGACGAGGAACAGGACCAGGCCGACCAGGCCGTAGGAGAAGATGACCGTCCAGAACTGGCCCTGCGTGCCCAGGGAGGGCAGCCACGGCGACGCCGAGGGACGCGGCGCGCCGAACCCGAGGAACGGGGACTGCTGGAGCTCGTACAGCGTCTCCAGGTAGTTCGAGGCGCGGTCCTCCGTCGACGAGGAGGCGGCGACGCGCTCAAGGAGCGACTGCGAGGCCGGGGTTGCCAGCCACGCGATGATGCCCACTGCGACGGCCGCGACGATGCCGAGCACCGTGCGCCAGGCCCCCGCGCGCAGACGCTGAAAACCCACCCACACGACGACGACGATCAGACCGATGTACATGCCACGATTGAGGGTCGCGGCGGCCGGAATCACCGACAGGGCGCACACGGCGGCCACGAGGAAACGCCACTTGGAGCGCTCGCGCCACAGCACGTAGGCGAAGACCAGCGCCAGCGGGAAGATCAGCGAGTAGACGTTGCCGTAGGTGTTGGAGTAGATGAAGGGCGCAGAGGGGCGCGGGTCGGAGAGGATCCACGACGACGGATTCCACTGGGTGGTCGCGCGCTTGGTGAACTCCTTGACGAAGTCGTTGGAGTGCAGGGCGCGCGGCACCAGGTAGTACATGAGTGTCTTGAATCGCAGCGTCGGGGCCGCCATGGCGATGAAGCCGCCGATGGTCGTCGAGGCCAGGAAGCCCCACATGGTGCCCACGATCGCGCGCACACTCAGCGTCTGACGCGCGTTATACGCGTAGACGGCGAAGATGCCGGGCGCCAGCTGAAGCAGGAAGCGGTAGAACGCGCCGATGACGCGCCCTCCCGAGTCGAGCATCGTCATGGAGGCCAGCACCCACGCCAGGAAGAACGTCCAGATGATCGTCCCGGGCGGGAAGCGCAGGCCGTGGCGGCCGATCATGAACACGACCATGATGATGGCGAAGAGCGGCCACATGAGGTCGCCGGAGCCGAGCACCCACCACAGGAAATACGCCGCATAGGCCACGACGAAGGGCCACGCCGGCAGCTCCTGCGCGTCCTCTCGCAGCGGCCCGATACGCGCGGCGGCGGGCTTCGTCCAGATTCCTCGGTGCGGACTCACGTGTCCGAGCTCCCTTCGGGGGCGCCGCGCTCACCGGACGAGGCCGGGGCATCGTCACCGCCGCTCGCGCCGGTGGGCGCACCCTGGGCGGGATCAGCGGCGCGCGCGTCGCGGCTGGGTGCGACCAGCTTGTTGCGCCTGCGCGAGGACAGGTACAGGAAGGGACCCTCCAGGAAGCCCTTGATCTCAGACCTGGTGAGGGAGCCGGGCACGTCGTCGTCGGTGCCCGCGACGCGGGCGCCGCCGGGCTTGATACGGTTCAGGATGGCGGGGACGCGGCCGATGAGGGTGCCGAGGACGGAGGGCTTGTCGATGATCGCCTTCGTGAGCAGGGCGGCCATGCCGGAGCCGTTGCCGCGGATCTGCTTGTCCAGGCCGGCCTCGTCGACGCGGTGGCGGTGATGCACCAGGGCGTCGGGCGTGTGGACGATGACGTCACCCGTGGCCAGGATGCGTGCGAACATGTCGAGATCTTCGCCGCCACGCGTGGAGGTTCCAGCGCCGAGAGCCGGGTCGAAGGGGCCGACCTCCATGAGGACGTCGCGGCGTATCGCCATGCACACGCCGGCACCCACGCGCGCGGTCGTGATCGGGAACAGCGGGCCACCGTCACCCTTTTCTCCCAGGGCCTCCAGGCCGCTGGGCACGTCGCCGACGCACCAGACGCGCGGACTCATGTCCTTGGGGAAGCCGCCGCGCGACTCGAACCAGCGCTGCGCCTTGTAGCGTTCCTCCAGGGGCAGGGCGATGCCCGTCGTCGCGGCCACGTAGGGCGAGGCCGTGAAGGGGTCGATCATGGCGGTCAGCCAGTGGGGATCGACGATGGCGTCGTCGTCCGTGAAGACGATGACTTCGCCGCGCGCCGCCAGGACGCCGCGGTTACGGGCGCGCGACAGGCCAGGGCGAGACGCGGAGACAATACTCATGCGCGTGTCGGTGATGCCGGCGAGCTTCTCGCGGGTCTGCCCGGTGTGCGGTGCGTTGTCCACGACGACGAGCGAGAAACGCTGGTGATCCTGGGCCAGGATGGCGCGCACCGCGTCCTGAAGCATGTCGCAGGAGCCGACCGTGCACATGATGACGGTGGCGTCGATGTCCGCCCCCGCGCCTTCTTCCCAGCCGCGGGCGCAGGCCGCCTCGACCTCGAGCACGCGCGGATCGTTCTCCGGGTGATCCGTGCCCTCAATCTCGACGAACGCGGAGTTTCGGCCGTTGTCGCGCACGAGAACGAGCGCGCGCGGGGACGTCGGGTCCCCCGAGACGAGCTGGCTGACGCGAGCGGTGCGGTCCACGTGCCAGATCGAGGCGGCCTTGTCGTCGAGAGTGGTGATCTCCTCGGCGCTCACTTCTTACCCTTCTTACCCTTGGTGTCGGTCGAATTCTTCTTCGTCGAACCCTTCGTGTCGGTCGAATTCTTCTTCGTCGAACCCTTCTTGTCCGCGGTGTCCTCGGTGGCCTTGTCGGGCATCGACTCCTTCGCAGGCGCAGCTTCCGTCGCCTCCTCCGAGGCCGGCTCCACGACCGGCTCCACGGCCTCGTCCTCGGGCTCGATGACCTCGAAGGCGGGCGCGGCGACGGCCTCGGCGCTGCCGGCGACCTGCCCACCCAGGTAGATCATGCCGTTGACCTCGCGGTTGATGAGCGCGAGCTCGTCGAGGAGGGCATGCAGCTTCGACAGGTCGTGGCCCTTACGCACGGCGATGAGGACGTGGCGGGAGGGACGAACCTCGTCGAGGAGGGAGGCGAGAGGCTGGTGAATGTCGATGAGGCGCGGCGCCGGAACGCGGGTTTCAGCCAGGGAGCGCGACAGGACGCGGTGCAGCTGACGGGCCTCGGGGTCCGACGCGTCGACGATCAGGTCGACCCAGTGGTCGCGGTCGATCGCCATCGCGAGCATGCGCGTGGGGGCCAGCCACGGCTCGGGCACGTTCTCTTCCGCGCTCCACACCGGCAGGGCAGTCAGGTCCGCCAACTGCGTGGGAGAGGTCAACGAGCGTGCGCGTGTCTCGCGCAGGAGCACCAGCACGAGGCCGGCGAAAACACCGACGACGGTGAAAATCAGGATGAGGCGAGCCTTGGAGGGCTCCACCGTGTCGCTCGAGGCGTCAGCGCTCGTAATCACGAGGCCGGCGCTGGCGTGGTACGGCTCCAGCTGGGCGACCTGCTCCTTGAGCTTGTTGATCTCCTTCGTCACCTCGTCGGCGCGCGGATCCTCCGTCACCTTGCCGTCCTCGTCGACGGTGGGCTGCAGGGTCCCCAGCTCGGCCTCCAGGGCGGAGATGTCCTCGTTCGCGGCGGCGGCCATCTCGTCGGCGCGCTGCTCCACGAGGGCTGTGCGCTGCTGCAGGTAGAACTCGGCGATCGCGTCCGCGGCCGCGACGGCCTCGGCGCGGGTCGGCGCCGAATACTCAATCTTCACGATCGTGCCATTCGTGTCGCCCGACACGTCCATGTTGGAGCGCAGTTCGGAAGCGGTCACGCCGCCGCCGAGCTTCTCAGCCGCCGCATCCAGGACCGTCGCGGACTTCGCGATGCCCTGCTCGGTGACCATGTCCGTCGTATTCGACAGGGAGGCGCGCACGACGGGGGCGGGAGTGATAGTCGGAGACGTGACGGTCATCGACACCGTCGCCGTGTGCGTAGCCGGAACACCGAAGGCAGCGACGACGCCGAGAACCAAACCAGCCGCGGTCCCCGCAGCAATCGACCTCCAGCGGCGCGCCAGGGCGTGACGCAGGATCTGCTGGCCGCCCGTGGGCGGAGGGGTAAGGATCATGACTGTTCTCCTTGGATGGTCGAGCGCACCCACGCGGCGCGCGCATTCAGCCGACGCTCGAGGGCGCGGCGGGGCTTGGCGGGTCGAGACGCGACCCCCTGAGTGTAGACCTGCACGAAGCGGTCGAGCTCGCGCTCGGCCTCCTCGCGAGGAAGCGAAACGATGGACACCAGGCGCGGCAGTGCCTCTCCCGTCAGCGACGTCGACAGGTCGGCGAAGGCCTGGGCCTGCTCCGGGCTCTTCCACGAATCCGCGCGCCACGCCTTATTGCCCGTGACCTGGCCCGGGTGGATGCGATACAGGAGGCCCCACGCCGCCAGGCGGCGGATGCGCCCACCGGCGGCGGCGACGCGCAACCACAGGTCGTAGTCCTCGGCAGGCACCGACCGGTAGCCGCCGACGCGGTCGATGACCTCTCGCGTCGCCAGCATGGTGGGGTGACACACGGGGTTGGTGAGTAGCAGGTGCCAGCCCATGTCCTCGGGCGTGATCTCGTAGGGTACGCGCGGCACCGGGCGAGAACCGCGCAGTTCAATCATCTGCGTGAACACCATGTCGTCACCGCGCTCAATCGCGCGCTGCGTGCGCCTGAAGCGGCCCTTCAGGGAGATGTCATCGGCGTCCATGCGGCCCACCAGGCGCGAATCCGTGCGCTCCATCAGCTGCGTCAAGACGCGCGAGACGCCGCCCTCACCCGGGGTGATGTCCTCAATGCGCAGGCGCGGATCGACCACGCCGCCGCGCGACGCGCCACGGATCGCCTCGCCCACCGTCGAATCGGAGGAGGAGTCGTTACCGACGACCAGCTCAGAGTCGCGGGGCATGGCGGCCAGCGTCGAGGCCACGGCGCGCCGGATCGTGCCCGCCGCGTTGCGCGCGGGCAGGATGACGGACAACTCAGGCACGGGACTCCCCCTGCTTCGCGGCGGCGTCGAGGGCCCGCAGGTCGCGGAAGCGGCGGCGCAGCGAGATCGACGAGTGCGCAACAGCGACCACGGCGAGGAACGTGTACAGCACCATGAAAGGAACGCCGAAGCCCCACAGGACGAAGGACCAGCACAGGACGCCCGGGTCGGTGGGCAGCAGCACGAAGGAACGCAGGTTACCGCCGCGCGTCTGCTTGCGTCCGGCCGCGCGCACGAACTGCTCGGCCAGGATCTGGCTCATAAACTGGCCCGACGTCACCCAGCCGTAAACGAGGGCCATGATCGCGAGCCACCAGGACTCGGGACGGTACACCATGACGGCGGCCGCCGTGCAGAAGTGAATCGCGGGCGAGCGGAACGCGTCAGCGACGTGGTCCACCCACTCCCCCGTCTTCGACGACGCGCCGGTCACGCGCGACACCTGGCCGTCCGCCGAGTCAAACATGAAGCCGACCGCCAGGGCCGTACCCACGATCAGGCCGCTCCACCACGCAGGGTCACACGCGACGAGAACGATGAGGCCGATCGTCGAGAAGCACACGGAGATGAAGCTGACGAAGTTCGGCGTCCAGCCGAAGGCCGCGCAGGCGGCCGCCACGACGCGCGCGGCACCGCGGTTCACCCAACGCATGTACGCGGGAACGCCCGCGCCCGGCTTCTGGGCGGCAGCCAGCGCTCTGCGATACGTCGTAAAACGTGTGCCCCACGAGGAGCCCGGCTCAAGCACCACGGGAAGGCTCACTGCTGCTCCCCTTCCGTCGCCTGCTCCGGCTTCTCAGCCGATGCCTCGTCAGTGAAATCCTCGGGCGCGATGAAGCGGCGCAGCTTCGTCGACGACGTCGACGGCGTGTAGGGCAGGTAGACGACGCGCGCGCCGACCTCCGCCATCTCCGCTTCGAGCTGAGCGCCCTTGGGAGTGTCCTTCCAGTCATCTCCCTTGAAGAGCACGTCGAAAGGCTGGAGGCGCCAGGCCAGGCGCTTGTCCTGATCCAGGTCCACGACCACCGCGTCCACGAAACGCAGCGACGACACGAGGTCGCAGCGCTCCTTGAGCGGAATGACGGGGGCGCGGCCCTTCATGCGGATGAGCGCCTCGTCGGAGGTCACGCCGACGACCAGTCGATCGCAGCGCTCGCGGGCGGCGCGCAGGATGTTGAGGTGTCCCTGATGGAACATGTCAAAACCACCGGGCACGTAGCCGGTGACAGGAGCGTGTTGCTGAGTCGTTTCGTCCACGTAACAAGTGTGCCATTTATCAGACGGTCAATGCGACGCTTACCCGCTAAATGACCGAAAGATCACGTCTCAGCGTTGCCCACCAAGTGACAAATAGAGCCGCGGAAGCTTGCAAACACAAGCAAATATGACCAGATGGCCGCACACCTTCTTGTTACAGGCTCCGACACGCCAGAGTTATCCTCCACCCACCCGTCGAGTCGCGGCGCGGTCAGCATCCACACAGATAGGGGGATGTCGGCGGGAGAACCAGAGGAGGCCTCGCCAGTGGGCGCGTCTACCCGCGCCGCCCCGCAGGGTCCTCGCAAGCTGCCCGAACGGCGGACGTCAACGCGAGAAGACGACCGTGCGGTTGCCGTTCATGAGGACGCGGCGCTCCGCGTGGAAGCGGACGGCCTGGGCGAGGACGCGGCGCTCCACGTCCTGCCCGAGCGCCACCATGTCCGGCGTCGAGTCGGCGTGAGAGACGCGAGTGACGTCCTGCTCGATGATCGGCCCCTCGTCCAGGTCGGCGGTCACGTAGTGGGCGGTCGCGCCGATCAGCTTGACGCCGCGATCGTGGGCCTGCGCGTAGGGGCGCGCCCCCTTGAAGGAGGGCAGGAACGAGTGGTGGATGTTGATGACGCGGCCCTGCATGGCGCGGCAGACCTGGTCGGAGAGGATCTGCATGTAGCGGGCCAGGACGACGAGTTCCACCTTTTCGGAGGCGATCAGGTCGAGGAGCTGGCGCTCCGCCTGGGACTTCGTGTCCTTCGTGACGGGGATGTTGAGGAAGGGAACGCCGTAGAACTGGGCGACGGGCGCCAGGTCCGGGTGGTTGCCGACGACCGCGATCACGTCGATGGGCAGGCCCTGCGTCTGCTGGCGGTACAGGAGGTCGGTGAGGCAGTGGCCTTCGCGCGAGACCATGATGATGGTGCGCAGCTTGCGGCCCAGGTCGTCGACGCGGTAGGTGGCGCCGAAATCCTCGGCGACGCGGGCCAGGCCCTCGTCGATCGGGGCGCGCCCCTTCGGAGAGTCGACCTCGACGCGCATGAAGAAGGTGCCCATGTCGGCATCGCCGAACTGCTGAGACTGGATGACGTTGCCGCCGGCCCCGCCGATCACGCCGGTCACGGCGTGCACGATCCCGGGGCGGTCCGGGCAGGACAGGGTCACAACAAGCTGCGCATTTTCAGTCATGCGTTCCAGTCTAACTAGGTTCATACCCACGAACGAGGCCGGGGCAGGGTTTGCGGGCGAAGCCACGGGGTTGCGGGGTGGTGCTATTGCTGGACGTGGCGAGGTCGCGTCGTTGCGGGCGGGGTTGTCGTCTGGACAGGCACCGCCACGGTTTCACGCGCGTTTCACGAACCGCCCGAGCCGGCGACCAAGTTTCACGCGCGTTTCACGCTCGCAGCCCGCGCACATCGACCCGCTCAGGGCACCTCGGCCCGATACCGAGCTTCAAGCCTTAGGACTGCGACACCAGGACCCCGCATGAACGTTCACTTGACACCAAAGCTGATTTGGATAGCAGCGCATAACCCTTCCCCTAGACAGGCTGCTACGATGCAAGGCAGTGAACCCAGAGCAAAGGAGCCACCATGGTCCGCGCCGACGATGAACACAAGAGCGCTAACGAGGCGGAGAAGAACACCTCGACGCAAAAGAACTTCGTCGAGAAACTGAAGTTCTGGAAGCGCTGCAAACAGGAAGACGACAAGACCGCACGACTAACCCACATGCCCGCCTGTCTGATGCACTGGTGGACCCCACTGCTCGTAGCGTTCATCCTGTTTAGCCTGAGTTTCATCTGCGCATTGGGGTGGGGATGGCAATGGCATTGGCCATCATCTAACGCAATGAAACTCTGCTTGACGATTGCTGGCGCAGGCCTTGCATTTTCAGCGTGGCAGCAGAGGAGCCACGAAAATTCCGCAAAAGAATACGAGCGACGCGAGCAGGTTCAACGTGATGAATACTGGAAGCGCCGCGAACAGGCATACCACCTCCTAACCTCCCCTAACCCCAGCACCCGACTAGGCGCAGTTGCACTCCTGCAAGAACTTGCTGAGATAGCACCAGGACTTCAAGAAAACTCCCACAGCGAGAAACACAACTTCCAGCAGCACATCATTACAACATTATGTAGCCAGGCGCGACACGAAGGTCTACTACTTGAGGAGGAAGGAAACAGGGATGAGCACGCTGCCATACAGAACGAAATCCTCACCTACCTATTCACCCCGTCGAGGCGTTCCGACAACGAACAAAATTCGGACGCTCCGAACACATTTCATATCAATCTATCGCACACCAACTTCTACACCCCACTTATTCTCCACAGCCTTCACATCGCGCAAAGTATCGACGTCAGAAATTCGACTTTTCACTCTCACGTCACCATCACGGATTCAACACTAAACTCTCTCCACTGGGCACACGCAAGTTTTCTATCACAACTTAACATCTCTGACTGCACAGTCATTCATGATCGCTTTCCTGACCGCCTAAAAGAGGCCACTTTTTCACACGTCATCTTCAAGTTAATCAAACTCAAAGAGACAGAACATCAGCTACAACTATCCGAACACAAGAAGAAACAAAGCGAAACCAACATCATCACATTCGAAAACGAGTGCCGCCTTTACGGAAGGCTAAAGCTAATCACTAAAGTGGGGTATGGAGACTACAGCTCAGAGAACATAACAATAACTAACTCCACTCTTGATTCAATCGAAATCACGAGCGGACAAGGCCACCCAAAGGACTTCCATGCAATTCTAACAATTACTGGATGCAAGATACTGGAAAGCCTTTACATACACAACATCAACTACTGGTTTCCAGCAGCTGAGGCTCTCACAGAATGGGAGCTAATGCAGATGTCAGATCAAGACATTCAGGACCTACAGTACGAACTAAATGGAATGTACTCACCTTTCCTTGGGGATGACCCCGCATACACCGATGCCACTTACACTCAACAAAGCGCAATTTACCTCATCAACAATTCATTTTCCGATACGCCACTTGAACACAATCCACAGTTTGAAAGCGTAAACGGATACGAGCACGGAGAAGGATGCCAAAGCGAAAAGTTCATAACATTTAAAGATAACGCAACACTCAGCAGAAGGCCTCTTAGGATTAGCGAGTGGTTCAACGACGAGGACGCATGCGATGATTCTGGCGATAATCGACGCATCGAGCTCCTTCCCACAGCCAACACTGAGTATCATCACCTGACTTAAAATTGGGCACGTAGCATAGCCGTTTCCACTCCCAACTCAGAGAAAACTTCGATATGCCTGAACTGCAGCATGGTGTTCATATACAAATTCGAATTGCATCCCATGAAGACCTCGAGTTTATCGAGGGGGCGTATGAGCATGCCCGGGCTTTCATGCAGGCGAATGGGAATGCGACTCAGTGGCCCGACGGGTACCCCGGCCGGATTGACGCTGAGGAAGACATCGCACGCGGACACTGCTTCCTTGTGGCTGACGACGAGGGACCTCTTGCTGTCTTCACCCTCGCTCCAGGGCCAGACGAGACCTACGCCCAGATCGATGGCGCGTGGCATTCCGACGCCGACTACCACGTGATTCACCGCGTGGCCGCGGTGCGCGGGCACGGCGTTGCTCGGGCGATCTTCACGTTCGCGGCTGAGCGCGCGGACTACCTGCGCTGCGACACCCACGAGGACAACGCACCAATGCGGCGCGCGCTTAGGTCCTTCGGATTCCGCGAATGTGGATTGATCACGGTCGCCAACGGCACGCAGCGCGTCGCCTACGACTGGCTCAAGGAACCACTAGACGGCGGCGCCTCGGCTAGCCCCACGACACGCTAGGCTCTCACCCTTACGCACTTACCCAACAATCTCGCATGCAATTCCCTGCAGACGCAGATCGGCAATGCCTCATAAACCGCATGATTTCAACGTTTCGGTTTCAAAATCTGAAATACTGGTGGGGGAATTGCATGCGACTTTTCCGGCGCCACGCCCGTTAAGGAACATTGCATCCGATCAGAGCGGGTGCATCGTCACTGATGAGGCGCATCGTCACTGATGAGGCGCATCGTCACTGATGGGATGCACGCCCCGATCAGCAACAAGCTCTTTCGAGGACGCGCACCTCTTGCAGTTCGAATACCTTGCCTAGGCCCTGGGCCGCTCACCAAAGCGCGGTGGGCATCAGACCACAATCGCGCATACAACACCGCCATCACACCACAACCCCATACATGCGGGTGCGCGCCCGGCCAAACAGCCGGGCGCGCACCCTTCCCACCAACCGCCGCGAGGGCGGTAGCCTCACTTGATGAAGCCGAGCGCCTTAACGGCGTCGTACTCTTCCTGGAGGGCCTTGATGTTGTGGTCGATTCCAGCGCGGGTCGCGTCGGAGATCTCGAGGCCGTCGACGACCTGCCACTCGCCACCGTCGGAGGTGACGGGGAAGCCGAAGTTCAGGCCGGCGGGGACGCCGTAGTGCGTGCCGTCGGACATGACACCGGCGGTGACCCACTCGCCCTCGGGGGTGCCGTGGATCCAGGAGTACATGTGGTCGATCGCAGCGTTCGCAGCGGAGGCGGCCGAGGAAGCGCCGCGCGCCTCGATGATGGCCGCGCCACGCTTGGCGACGGTGGGACGGTAGTAGCTGGACAGCCACTCTTCGTCCACCAGCTCGGTCGCGGGCTTGCCGGCAACCTTCGCGAAGGAGACGTCCGGGTACTGGTCGGCCGAGTGGTTACCCCACACGACGACGTCCTTGATGTCGGCGTTCGCGGCACCGGTCTTGTGGGCGAGCTGCGCGATCGCACGGTTGTGATCGAGGCGCATCATCGCAGTGAAGCGCGAGGCCGGGACATCCGGCGCAGCGTTCTGGGCGATGGTGGCGTTGGTGTTCGCGGGGTTGCCCACGACGAGAACGCGCACGTCGTCGGCGGCGCCGTCGTTGATGGCCTTGCCCTGGGGGCCGAAGATGCCCGCGTTGGCCTCGAGCAGGTCGGCGCGCTCCATGCCCTTGCGGCGCGGCATGGCACCCACCAGGTACGCGACGTTGGTGCCCTGGAATGCACGGTTGACGTCGTCGAAAATCTCGACGCCGGCCAGGGTCGGGAACGCGCAGTCGTCGAGCTCCATCGCGGTGCCCTCGGCGGCCTTGACGGCCTGCGGGATCTCGAGCAGGTTCAGCTTGACGGGCACCTCCGGGCCGAACAGCTGGCCGGAAGCAATGCGGAACAGGAGGGCGTAGCCGATATTGCCGGCTGCGCCAGTGACGGTGACGATACGAGGTTCTGCCATAATGTGGCGCTCCTTTACAGTCCTGTGGGCTTGTGCCCTTGCAGTCGCGGGGTTCCCCGCGCTCTGTCTCCTAGGATACGTCGTCCGTCACACTCAGACCCGGGCACCCAGTCCCAACAGGGCACCACACCCGCGTGATCTACAACATACGAGGCTGGTGCGGGGTCTGTCTTTCGGCGTGACAGGGTTGTAGAGTGGGGGCATGTCGCGCACTATCCCTTCGCCCCCGCCCGGCGGCACCGGGTCAGAGAAGACCGCCCCCGCCTCGTCCCACGTCGACGAGGCCGTGGCCCACTCCCACAATCACGTGCACTCTCCGGGCACCGGGCACGGCGCGCACTCGCACGATCACTCCCATTCGTCGGCGTCTGCGGCGCGCCTGGGGTGGGCGCTCGTGGTGACGGGGACGGTTGTCGCAGCCGAGCTAATCGGCGCCTTCTGGTCGGGTTCCCTGTCCCTGGCGGCGGACGCGGGACACATGGTCGTGGACGCCTCCGGCCTCGTTATCGCGCTGGTCGCCACGCGCCTCATGCGCCGCCCGCGCGACGAGAAGCACACGTGGGGGTGGGCGCGCTCCGAGGTCTTGGCCGCCGCCCTGCAGGCCGGTATGCTCCTCGTCATCTGCGTCATGGTCGCGTGGGAAGGCGCGTGGCGTCTGGCATCCCCGCCCGAGGTCGAGGCCGGCCCCATGCTCCTCGTCGGCGTCATCGGCCTGGTCGCGAACGTTGTGTCGTTGGCGATCCTCGCGGGCGGGCGCGAGGCGAACCTCAACATGAAAGCTGCGTTCCTGGAGGTCGCGAACGACGCGCTCGGATCCCTCGCGGTCATTGTCGCGGCCGGCGCCGAGTGGGCCTTCGGCTGGGCGCGCGCCGACGCGATCGCCTCACTCCTGATCGCCGTCCTCATGGCACCGCGAGCGCTCACGCTCCTGCGCCGCTCCGTTGCGATCCTCATGGAGGAGACGCCGGCCAGCGTGGACGTGAGCGAGCTGCGCGCGCACATGCTGGGCGTCGACGGCGTGCTGGGCGTGCACGACCTGCACGTGGTGGCCGTCTCCTCCCACCTCGTCACCGTCACGGCGCACGTGACTGTCACGCACGAGGCCGACGGGCCTTCGCGCGACCACATCATCCACGAGCTGGGCGAATGCGCGTGCCACCACTTCCCCATCGCGCACTCCACGTTCCAGCTCGAATGCCCCGAACACGCGAGCCACGAGCACATGGAGCACTAAGCGACGCCTCGTCCCCACATACAGCGAGGCGGCGGGAGCGTCACGCTCCCACCGCCTCCCCCAGATACGACGTGGGGGCCGCGCCTCACGGCGCGGCCCCCACGTGCGGCTACAAGAGCCAGAGACTACTTCGTGCGATTCGCGCGGTAGTACTCAATGAGAGCGCGGGTGGACTGATCCTGCGCATCCAGGGCCTCGGACGAGCCCTCGATCGCGGGAAGAATCTGCTTAGCCAGCACCTTGCCCAGCTCGACGCCCCACTGATCAAAGGAATCGATACCCCACACGGCACCCTCGACGAAGGTGATGTGCTCGTACAGGGCGATCAGCTGGCCCAGGACCGAAGGAGTCAAGGCCGGAGCCATGATCGAGGTCGTGGGACGGTTGCCGGTGAATACGCGGGCAGAGACGATGGCCTCGGGCGTACCCTCGGCGCGTACCTCCTCGCTGGTCTTACCGAAGGCCAGGGCCTTGGTCTGGGCGAAGAAGTTCGACAGGAACAGCTCGTGCATGTCGGCGTCGCCATCGCCCAGCGCCCACGTCGGGTTCGCAAACGCGATGAAGTCGGCGGGAACCATGCGGGTGCCCTGGTGGATCAGCTGGTAGAAGGCGTGCTGGCCGTTGGTGCCGGGCTCACCCCAGAAGACCTCGCCGGTCTCGTAGGTGACGGGGCTGCCATCGCGGCGCACGGACTTGCCGTTGGACTCCATGGTCAGCTGCTGCAGGTACGCCGGGAAGCGGTGCAGGTACTGCGAGTAGGGCAGAACCGCGTGCGTGTCGGCGCCCAGGAAGTTCGAGTACCACACGTTGAGCAGACCCATCAGCAGGGGCACGTTCTTCTCGGGCTCGGCCTCAACGAAGTGACGGTCCATCACGTTAAAGCCGGAGAGGAAGTCCGCGAAGCCCTCCGGGCCAATCGCGACGGCCAGGGAGGTGCCCACCGCGGAGTCCACCGAGTAGCGGCCGCCCACCCAGCTCCAGAAGCCGAAGGCGTTGTCCGGGTCGATGCCGAACTCGGCGACCTTGTCCAGGGCGGTGGACACGGCGACGAAGTGCTTGGCGATCGCTTCCTTCTCGGAGGCCTCGTCGGTGACGATGCCGCGCTCACGCAGGGCGTCCAGCAGCCAGGCGCGCACGACCTTCGCGTTCGTGATGGTCTCCAGCGTCGTGAAGGTCTTGGAGGCGACGATCACGAGGGTCGTCTCGGGGTCCAGGTCCTTCGTGATCTCGCCCGCGTCGGTGGGGTCGATGTTGGAGATGAAGCGGCACTCCAGGCCCTCCTGCACGTAGGGCTTGAGGGCCTCGTACGCCATGACGGGGCCCAGGTCAGAGCCGCCGATGCCGACGTTGACGACCGTCTTGACGGGCTTGCCGGTGATACCCACCCACTCGCCGGAGCGGACGCGGCGGGCGAAGGCGTAGACCTTCTCCAGGACCTCGTGCACGTCGGCAATCGCATCCTGGCCGTCCACGGTCAGGGAGTCGGTCGCGGGGCGGCGCAGCGCAGTATGCAGAACGGCGCGATCCTCGGTGACGTTGATATGCTCGCCGGCGAACATGCGATCGCGCAGGTCCACCACACCCGTCTGCTCGGCCAGGGCAAGGAGGTGACCCACCAACGTGGGGCACACGAGGTTCTTCGACAGGTCAACGTGCAGGTCTCCTGCCTGGAAGGTGAACTTCTTGGTGCGCTCGGGATCGTCCGCAAACATCGCGCGAAGATCGGGCTCAAAGGTGTCGGCCAGCTGGTCGAGCTTGTCCCACGCGGGGGTCATCGTCGGGTCGATCACGGGGATATCACTCATGGGTGCTCCTGACAGTAGAGGTAGGTACCCACCCAGTTTAGCTGCGAATGCGCGCTCGGTCACCCTCGTTTTCCCTGACGACGGACGAGGCCGTGGCCCGTGAGCGGTCACGGAACCACGGCCTCGTCAATCCCTGGGAAACCGGGACGAACTTCCTACTCGACGGGATCGTCGATGGGAATAGGGGACGCCTCGATGCCCGGGTTCTGCAGGGAAACGATGCGCTGGACGGGGAGGAGGTCGAGCCACCACTGGACGAAGGGACGGCGGTTCTCGATGTCCAGGTCGTCGAACATGTTCTTCACCGGGCGCGCCTCGATGGCGTTGCCGACCTGGCCGATGTAGTAGGCGCCGCGGTCGCCGCGCTCGAACTGGCCGACGAGCTGCTCGAAGGCGCGTGCCACGAGGCGCGTGGCGAGCAGGCGGTCGTACGGCGAGGGCGCGCCGCCCTGCTGCATGTGGCCGAGTGCCTGATGCCGCACGTCGTAGATGCCCTCGGACTCGGCGTTGAACACGTCGGCCAGGAAATCCCGGTCGTAATACTGCGACGCCGACTCGTTGACGAGCGTCAAGAAGAGGCGGCGGCCCGACTTGAAGGAGCCAACCATGCGCTCTGCGTCCGCGGCGATCTGCTGGAGGGAGGGGGACTCCTCGTTGATGTACATGTACTCGGCGCCGCTGGACAGGGCGCTCATGAACGTCAGGTAGCCGCATCGGCGCCCCATCGTCTCCGCGATGAAGCAACGCTTGGAGGCGGCCGCGCTCTCCTTGATGCGGTCGATCGCCCACGTCGCATTGTTGATCGCCGTGTCCGTGCCAATCGCGAGCTCGCAGCCGGGCAGGTTGTTATCGATGGAAGCGGGGATGAGCAGCATCGGGATGCGGAACGCCGGGTAGCGGTCCGTCTCCGCCTGGATCGCGTGCACACCCAGGTAGGCGTTCATGCCGCCGATGACGAGAAGCGCGTCGATCTCGTTACGCTCGATCGCGCGACCCAGCGCGTAGAACTGCTCGACCGGCGGCACGTCGCGCTTGGTCCCCAGCTCGGCGCCACCCTTGAAGGCCCAGCCTTCAACGTCCGACCAGCTCAGCTCGCGCACCCGATCATCGGCCAGGCCACTCCACGAGCCGTCGACGCCCAGCATCGTCCAGCCGCGCGCGATGCCCAGGCGCACGGCGACGCGGGCCGCCGTGTTCATGCCGGGGGCCAGGCCGCCCGCGTGCAGGATCGCGACGCGCTTGATGTCGCCCGTGGGCTCGGGAATCAGCTGCGGGGGCGTGGACAGCAGGTGATAGATGCTCACCATCGAGGAGAAGGACGAGCCGCGCGCCGCCTGAGCAGTCACGTAGTCGCCGGCCGCAATGTAGTCCTTGACCGCGCGCGTATCGTGGACGGCCTTCATGAGGGGGACGCGAGTGATGCGGTTGCGACGAACGCCCAGGATCACAGGTTCGTCCTCGCCCGTGGACGCCAGGATCTCCTGGACCGCCGCGTAGCCGAGCAGAGTCGACATCCAGCGGTCGTAGGCCGAGGGAGTGCCGCCGCGCTGCACGTGCCCAAGGATCGTCACGCGGGCATCCTCGCCCGTACGCTCCTGGATCGTGTCCGCGATCAGCTGGGTCAACAGCTCGTTGCCATCACGGTCGTGAGCGCCCTCCGCGACCAGGACAATCGACTCGCGGCGCCCAGCCTCGCGCCCCAGGCGCAGGTGCTCGGCCAGATCGTCCTGCCAGCCCTGCCCCACCGGATCTTCGGGGGTGAAGACGTAGTCGGCGCCGCCCGCGACGGCCGCCATGAGGGGCAGGTAGCCGCAGTGGCGTCCCATGACCTCGACGACGAATGTCCGCTGGTGCGAGGCAGCGGTGCTGGTCAGCTGGTCGATCGCGTCCAGGATGCGGTGCAGGGCGGTGTCCGCGCCGATCGTCATGTCGGTGCCGACCATGTCGTTGTCGATCGAACCGACCAGGCCGACGATGATGAGGGCAGGATGAGCGTCCGCGAACTCCTGCGTGATGGCGCCCTCAGCAACCAATTCGGCCAGGTGCTGGGACCATTCGCCGCGGAACTCATTCGTGCCCGACAGGGAGCCATCGCCGCCGATCACGACCAGGTGATCGATGCCGTGCTCCAGCAGGTTCGCGGCAGCGCGATGACGGCCCTCGTAGGTGCGGAATTCGGCGGAACGAGCGGTGCCGATGACGGTGCCACCCTCGGCGAGAATCGAAGACACGTCCGACCAGCCCATCTTCTTGATGGAATCGCCCCCGTCGCACGCCCCCTGCCAGCCTTCCAGGATCGCATAGGGCTGCGCGCCCTTCGCCAACGCCGTGCGCACCACTGCGCGGACGGTCGCGTTCATGCCCTGGGCGTCGCCGCCCGAGGTCAGGACACCGATACGGACTGTGCTCATGATTCTGCCATCTTTCATTGACGGAGCGGGCCGCGAGGCCCAGTGTGCCTAGCGTGTCCTATTCTACGTGACCTGCGCCTCCACCACTAGGGCCAAACTCCCATTTACCGAGAAAACGACAAGTGCGCGCCCACCGGAATCGGCGGGCGCGCACAGGGCGGATCAACGGGAACTACGCGGTGGCGTCCGCGCCGTTGCGGGCGGCGGAGTCGGCGAGCTCCTCGGGGCTGACGACGCCCTCGACCGACACGCGGTCCAGGTAGGCCATGCCGTCAAACGCCAGCTCGCGGGCGTTCTCCGGGTCACCCTCGTTGCCGATGGAACCGTGCGCCATGCGATCAATAATGAGCGCGATCGCGCCGTCGCCCGTCACGTTCGTCGCGGTGCCGAAGGAATCCAGCGCGATGTAGGTGGCGATCATGAGCGCGACCTGCGCGTCGTCGAAGCCCAGCATCGAGCTGAGCAGGCCGGTGGCCGCCATGATGGCGCCACCGGGCACGCCGGGGGCGGCGACCATCGTGATGCCGAGCATGAAGATGAAGCCGACCCACTGGAGGGTGGACACCGTCAGGCCCTGGGTCAGGACGATCGCGAACGCGAACGCGAAGATCTTCGAGGTTGAGCCCGCCAGGTGGATCGTCGCGCACAGCGGGATAGTGAAGGACGCAACCGCGTCGGACACGCCGTTCTTCTTCGTCTGACGCAGCGTCACCGGGATGGTCGCGGCCGAGGAAGACGTGCCGAGCGCCGTCAGGTAGGCGGGCATCATCGTGAGCAGCGACTTAATGGGGTTGCGGCGGGCGACGGCACCGGCGAAGCAGAACTGGGTCAGCAGGATGACGACCTCGAGGACCAGGACCACGACCACGACGCGTAGCAGGGTGCGGATAACGGAGGCGGCCTCGCCCGTGTACGTCAGGTTCAGGAAGATACCGAAGATGTGCAGGGGCAGCAGCGGGATGATGATCGTCTCGATGAGGCGCGTGATGATGGCGCGGAACTCGATGAAGCCCTTACGCAGGACGCCGCGCGGCACCATCGACAGGCCCAGGCCGACCACGAAGGAGAGCAGCAGCGCCGTCATGACCTGCAGAGGCGCCGGCATCTCGATCGTGAAGTAGGACTCGAGCGCGCTGCCAGGCTCGGACACCGAGCCCAGCTGCGTGGAGGCGAGCAGGCGCGGGAAGAGCGATGCGCACACCAGGAAGGTCAGGAAGCCCGAAAAGAGCGTCGAGCCGTAGGCGATGGCCGTCGTAATACCCAGCCACTTTCCGGCGCCGCGTCCCAGGTCGGCGATCGCGGGGGTCACCAGGCCGACGATGATGAGCGGAATAGAGAAGGAGAGGAACTGGCTGAAGATAGCCGAGAAGGTCGCGAAGATACGACCGATTTCCACGGGGACCAGGTGGTCGCCGCCGATGCGGATCGATCCAAGGATGATCGCGAGGATGATCGCAGCGATCACCCACACGAGGATTCCGGACTTACGCAGGAACGCGCGCATGTGTTTCACCTTGAGATTAGGGATGATGGGTCACCCATAGCATGCCCGACCTTTACGCATTCTTGAACTCGAAACCACGATACGGGATGTGGGTCACGTTGGACACCCGATCGCTCCCCCTCATTGACGAGGCCGGGGATTCCGCACGAATTCAACGTTCCTCGGGAGGTTCAGCGCACCGCCATCGTCGCAACATAGGGCCCTAGATACCAGATAATCGCGGCGAGAATCACGTAGACGATCGCATCCGCGACGCGCCCCCGCGACGCAAACCACGGGCGCCCGGGCGTCCACAGGCGCACGAGCCCCATGCCCAGAAGGACCGCCGCAATGAGGACGACCGCACGATGGCGGTGATCCGTCACTGCCAACGCGACGATGCCGAGGACTCCGACCGCGCTCAGGGCAGCACCAACCCACGCGCCCAGTCGCGCGCGCACGGTCCTCTCCTCACTCTTCACGCTCCATACCCTAGCGTATGATCGACCATAATCGGCCCGCGATGACGCTTGTTCCACTGTCCCCCGCCCCGGAGCCGTCCCGTGTGATCGTCACAAAAAGCCCGTACGCGGGTTTAGGATAGGACGAAAGGCTTTTCGGCCACAGCATATCGTCCTCGTCCCAAAGGAGTATTTCGAGTGTCTCGTTTCATCGTCGTCGCCCCCGGTTCGTCGGAGGCAGCAGCCCTCGCCACCGAAGAGCTGGCGCGTGTCCTCGGCGTCACCACCGTTGAGGCCCTGGCCGGCACGACCGCCACCGATGCCGCCCTGCGCCCCGCCACCGCGCTGCCCGCCGCCGTCGAGGCCGTGCGCGCCGCCGGCGACGACGCGCTCATCGTGCCCGCCCGTGAGGCCTCGAACCGTGCCTTCGACCACGTCGCTTGGAACCTGAGCCTGGCCGCCTCCACCCGCGCCGGCGTCGTCCTCGCCTTCGATGCGGAGGGCGCCAGCGCGGAGCTCCTCGTCGAGGAAATCGCCGCCGCCCGCCTGCGCGCCGAGGCCTCGGCTGCCACCGTCGTCGCCGTGGCCTTCACCGGCGGAGCCCCCGAGGTCGCCTCCGACCTGCCCGTCCTGACCCTGCCCCTCGGCGAGGACGCCGCCGCCACGCTGCGCGCTACCGCCGCCCCCACGGCGGTCACGCCGCTCGCCTTCCAGGCCGACCTCATCGAACGCGCCCGCGGCGACCGCAAGCGCATCGTCCTGCCCGAGCCCGACGACGACCGCGTCCTGCAGGCCGCCGCCCAGGTCCTCGCCGCCGGCATCGCCGACATCACCTTCGTGGGCGACGCCGACTACGTCGCCAAGCGCGCCGGCGAGCTCGGCCTCGACCTGAGCGCCGCCCAGGTCGTCTCCGTGAACGACCCCGCCTACCTCGAGCGCTACGCCGAAGAGTTCGCGCGCCTGCGCGCCAAGAAGGGCGTCACCCTCGAGCAGGCCCGTGAGAAGGTCACCGACGTGTCCTACTTCGGCACCATGATGGTTCACATGGGCGACGCCGACGGCATGGTCTCGGGCGCTGCCCACACGACCGCGCACACGATCGTTCCCTCCTTCCAGATCATCAAGACCGCCCCCGGCGTCTCCGTCGTCTCCTCCATCTTCCTCATGGCGATGAAGGACCGCGTGTGGGCATTCGGCGACTGCGCCGTCAACCCCAACCCCACACCCGAGCAGCTCGCCGACATCGCCGTGACATCTGCGCACACCGCCGCCCAGTTCGGCGTCACCCCGCGCGTCGCCATGCTGTCCTATTCCACCGGCACCTCCGGGGCCGGCCCGGACGTTGACGCCGTCGTCGAGGCGACCCGCCTCGCCCGCGAGAAGGCCCCCGAGCTGGCCATCGAAGGCCCCATCCAGTTCGACGCGGCCGTCGACGCGGCCGTCGCCTCCAAGAAGCTGCCCGGCTCCGACGTCGCCGGCAAGGCCACCGTCTTCGTCTTCCCCTCCCTGGAAGCCGGAAACATCGGCTACAAGGCCGTCCAGCGTTCCTCCGGCGCCGTGGCCGTCGGCCCGGTCCTACAGGGCCTCAACAAGCCCGTCAACGACCTGTCGCGCGGCGCCCTCGTCGAAGACATCGTCAACACCGTCGCCCTGACCGCCGTTCAAGCCCAGGGCTGAACGGGACCCAGGTCCCGGGGTCCGGTTACTATTGACGGTAACCGGGCCCCGGCCTCGTACTTTTCCTCCCCATCCCCCCAACACGAAAGGCGAACGCGTGTCCTCGTCCTCCGTTCTCGTCATTAACTCCGGTTCCTCCTCCATCAAGTACCAGCTCGTCGACCCCGAGACCGGCGACGCCATCGCCAAGGGCCTCGTCGAGCGCATCGGCGACCCAATGGGCCTCATCAAGCACGTGTACGGCGACGCCGTCACCGAGGAAGAGCTGCCGGTTCCCGACCACACCGTCGGCATGCGCGAAGTGCTGCGCCTCTTCGACACCGAGGGCCCGTCCCTGGCAGAAGCCGGCATCCTCGCCGTCGGCCACCGCGTCGTTCAGGGCGGCCGTTACTTCGACGGCCCAGCCCTCATCACCGACGAGGTCCGTAACCTCATCGAAGAGCTGTGCCCGCTGGCTCCCCTGCACAACCCCGCCCACCTCAAGGGCATCGACGTGGCGCGCGAGCTCATGCCCGACGTCCCCCACGTCGCCGTCTTCGACACCGCGTTCTTCCAGCAGCTGCCCGCCCGCTCGGCCCTGTACGCCCTGGAGACTGAGACCGCCGAGAAGTACTCGGTTCGTCGCTACGGCGCCCACGGCACCTCCCACCAGTTCGTCTCCCAGGAGATCGCGAAGCTGGAAGGCCGCGACGACCTCAAGCAGATCGTCATGCACCTGGGAAACGGCGCGTCCGTGTCCGCCGTCAAGAACGGCAAGCCGATCGACACGTCCATGGGCCTGACCCCCCTCGAGGGCCTCATGATGGGCACCCGCACCGGCGACATCGATCCCGCCGTCGTGTTCCACCTGCAGCGCGTGGCCGGCATGAGCGTCGACGAGGTCGACACCCTTTTCAACAAGAAGTCCGGCATGAAGGGCATGACGGGCGAGTCCGACATGCGCTCCGTGTGGGACATGATCCACAACGATGACGACCCCGAGGCCCAGCAGCGCGCCCGTACCGCCATGGACGTCTACATCAACCGCCTGCTGAAGTACGTGGGTTCCTACACCGCGGAGCTGGGTGGCCTGGACGTCATCACCTTCACCGCCGGCATCGGCGAAAACGACGCAGCAGTGCGCCGCGAGCTGGCCGAGGCCCTCGCTCCCTTCGGCGTCAAGATCGACGTGGAGGCGAACCAGGTTCGCTCCGGCGAGCCGCGCGTCGTCTCCACGCCCGACTCGGCCGTGACAATCTACGTCTTCCCGACCAACGAGGAGCTGGCGATCGCCCGCCAGGCGCTGACCTTCGCCTGATTCTGTCGTACCAACGAGGCCGGGGTTCCCACGTGGGGCCCCGGCCTCGGGCGTATCCGTCGCGCGTATTGACTTCACCCCCACACACCGACTACGATCAAGAGTGGTAACGGCGAGCAAGTCCTCGCAGAGTGCCAATCCGCGGGCCCACGAGCGCACACGTTGCGCCGTGGGTCTTTGCGTCTCTCAGTGAGGAGGAACATGCTCATCGCTTATATCGACGAAGTTGGCGAAGCTGGCGCTTTCATTTCAAAGGATCACAAGAGGTTTAAAATATCCCCTGCATTCGGCTATGCCGGCTTTGTTGTTCCTGAACAGCATGTCCATGCTTTATCTCGAGATGTCGCGATAACCAAGCAGAAGTTCTACTCACTTCTCTGCAGCGACGGCGAGGAAAATCCCAGAAACTACGCTCCTACATGGGAGCGTAAAGGGTCTGACCTCCTGAGCAAACACGCAATGGGGAGAGCAGGACGACAGGAAGTAATTGAGCTGCGCTCGCTTCTCACACGAATATCGAGTAATTACGGTGGAAAGCTCTTCTACTTCGTCCGCGAAAAACCGATCGGTTCCCCCGGACAGGTATGGGGAAAGGATATTGACAACAACTGGGAAAATAAACGCGAGGAGAGAACCCTTGAATGTTTGAGCGAGGCGATCAACCGACTCTGCACTTATGCTGAACACGAAGAACAGAACATCCTTCTTTTTCAGGACATGATCAACGAAAATGAGCGCTATCAGCAGGTTCGACGCAGTTACGCTCATGTCTACAGCCGCATCAGAGAACATCAGGAGATGCGTCGTATCCTAGAAGCGCCTGCATACATCGACTCAGAGCTTTCCACGAATATCCAGTGCGCAGACTGGATCGCAGCTCTCATCGGCCGGGCGTGCGACTACCAGCTGATTCCCGGCAGCTCGTACAAGTGGGTGGCTGAGACATTTTACCGCTATCTTCATGGTCATTTCACGTACGAGTCAACACTCCAGTTTAATATGCGCAGCATCGACAACATTCACAATATCAAGATTCTTGATAGAGCCAGACCAGCTCTCGACTCCATCGCTGGCATGTCTCCCGAGAATCTCCGGCTTCTTCAGAAGGTACATGCTCGCACGAGTGCCCCTACTCCTCGTAAACCGTCGTAACTGACACTGTCTGACACTTTCACTGGCCGATAGGCAGTAACACTGGACCACGCCTACAACGAGGCGCTGACCTTCGCCTGATTCTGTCGTACCAACGAGGCCGGGGTTCCCGCGTGGGGCCCCGGCCTTTCGGTGTTAGAGGCAGACAGCGTTGGGGGCGTAGCGTTGCGTCACTGTGCTGGCTGGGGAGAATTGGTCGTGAAGGCGGTTATGGCCCAGGTGCGGGGCGTCAGGCTCAGGTGCGGGGCATTGCTCCGCGCCCCTGCTTGTCAGATGCTGCTTGTGGATAGGAACGGCGCATCTGGATAGGAAACGACATATCCGGATAGGTTAATAACCTATCCGGATGCCCATAACCTATCCGGATGCACGCAACCTATCCGGGTGTCGGGAGTACCCCTCATGCCGGGAGAGGCTCCCAGCAACATGACTCGTCCTGTGAGCCAGGGGCGCGCGGGCGCCGGGCGTATCCTGGGATGGTAGCGCGAGCGAGGAGGCCCTCATGAACGACGACGTATCGACACTGGCGGAGTGGATCACATCTTCCCCGTCCACCGTGTTTTTCGGCGGTGCGGGCGTGTCCACTGAGTCGGGAATCCCCGATTTTCGCGGGGCGAACGGCTTCTACTTCCAGGAGCGCGAAATTCCTCTGGAGACGGTGCTGAGCATCGATTTCTTTGAGCGGCATCCGCAGGCCTACTGGGAGTGGTTTCACGAGATCTACCGTCCCGTCGACCCCAATGGGGCGCACAGGGCCCTGGCCGCCCTGGAGGCAGCCGGTCGGCTGGACGCGGTCGTTACACAGAACATCGACGGCCTGCATCAGCGGGCTGGGTCGCGGACCGTGTGGGAGCTGCACGGCAACTGGGAGCGCCTCGTATGCACGCGCTGTGGGACCGTCGCGGCGCTCGGGGATGCCACCTGGGTCGACGGGGATCCCGTGCCCGCGTGCCCGTCGTGCGGAGGGCAGATGCGCCCGGACATCGTCATGTACGGCGAGTCCCTGGACGAGGGTGTCATCGAGGCCGCCGTGTCTGCCATCGCGCGGGCGTCCACGCTGATCGTGGCCGGCACGTCCCTCGTGGTCTACCCGGCGGCGGGCCTCATCAACTACTTCTCGGGGGACCACCTGGTGCTCATGAACGCCACCCCGACCTCGGCCGACGCGCACGCCGACCTGATCGTCCGCGCCCCGGTCGCCCGCACATTCGACCAGGTTATGGCCGAGTTGCGCGAGGAGGGCGTCGTGTCTGCGTAGGGCTTGCGGCGCACGGGATTCACTCACATGCCACGGCCCCAACGCACAGGCGCCTCTCCCCTGCACACATGCGGATAGGTTGTGCGCATATGGATAGGTTATCCGCATGCGGATAGGTTATTTTCCTATCCGGATGTTCGTAACCTATCCGGATGTTCGTAACCTATCCAGATAATGCCGCATGCGAACCCGCAGGATCATCCCTCCCCCAGGCCGGCGGGGTCGACGAGGGACAGGGCGCGCGGGGCGCGCGAAATCCGCACGCTTTGGCCCCACGTGAGGGTGAGCCGGTCGGATTCCATGCCGTCGCCGAACAGGACGAGGGATTCGGAGCCGACGACGAGGCTCAGCTCCTCGCCCTCGTCCAGGATGCCCTCGGTGTAGTCCACGCCTGTGAAGGGCGAGGGCCACGCCTCGCGCACGAACCACGCGAGGGAGCGCGAGGTCGGGGCGGGCAGGTCCCCCATGTGGCGTCCGCGCTTGAGGGAGGCTCCCCACCCGGTCGCCCCGGTCCCGGTCGAGACGACGACGCCCGAGGAGGACTGACGCTCGACGCGAGATCCGAAGGTGAGTTCGTATCGGGCGCTCTGGTGGCTCGGGTGCCCAATGAAGACCTCGTTGAGGGCGGTGAGCGTGCGCGAGTCATCGGCTGCCGCGCGCACCATCGTCAGCTGGTCCACGCGCAGGTCGCCGCCCTCGTCGATGCGGCGCAACGCGCCAACCCCCTGGTCGGGCGTGCAGCGCACGAGCACCCCCGCGTTGGACTGGGGAACCGAGTTGACGCCGACCACGGCCTGCTCGCCCGCGTACTTGGCGACGTTGGCGACCAGGCCATCGGGTCCCACAACGACGATGACGTCCTCGGGGGCGAAGAGGAAACGCGACAGGGAGTCGCGCTCCACGTCGGCGCTCGCCCACCCCTCCGGGATGCCCGCGCGCACGCGCGCCAGCGCCGCCACGTGGGACTCGTGGGCGGTCTCGACGGAGGCGAGGGTTCGCCCGCGGCTCCTCAGGACGAATTCGACCTGGCCGCGCGTGGAGTAGCGGTCCATGAGCTCGTCGAGCTCGGTGGGGCGCCGGACGATGACGGCTCGGCGGCGCACGGCTACTTCCCCGCCTTCGAGGCGCCCGTGAAGGCGGCCACGAGATCGCTGAGCACGTCGGCGGTGATGGTGATGTTACCGAAGGAAGGCATGTTCTTGGCCATTTCCTTCAGGGCGAGGGCACGGGCCACCTCGGGTCCGGCGTCGGCCAGGGCCTGAATGTATGCCGTGTCGTTGCCGATGCGGGCGCGTCCCGCCGTGTTCCAGTCGGCCTCGTAGGCCTTGGCTTTTTCGACGATGCGACGCGACTCCGCCTCAACCGCGATCGCGTCGGCGGCCGCCTTTTCCTCGGCCTCGCGCCGGGCGTTGTGCCCCTCCTGGTCGACCAGGTCGGCGCGTTTGCGGGCCAGATCGAGCTTGGACTGCATCTCGTTTTCGGAGATCTGGGACTCGCGTTCGACGGCGAGGGCGCGGCGTTCGTAGAGCGCGCGGTCGGCCTCGGCCTGGAGTTGCTCGAGGAGCGGGGCGCGCAGGGAGGATTCCACGCCCTCGTCGGGGCGTAGGCTCAGCAGGCGCGCGTCGACGACGGCTACGCCGGTGGCGCGCAGCTGGTCGTCGTCCGCGAAGGCTCCGACGAGCAGGGCACCGACCCTTTCGAGAGACCCGCTGATAGCGTCGGTGAGCGTCATCCCTCCGATCGCCGAGGCCAGGGCGGAGTGGGCGATGCGGGTGACGGTTTCGTCGATCTGCCAGAGCCCCTGCGCGTCGGCCCCCGCCTGACGCGGGTACAGGCCGAAGTCGTAGTGTTCGGCGGCGGCTTCGGCGTCCTCGATGTGGTAGGTGATGGCGACCTGCGCGTTGATGTTCTGCTGGTCAGCGGTCGTGGCCTGCACGAGGAAGCTGTGGGCGCGGTTGGCGGTGGGTACTTCCGCGAGCGCGCAGCGCCCGGCTCGCAGCCAGAAGGACTGGCCGACGCCGGATCGAAGCGTGCGTCCGGCGCGGATCTGGACGACGTGGTCTCCGGCGCCACCCTGGTAGCGGATGAAGAAGGGGTGGTGGTGAAGAGTTCCCATGATGGCTCCTTGGTCGTGTGGTCACCCACTCGTTTGTGTCACTATGACGATAACTCCCTCGACAATTAATGTCAACTCGACGCGAATAAGTTATGCTGACACCATGATTGAACCCCTGACCATCCCCGTCGCGGTCGACATCGTCGCCCTGACCGTCATCGACCACACGCTTCACGCGCTCGTCGTGCGCCGAGGAATCGAACCCTTCACAGACCACCTGGCCCTGCCCGGCGGCTTCCTGCGCGAGGGCGAACAAACAGACGAGGCGGCCGCGCGCGAGCTTGAGGAAGAAACGGGCATCATTCCGCCGGGACATCTCGAACAACTGCGTTCCTACGGACCGGAAGGCCGCGACCCCCGAGGCCCCGTTCTCTCTGTCGCCTACCTCCTCCTCGCCCCATCTTTTTCACCCACCCGCGCGGGAGGCGACGCCGCCGGAGCCCTCTGGCACCCCGTCGACGCACTCCTCACATCCCCCTCACCCCTCGCCTTCGACCACGCACACATCCTCGCGGACGGCGTCGAGCGCGCCCGCTCCAAGATCGAATACTCCCCCCTGGCCACCTCCTTCTGCGGCCCCGAATTCACGATCACACAGCTGCGCACCACCTACGAGGCCATCTGGGGATCAGCCCTCGACCCGCGCAACTTCCACCGAAAGGCCACCAAAACGGCCTCGTTTATCGAGCCGACGGGCGGCACCGTGCGAGAGAGCGCCGGGCGTCCGGCAGCCCTCTACCGCCTCGTCCCGGGCGTCGACGAAACCGCCTTCGTCCTCGACCCACCCCTGCGCCGACCCGCCTCCCCAGCCCCGGCCTCGTCGACGAAGAGCGCGAGCGCGCCGAGTACGCAAGAATAAGCCCAGTACCGAAGGAGAACCATGAACTTCCATTCCCTCTACGACCAGGGTTTTGCGCGCGTCGCCGCCGTCACCCTGCCCGTGCACCCCGCTCGCCCGTTCGAGAACGCGCGCGAGATCATCGACGCCGCCCGCGAGCTCGATACGCGCGGCGTCGCGATAGGCGTTTTCCCCGAACTGTGCGTGTCCGGCTATGCCATCGACGACCTCTTCCTGCAGGACGTGCTGCTCGATAACGTCGAGAAGGCTCTCGCCGACATCGTCGAGGCCAGCGCCGACCTGCTGCCGCTCCTCATCGTCGGTGCGCCCCTGCGCAAGGACAACGCCCTGTACAACTGCGCCGTCGCCATCCACCGCGGCCGCGTGCTGGCAATCGTCCCGAAGTCGCACCTGCCCAACTACCGCGAGTTCTACGAGAAGCGCCACTTCGTCACCATGCCCCCGCGCGCCTGCGAGCGCATCGAAGTGCCGTGGGGAGGCGTCGAAGAATTCAGCGGCGGCCCCGCGTGGGTCCCCTTCGGCCAGGTCCTCCTCTCCGCCGACGACGTTCCCGGCCTGACCATCGGCATCGAGATCTGCGAAGACATGTGGGTGCCCGCCACCCCGGCCACCGAGCTGGCGCTCGCGGGCGCGACCGTCCTGGCGAACCTGTCCGCCTCCCCCATCACCGTCGGGCGCGGCGCGGACCGCGAGCTCATGGTCCGCTCGGTGTCCGCGCGCTGCTCGGCCGCCTACATCTACACGGCGGCCGGCATGGGCGAATCCAGCACGGATCTCGCATGGGACGGCGAGACCATGATTTACGAGGCCGGGGACCTCCTCGCGATCGGCGAGCGCTTCCAGGAGGGCACGCACATCACGATCGCCGACGTGGACCTGGAGCGCCTGCGCACCGAGCGCAAGCGCCAGAACTCGTTCACGGACAACGCGCAGCGCTACTTCGCGGGGGATGAGCGCTTGTCCCCGCAGGAGGTCGAGTTCACCCTCGATCCGCCGCGCACCGACCTGGGCTTGGAGCGAGCGGTGAACCGCTTCCCCTTCGTCCCCAACGACCCCACGCGCCTGGAGCAGGACTGCTACGAGGCCTACAACATTCAGGTGGCTGGCCTGGTCCAGCGCCTGCGCGCGATCGGCAACCCGAAGGTCGTCATCGGCGTCTCGGGCGGCCTGGATTCGACGCACGCGCTGGTTGTGGCCTCCCGCGCGATGGACCTGCTCGGCCGTCCACGCACGGACATCCTGTGCTACACGTTGCCCGGCTTCGCGACCTCCGAGCGCACGAAGACGAACGCGACGCTGCTGTGCCGCTACCTGGGCACGTCGTTCCAGGAGATCGACATCCGTCCGGCAGCCACGCAGATGCTGGCCGACATCGGCCACCCCTACGGAGAGGGCGAGGCCACCTACGACGTGACCTTCGAAAACGTCCAGGCGGGCCTGCGCACCGACTACCTGTTCCGCTTGGCCAACCATCTGGGCGGCATCGTGCTGGGCACGGGCGACCTGTCCGAGCTGGCACTGGGCTGGTGCACCTACGGCGTGGGCGACCAGATGAGCCACTACGCTGTCAACACGGGCGTGCCCAAGACCCTCATGCAGCACCTGATCCGCTGGGTGGTGGCCTCCAAGCAGTTCGACGACCACGTCGGCGAGGTCCTCCTGTCGATCCTCCACACGGAGATCTCCCCGGAGCTGGTTCCCGCCAAGCCGGGCGAGAAGATGCAGTCCACGCAGGACAAGATCGGCCCCTACAACCTGCAGGACTTCACGCTCTACCACGTGCTGCGTCGTGGCGCGCGCCCCTCGAAGATCGCGTTCCTGGCGGAGAAGGCCTGGTCGGACGCCTCGGTCGGTTCCTGGCCGGTCGGCTTCCCCGAGGAGGACAAGGTCGCGTATTCGCTGGAAGAGATCGTCAAGTGGGAGCGCCTGTTCCTGTGGCGTTTCTTCAGCCAGCAGTTCAAGCGCAGCGCCCTGCCCAACGGCCCGAAGGTCATGGCCGGCGGCTCCCTGTCCCCGCGCGGGGACTGGCGCATGCCCGCCGACGTGTCGGGCGCGGATTGGGTCGCCGAACTCGACGAGGCCGTGAAGGGCCTGGTCGACTGACCCGACGTTTCGCTCGACAATCCGAGCCGTTCTCCGGGGGGCGGTGCTCACGTGAGCACCGCCCCCCATTCATCCCCTGCGATCAGCGCATCGTCATTCCCTGCAATCAGTTCATCCCCAGCGATCAGCAGCGCACACCACGCGCCTCTCTTCAGCGCCGGTTCCAGCCCACACCAGACGCTCCACGCCCACAATTTCGCATGCAATTCCCCAAACACATCACAACCATACAGAGCACAAACGTTAGAATTCCGCCGTTTTTCAACGAGCTAACAAATATTAGGGAAACCAAATTGCATGCGAGATTTCTACAAAGCGTGAGCTTTACAACAAGCGACAAAGTCGGCGGGAGGAAGGTGCGGCCGACGAGGGAGAGACGCAGCCAGCGGGAGGGAGACACGGCCGACGAGGGAGGTACGGCCGACGAACGCGTGAACGGAGAACCCCGACGGGGCGCGAAACTATGCGCACACTCACACGCTTGCGCGCTCAAATTTCTGTAAGGTTGGTTTTGACAGTTAGGTAAGCCTAGCTTTTCCTATTTCAGTCTCACCGCAAGCACCTATGACGGAGAAATGATGTCTCGCACGACCACCTCCCTGGCCGCCATCGCCGCCATCGCCGCCCTCGGCCTCGCCGCATGCTCCTCCGGCGCCACCACCTCCCAGTCCTCCGCCGCCTCGAGCGAGACCACGCAGGCCACCCAGGCCTCGTCCGTGTCCATCGACGCGAACGACGGAACGGTCGAGATCAAGCTGCCCGTGACCCGCGCCGCCTCCCTCGACAATCGCACCTTCGAGGTCCTCGCGCAGTGGGACGTGCCGCTCGTCGCCGCCCCCAAGAAGCTGATCCCCTCCACCATCACCGCGTACAACGGTGAGGACATCGCCGACGTGGGCATGCACCGCGACCCCAACCTGGAGGCCCTGGTCGCCGCCGAACCCGACCTCATCATCTCCGGTCAGCGCTTCTCCAAGTACGACGCGCAGATCAAGGAACTGGCGCCCGACGTCCCGCTCATCAACCTGGAGCCGCGCGAGGGCCAGCCCTTCGACCAGGAGCTCATCCGCGAGGTCACCGACCTGGGTGAGATCTTCGGCAAGCAGGCCGAGGCCAAGCAGCTCGTCGACGACTTCAACGCCTCGATCGAGCGCGCGAAGAACGCCTACGACGGATCCTCCACCGTCATGGCGGTGGACGTCTCCGGCGGCAACATCGGCTACGTGGCGCCCGGCAAGGGCCGCACGTGGGGACCGGTCTTCGACCTGCTCGGCCTCAAGCCCGCCCTCGAGGTAGAGGGGGCGACCGACTCGCACACCGGTGACGACATCTCCGTCGAGGCGATCGCGCAGGCCAACCCGGCGTGGATCTTCGTCCTCGACCGCGACGCCGCCATCACCAAGGACGGCTCCAACACTCCGGCCGAAACGGTCATCAACGACAACGCCGCCCTGCAAAACGTCGCCGCCCTGCAAAACAAGCACGTCGTGTACGCCCCCAACGACACGTACACCAACGAATCCATCATCACCTACACGGAGATCTTCAACTCCATCGCAGACGCCTTCGAGGCCGCGAAGAAGTAATCCCCTGACACCCCAGCGGGTGCCGCCCCTCGGGGCGGCACCCGCACCCCTGCTCCCATGACGCACTCCCCCACCGCCCCCGCGCCCGCCCCTTCGTCGGCCGTCTCCGCCACGCGCGACGCCGCCCGGACCTCGTCGCGGCGCCCCCTGGCGCTCGCCCTCGCCACGCTCGCGGTCATCGCCCTGCTGGTCCTGTCCCTGGCCACCGGCGAATACTCGATCCTCTCCCAGGACGACGGCTGGCGCATCTTCCTCGCCGTGCGCGTCCCCCGCACGATCGCCCTCATCCTCTCGGGCGCCGCCATGTCGATGAGCGGCCTCGTCATGCAGCTCGTCACCCAAAACCGTTTCGCCGAACCCTCCACGACCGGCACCAGCGAGTGGGCGGGACTGGGCCTGCTCGTCATCATGATCGCCTGGCCCAGCGCACCAATCCTCGTGCGCATGACCTGCGCGATTGTCTTCGCGTTCGTCGGAACCATGGTCTTCTTCGCCCTCCTGCGCCGCGTCTCCCTGCGCTCCTCGCTGCTCGTGCCCATCATGGGCATGATGCTCGGCGCCGTCGTCTCCGCAATCTCCACGTTCATCGCCCTGGAGACGAACACCATGCAGAGCGTCGCCGTGTGGTTCCAAGGCTCCTTCACCTCCGTGTACGAAGGCCAGTACGAGATCCTGTGGATCGTCGCCGCCGTCGTCGCCATCGTCTTCGTCATGGCGGACCGACTCACCGCCGTCTCCCTCGGCGAAGACATCGCCGTCTCCCTCGGTGTCAACTACCACCGCATGGTCCTCATCGCGACCGGACTGGTGGCCGTCGCCACCGGCGTCGTCACCGTCGTCGTCGGCTCCCTGCCCTTCCTCGGGCTCATCGTCCCCAACCTGGTCTCCATGACGATGGGCGACAACCTGCGTACCAACCTTCCCTGGGTGTGCCTGGCGGGCGTCGCCCTGGTCACCGTCACCGACTTGCTCGCGCGCACCATCATCTCCCCCTTCGAGATGCCTGTCTCTGTCATCCTGGGCGTCCTCGGGGCCTTCGTCTTCATCGCGCTCGTCCTGCGCCAGGCACGCAAGGGGGCCGTCCTGTGAACACCCTCTCCTCCCCCACCACCGAGGCCGTTTCCACCTCCCCCGCCACGGCCTCGTCCGCGTCCGCGAAGCGCCCCGCGCGGCGCACCGGCGCCTTCGTCTCCCCGACCGCCCGGCGCCGCTGGTGGCTCATCTTCGGTCTCGTGTGCGCCATCGCGCTCCTGGCCTGCATCGGGCTGCTCACCTGGAAGAACCCCGCGCAATTCGGCACCCCCGTCTTCTGGAGGCTCGCCCGCAGGCGTGCCTTCTCGGTCCTCACGATCGCCCTCGTCGCGGTATGCCAGGGCATGGCGACGGTCGCCTTCCAGACGGTGGCGAACAACCGCATCATTACGCCCTCGATCCTCGGTTTTGAGTCCCTCTACCGGGCGATCCACACCTCCACGATCTTCTTCCTGGGCGTCGCCGGGCTCAACGCGTCGGCGACCGTCGGCAACTTCGTCGGCCAGCTCGCCCTCATGATCGCGCTCACGCTGCTCCTGTACTCGTGGCTGCTGACCTCCCAGCGCGCCTCGATGCACGCGATGCTCCTCATCGGCGTCATGCTGGGCGCGGGCCTGGGCTCAATCTCGACCTTCATGCAGCGCCTGCTCACACCCTCGGAGTTCGACGTGCTGACCGCGCGCCTCTTCGGGTCGATCGCGAACGCCCAGAAGGAGTATTTCCCCATCGCGATTCCCCTCGTCGCGGCCGCAGCCATCGCCCTCGTCGCTCTCACGCGGCGGCTGTCGGTCCTCTCGCTCGGACGCGAGACCGCCACGAACCTGGGCCTGAACCACCGCCGCACCTCGGTCGTGGTCCTCGTCCTCGTGTCGATTCTCATGGCGACCTCCACGGCGCTCGTGGGGCCGATGACGTTCCTCGGCTTCCTCGTGGCCACGATGTCCTACCAGTTCTCCGACACGCACGACCACCGCTACATCTTCGCGATGGCCACAGGCCTGGGCGCCGCGATCCTGTCCACCGCCTATTTCTTCATGAATCACGTGTTCAACACGCAGGGCGTCGTCTCCATCATCATCGAGTTCGTCGGCGGGCTCGCGTTCATCGTCACTATTCTGCGGAAGGGCCGCCTGTGATCTCCATCGATTCCGTCGTCAAGCAGTACTCGCCGTCGGTGCGCATCGGTTCCATTTCGCTCGACATCCCCGCGGGCGGCATCACGGCGCTCGTGGGTCCCAACGGGGCGGGCAAGTCCACGCTCCTGACGATGGTCGGGCGCCTCCTCGGCATCGACGAGGGAACCATCGAGGTCGGCGGCCTCAACGTGGCCACGACGAAGTCCTCCGAGCTGGCGCGCACCCTGTCGATCCTGCGCCAGGAGAACCACTTCATCTCTCGCCTGACGGTGCGTCAGCTCGTGGGCTTCGGGCGCTTCCCCCACTCGAAGGGGCGCCTGAGCGCCGAGGACGAGGCCATCATCGACCGCTACATCGGCTTCCTCGACCTGGAGGAGTTGGAGGGCCGCTACCTGGACCAGCTGTCGGGCGGCCAGCGTCAGCGCGCCTACGTCGCCATGGTCCTCGCGCAGGAAACGGACTACGTCCTGCTGGACGAGCCCCTCAACAACCTGGACATCGCGCGCAGCGTCGAGATGATGACGATGCTGGAGCGCGCGGCGCGCGAGTTTTCACGCACGATCGTCATCGTCCTGCATGACATCAACTTCGCGGCGCGCTACGCCTCGCAGATTTGCGCCCTCAAGGATGGGACGGTCGCCTTCATGGGGACACCCGAGGAAATCATGCGCGACGAGGTCCTCACCGACATCTTCGATACGCCCGTCACCGTCGTCCCGGGCCCGAACGGCCCGATCGCCTGCTACTTCTAAGCGTGCACGCGCTCCTCGACGGCTCAACTCAGGTCGGTCCCCCGACGCTCCCTTCGCCTCGTCAGTGACGAGGCCGGGGCCGGGTAGAATGGTCGCGCGGCCCGCGTGAAACTGCCGTGAAACATCCACCGTCCCTGGGGGTCCCGTGTCCGTCGCCCTGACAGTCCTCTTCGTCCTCGTCGCCCTCGTGCTCGTCGCGGGCGGGCTTTACCTCTTCATCTCGGGCATCGCTGCGCGCGCGGGCGTGTGCCGCCCTCCCCTGGGCCTGCGCCTGCGAGGCGTCGAACCGGGCTCTGGGGCCTGGGAGCGCGCCCACCGCGCCGCCTGGCCCATCCTCTTCGGCGGAGGCGTCCTGGGTACCGCTCACGGCATCGCGCTGGCGGCGATGGCCATTCTCGGCGCCCGCGTCTCGGTTCCCCTGGTCTTCGTTGTCTCCGGCATTATCGTCGAGGCGGGCCTGTGGGTGGTCGCGCGCGGCGCCGGCAAGGCGTCGGCGGCGTAACGCTGCGCTAGTCGCCCGCGCGCCCGCCCTCCCGAGCCTTCACGCAGCAGGGAACCCCGGCCTCGTTGCTCTCAAACGAGGTCAGGGTTCCCGGGTTGAGACGGCGCTCAGGCCGTGGGGCGCTCGCGGCGATCCAGCATGTACAGGGCCAGCTTCGATGGCTCGAGCGCGCGCACGGCGTGCGGCAGGCGCGTGCCGAAGTGGATGACGTCACCGGGCCGCAGGACCACGGTGCGGCCGTCGGCCTCGATCTCGAGGGCACCCTCGAGGGTGTGCAGGATGACGGGCATCGCGGCGGTGTGCTCGCTGAGGATCTCGTCCTTGTCGAAGCTGAAGAGGACCAGGCGCACGCCCTCGGCGTGCATGACCGTGCGCGAGACGGTGGCCTCCTCGTTGACCTGGATCATCGAGGCGATGTCCTGCAGGTCCGTCATAATGGGGGTGGGGACCTCGGTGTTGGATTCGGGCGAGAGACTCATTCGTTCTCCTTGGGTTTGCGTGCGACGATGGCGACGCCGCACAGGTGTCGGTCGTATTTCTTGAACGTGCGCGCCATCGTGGTGACGCGTTCGCGCAGATCTTTGTCGCGGGCGACGTTGCGGGCGATGCGCAGCGCCCCGCGCACGCCCTCGTCGGCGATCAGGCGGCCGGGCTTGAGCAGGGCCATGGCGGCCATGCGCGTCTCTTCGACGACCAGGCCGACATCCTCGAGGGCGCGCCGCCAGTCGGCGACGGTCAGGGGCCGGGCGTTGACGCTGATGGCACGCGCGAGGGCTTTTCTGATCTCGGTGGCAGGCTCCTCGCCGATGGAATCGGGACGCATCGCCAGCTCGTGGATGACGTAGCGGCCTCCGGGGCGCAGGATACGCGCGGCCTCACCCATGATGGCGCGCTTGGCTTTCTCTCCTTGCATCGAGAGCATTGCTTCGCCGACGACGACGTCCGCACTCTCGTCCGGCAGTCCGGTCTGCCCCGCGTCCGCGTTGACGCAGCGGCCCACGCCCGAGGCGATGGCGTCCACGCGCGCGCAGGCGTCGGGGTCGCGCTCAACGCCGGTGTAGGAGGCGGGACCCACCCCGATGATCGCCCTGGCCGTGACCCCCAGGCCCGGGGCAAACTCGACGACGTCAGCGCCGGGCAGGACGGCTCGCTTGAGCGCCCACATGCTCAGGGCCAGGCCGCCGGGGCGTAGGACCGTCTTGCCCGCTCGCGCGAGCACCCAGTGTCCGGGCGTCTTCTCGACGGGGCGGTCGGCGAAGGGGAGGGTCTCCGCCGACGATTCAGTGTGAGGTGACATATACGCAAGTATAGCGTTATCTATTTTCGTGCGCAGGGATGCACCCCATTGAAATCGACGAACGGAGGCCGCCCATCAGCGCTTACAGGCCGATAATCTGACCAAACTCGCGCTTTATCAACTCGAGACGCTCGCGCGCCGCCTCCCACGGAACCGGCTCACCCTCGGGGGCGGGCAGGATGACCTCGAGGTAGCACTTGAGTTTCGGCTCGGTGCCCGACGGACGCGCGATCACGCGGTCCCCCGCCTCGGTGAGCACCAGGACCCCGTCCGTGGGCGGCAGGCCCTGGTAGCCCTCCGCCAGGTCAGACACCTCAACGACCGGCGAGCCCGCGAGCTCGCTCGGCGGCTGGGCGCGCAGGCGCGCCATGCCCGTGTCAATCTGAGCGATCTCTTCGACGCGGAAGGTCAGCGGGCCGGTCACGTGCAGGCCGTGGGCGTGGGCCAAGCGGTCCAGCTCATCCCAGGCGGTGCGCCCCTCGGTCTTGAGCGCAGCGAACAGCGACGCGGCGACCACGGACGAGGCGATCCCGTCCTTGTCACGCGCGACGGAGGGATTCGGGCAAAAGCCGATGGCCTCCTCGTAGCCGAAAGCCAGCTGAGGGGCGCGCGCGATCCACTTGAAGCCCGTGAGCGTCGTGTGGTGTTCGAGCCCGTGAGAGCGGGCGATGCGCGCCAGCAGGCGCGAGGACACGATCGAGTTGGCAAGCGAGCCCTCAAGACCGCGCGCCGCGAGGAACTCGCCCAGCAGGCACCCGATCTGGTCGCCGCTGAGCGGACTCCACCCGGCCTCGGCACCCGGATCAGGCACCGCGAGCGCGCAACGGTCCGCGTCGGGGTCGACCGCGATGATCAGGTCGGCATCCTCTGCCCGTGCCTGCTCGATCGCCATGTCGAGGGCGCCGGCCTCCTCGGGGTTCGGGAAGGGCACGGTCGGGAAGTCGGGGTCGGGCTCGGCCTGCGCGGCGACGAGCGAGACCTTCGCGAAGCCGGCCTCGGCCAGCACGCGCGCGGTCATCGCGGCGCCCACGCCGTGCATGGCGGTCAGGACGATACGCAGGTCCGCGCGGGCGTCGGCCTCGCCGGAGGCCAGCTTAATTGCTTCGGCGACGTACTCGTCGCGCGGGTCCACGGCCTCGACCAGGTCATCGTTCATGGGGATCTCGTCGGCGGGGGGCGCGACCTCGATGGCCGCGGCGATCTCGGCGTCGAAGGGCGGGACGATCTGGACGCCCTGCCCGTCGCCGGTGACGACGCTGCCACCCAGGTAGACCTTGTAGCCGTTGTCCGGGGCGGGGTTGTGCGAGGCGGTCACCATGACGCCCGCGTCCGCGCCGTAGTGGCGCACCGCGAAGGAGGTCAGCGGGGTCGGGTTGGCCTGGGGCAGCGCGAGGACGCGCACGCCGGCGGCGGAGGCGACGCGGCAGGCGGCCGTGGCGAACTCGGAGGAGCCGTAGCGGGCATCGCAGCCCACGACCAGGGTGGGGGTGCCCGTCGCGTGGGCCTTGACGACCTGGCACAGGCCGGCGGTCGCGCGGATGACGACAGCCAGGTTCATGCGGGACTCACCGGGGCCGACGACGCCGCGCAGGCCGGCCGTGCCGAACTCGAGGGGGCCGTTCATGGCGGCGCCCACGCGGGCGAGCGCCTCCTCGTCGCCGCGCTCCGCGGCCTCGATGTCGGCCTTCAGGGACGAGGCCGTGGCCGGGTCCGGGTCATGGTCGGCCCAGCGCTGAGCCTTGTCAAGTAGCTCCACGGGTCAGTCCTCCAGTCCTGCCAGGATGGCGGTGGTGGCGGAGACACCCAGTCGGGAGGCTCCGGCCTCGATCATGGCGAGCGCCGTCTCGGCGTCGCGGATGCCGCCCGAGGCCTTGACGCCGAGCGCGTCGCCGACGGTGGCGCGCATGAGGGCGACGGCGTGGACGGACGCGCCGCCCGCGGGGTGGAAGCCCGTGGACGTCTTGACGAAGTCCGCGCCCGCGGCCATCGAGGCGGTGCAGGCGGCGACGATCTCGTCGTCGCTCAGGGCGGCCGACTCGATGATGACCTTGAGGACGCGCGGGGCGGGCACCACCCGTCGCACGGCCTTGATCTCCTCCTCGAGCTCGTGGAGGCGCGCGTCCTTGACCAGCTCGATGTTGATGACCATGTCGATCTCGTCGGCGCCGTCGGCCACCGCCTGGGCAGCCTCGAATGCCTTCACCTGGGGCTTGACAGCGCCCGAGGGGAAACCCACGACGCAGGCGACCTTCAGTCCCTCGGGCACGTCCAGGGGAAGCATCGAGGGGGACACGCACACCGAGAAGGTGCCGGCGGCGGCGCCCTCCTCGACGATGCGCGCCACGTCCGCAGTCGTTGCCTCGGGCTTGAGGATCGTGTGGTCGATCATCGCCGCCACGTCACGCTTGTTCATAGATCTACTTTCTGTTCGTGTCAGAGGGTGGCCAGGGGCAGGGCCAGCTCCATCATGGTCGTGAAGGACGTTTGGCGTGCCTGGGCGTCCGTCGCCTCGCCCGTCACCAGGGAATCGGAGACCGTGAAGATGCCCAGGGCCTCGACGCCCGCGTGGGCGGCGGTCGCGTACAGGCCGGCGGTCTCCATCTCGACTGCGAGCACGCCCATGCGCTGCCAGGCCTCGTTGAAGGTCGGGTTCGCGTTGTAGAACGTATCGGAGGACAAGACGTTGCCGACGTGGACCGGCACGTCGGCCTCGCGGGCACGGCGCACCACGTCCTCGATGAGGCGGTAGGAGCCGATCGGCGCGTAGGAGCCGGGTAGCTGGTACTGGTCGAGGAACGCGGAGTTCGAGCACGCGGCCTGGGCGACGACGACGTCGTAGAGGTGCATGTCGGGCTGCATCGCCCCGCAGGTGCCCACGCGCACGAGGCGCGTGCAGCCGAATTCGTGGATGAGCTCGTAGGCGTACAGGGAGATCGAGGGGATGCCCATGCCCGACCCCATGACGGAGACGGGGGTCCCCTGGTAGGTGCCGGTGAAGCCCAGCATGTTGCGCACGGCGTTGAATTGCTGGACGTCCTCCAGGTAGTTCTCGGCAATGAATTTCGCGCGCAGCGGGTCTCCGGGTAGGAGGATCGTCGGCGCGATGGGTGCAGTGGGGTTGATGTGCGGTGTCGAGCGCATGTGTCCTCCGTTGGGTCGTCGAGCGGTGGTCCGCTCAGGCTTCGTTACCTGTTCCACAAGGCTATGCCCTGCATTGTCATAGTGTCAACGATTGAATTGACAAGTGTTCCCATCCGTCGGGGGGCGTCGTTGCCCGCCCGCCGACGGGGATGCCTCGCCCTGCCTCTCCAGCAGCGCGGCGGCCAGGTCCTGGTCGACCACAAGATGCGTAGCCAACCCCATGCGCAACGCGGTGTCCAGCGCGCTCGCCTTGACGCGGCCGCCGGCCACGAGCACACGCACGGGACGAGCGCGCAGCTCCTCCAGCCGAATGCCGACCGTGCGCTCGTCGACCGCGGGCGCAGCGACGACGCCGTCGCGCGTGAAGAAGCGCGAGCAGGCGTCGCCCACGGCGTCGCGCAGCAGCGCCTCCACCTCGCCCACCTCCAGCTGACCCAGGTTCAGTGACAGCGCCTCCTCGTTGATCGCGCCGACCGTGAACACCGCCACGTCCACGCCGCGCCCCTCCTCCAGGATCCGCGCGATAGCCCGGTCCGCTCGCACGATCGAGGCCGTAGCGGTGTCCTCGAAAATGGCGGGCAGCGGAAGGTACCTGGGCTCGGCGCATAGCGCCTCACAAAAGGAACGCATGATCTCGTAGTCGTGCGTCGCCCGCTCGGAGTAGGAGGTCCCGCCCTTGAGCTGGACGACGCGCACGCCCTGGCGTGGGGCTCGCGCCAGGTGGGAGGCGAGCGCGCTCATCGTGCGCCCCCACGAGATTCCCACGCTCATGTCGTCGCGCACCAGCTGAACCACCAGGGCGGCGCCGACGCGCCCCACCTGGTCGATGGCCTCCGCCTCATCCGCGGCGTGCCCGTAGGCGACGCGCGCGCAGGCCAGGCCGAAGCGTTCCTCGAGGCGCGAGGCCAGCTCGGAGGCGTCGTCGCGCGGGTCGTGGATCTCGACGGTCACGAAGCCGCGCGCGCGGCCGTGGGCCAGCAGCTTGGCGACCGTGGGGCGCGAGATGCCCATGCGGGCGGCGACCTCGGCCTGGCTCAGATCCTGCTGATAGTAGGCCTTGACCGCCTCAATCGCCTGCTCGTCACGCTTATCCACGTCGCTTCCTTCCCCGTGCGATCTGCGCTGAGCCTCCGCTCAGGAGACGGTCTCCAGGACGACGCGACGCGGCTCGGGTGCCACCCCGTCGGCGATCTCGATGGCGCCCGAGAGGGCCTCGAGGGCGCGCGGGATGCGCCACTCGTCCTCCGTGTGGAGCGTGAGCAGGGGCGCTCCCTTGGTGACGCTCTCCCCCGGCTTGGCGTGGATCTCGACGCCGGCTCCTGCCTGCACCGGGTCCTCCTTGACGGCGCGGCCAGCGCCCAGCCTCCACGAGGCAACCCCCACGGCCAGCGCATCCATGCCCGCGACGGTCCCGTCGGCCTCGGCGAGGACCCGGTGGGTGTGCGCGGCGCGCGGCAGGGGCGCGTCCGGATCACCGCCCTGCTCGCGGATCATCGCTCGCCAGCGGTCCATGGCGCGACCGTCCGCCAGGGCCGCCTCGACGTCGGCGTCGCGAACCCCGGCCAGGTCCAGCATGTTGCGCGCGAGCTCGCAGGTGAGCTCAACGACGTCGGCGGGGCCACCCCCGGCCAGGACCTCGACGGATTCCTCCACCTCGAGGGCGTTGCCGATCTTCCTGCCCAGCGGCACGGACATGTCGGTGAGGAGCGCGCGCGTGGCGACCCCCGCATCACGCCCGAGGTCGACCATCGTGCGGGCGAGCTCACGAGCGGCGTCCAGGTCCTTCATGAAGGCGCCCGATCCGACCTTGACGTCCAGGACGAGGGCACCCGTTCCCTCCGCGATCTTCTTGCTCATGATGGAACTGGCGATCAGCGCGATCGACTCCACGGTCGACGTGATGTCGCGCAGCGCGTAGAGCTTCTTGTCCGCCGGCGCCAAGCCCGAGCCCGCCGCGCAGATGACCGCGCCGCACCCGGACCCCAGCTGCGCCATGATCTCCTCATTGCTCAGCTGCGCGCGCCACCCCGGGATCGCCTCGAGCTTGTCGAGGGTGCCGCCCGTGTGCCCCAGGCCTCGGCCCGACAGCTGCGGGACGGCCACGCCGAAGCACGCGACCAGCGGCGCCAGGGGCAGCGTGATCTTGTCGCCCACACCGCCCGTGGAGTGCTTGTCTGCGGTCGGCTTGCCGATGCCGGAAAAGTCCATGCGCGCCCCCGAGCGGATCATCGCGTCCGTCCAGCGGGCGATCTCGGCGCGGTCCATGCCGCGCAGGAAGATCGCCATGGCCAGGGCGGCCATCTGCTCGTCCTTGATGATGCCCTTCGTGTAGGCGTCGATCGTCCAGTCGATCTGATCGGGGGTCAGCGCACCCCCGTCGCGCTTGACGCGGATGATGTCAACGGCATCAAAGAGTGCCATCAGTTCCTTCTTTCGTCGTGGACGAGGCCGGGGCCACCCCGTGTGCGTCGCGCAGCCCCGCGTCGGTCTGGGACCCCAGCTCCTCCAAGTCGTGGGGGCCAAAGGCCCCGGGCAGGACCTGCGTCATGTCGGCGACGCCGCCGGGCATGAGGACCAGGCAGGAGGGCCCGCCGTGCTCGTAGATGAGCTGACGGCACCGGCCGCACGGGGCCACCGGGACCCGGTCCCCATTGACGGCGACGACGGCGAGGAGCGCGCCGCCGCCGGAGCGGATGAGGTCGGAAACCATGCCGCACTCGGCGCACAGCGTCACCCCGTACCCCGCGTTCTCCACGTTGCAGCCGCTCACGATCCGCCCGTCGCTGGCCAGACCGGCGGCCCCCACCGGGAAATGCGAGTAGGGGCAGTAGGCGTGGGTCATCGCCTCGATGGCCGCGCCCAGCAGGGCGTCCCAGTCGATCTGCGTCATCGTCGCGGCCCCTCACTTCACGTAGGGGACGTTCTCGGCGGCGGGCGCGCGAGACTTGCCGACGAAACCGGCCACCGCGACGATCGTCACCACGTAGGGGATCATCGAGACCAAGTCGGCGGGGATCGCGGGCTCGATGTTGGGCAGCATGCGGGCCAGGGCCTGCGCGAAACCGAACATGACGGCCGCCCCCATGGCACCCACGGGGTTCCACTTGCCCAGGATCATCGCCGCCAGCGCGATGTAGCCGTTGCCCGCGGAAATGTTGTCCGTGAAGGCCAGGCCCGACCCGATCGTGAAGAAGGCGCCCCCCAGGCCCGCGAAGGCGGAGCCGAGGATCGTGTTGAGCGTGCGCGTGCGCCCCACATTGATGCCGACCGTGTCCGCCGCCCGCGGGTGCTCACCGCAGGCGCGTAGGCGTAGCCCCCAGCGGGAACGGAACAGGAAGAAGGCCAGCGCGATGACGGCCGCGTACATGAGGTAGACGAGGATCGTCTGATTGAACAGCACCGGGCCGATCACCGGGATCTCGGCGAGGCCGGGAATCTTGATCGGGGACAGCGAGAACTGGTTGGTGTTCAGGCTCCCCGGAGTTTCCTTCATGACCGTCCCGTACAGGAAGGTGGTCAGGCCCAGCGCCAGCACGTTCAAGACGACGCCGACGATGATCTGGTCCACCCCGCACTTGACCGAGAAAAGGGCCAGCAGCGCCCCCAGGGCCGCGCCCGCGAGGGGCGCCGCAATGACGCCCGCGTAGGGCATCTGGAAGTACGAGGCCGCCATGACGCCCGCGAAGGCCCCCACCAGGAGGTCACCTTCGATCGCGATGTTGACGACGCCGACGCGCTCGGAGACGACGCCCGACAGGGAGCCGAAAATGAGCGGCGTTGAGATCGCCACCGTCGAGACGAGCGTCGAGGTCAGGGTCACCGCCCCTGTCGAATCCGAGCCCGCGTAGAACAGGAATCCCAGGATCGTCGATAGGCCGACAAGGACCATCCCACCCACGCGCGCCCACGTGCTGCGCGTCATGCGCCGCGCGGTCGCCAGAATCGTCCACGCGGTGATGGCGATCGTCAAGGCAGCAAGCACCCACACGATGGGGGCACCGGCGGTGACGATGTCGGGGATCTCGTAGGACTGCGACTTGTCGTTCAGGCGGATCGTCACGTCGCCGCGCGTGGAGATCGCGAAGACAAGGAGCAGAACGGCGGCGGCCACGTAGATGCCGGGGAGCTTCCAGGAACGCTTGACCTCTACCCGCGGGACTGCAACGGACTCACTTGTGCTCATCAGCCTTCTCCTTTCGCGCCTGCTCGGTCGCGTCGACGCCGGACAGCCGGAACGGCCACCGCAAGAGCATCCGGAACAGCAATCAGCAGGACGATCACCGACTGCAAGATGAGGATCATGTCGATCGGCACGCCCTTGGCCTGCATCGCGTAACCTCCCGCCTTGAAGGCCCCGAAGAGCAGCCCAGCCCCGAAGGTCCCCCAGGTCTTGTTGCGCCCCAGCAGGGCTACCGTGATCGCGTCGAAGCCGATCGAACCAGCCACGTCACGCGACACGTACCCGAGGGTCCCCAACGCCTCGTTCGCCCCGGCCAGGCCCAGGAACGCGCCCGAGATCACCATCGTGACCGCCGTGATGCGCTCGACCGAAATGCCCGCCGTTCGGGCGGCCGCCGCGTTGGCGCCCACCGCGCGAATCTGGAAGCCCAGCGTGGAGCGTTCCATCAGCCACCAGAACAACGCCAGCGCGACGAGCGCGACGATGAGGCCCGCATGCAGCTTGATCGGCCCCTTAAAAAACGCCGTGAGGGCCGCCGAATCGGCGACGTTAGGGGTGATCGGCTGGTTCGAACCGGGCTTTTGCCACGCCGGCTGCGTCAACACGTAGCCTAGCGCCAGGGCTGCGATCGAGTTCAACATGATCGTCACGATCACCTCGTTCGCGCCCGTCTTCGCTTTCAGGACGCCAGCGATGCCGCCATACGCGGCGCCCGCGACGATCGCCGCCGCCAGGGCAACGAGCGTGTGCACCACCGGCGGCAGGCTCAGCGAAAAACCCACCCACACGGCCGCGAGCGCGCCCATGATCATCTGGCCCTTGCCGCCGATGTTGAACAGACCCGCGCGGAAACCGAAGGCCAGGCCCAACCCCGAGATGATCAGGGGGATCGCATAGAACAGGGAGTCTGTCAGTGGCTTGACCATGCGCACAAAGGTCGGGGCCTGCGGATCCACGATAGCCCCGCGGAACATCGCGTAGTAGGCATCGAGGACGGAGGCGTCCGCCAGGACAATGAAGACCGCCCCGATGGCAAACGCGATGACGACGGCCAACAGCGAGACGAGCCACCGGATACGAAAAACCTGTATCACGAAGCCCATCCCCTTACTCGCGCGTGCACTCATCGCTCCTCCTTCCCGGCTGCCCCGCGCTCTAGCGTTGATCCGCAGGAAGCGGCCACGGCCTCGTCCACGGGGACACCCGCCATCATGAGGCCCAGCACGTCGCGGCTCGTGTCCGGGGGCACGATGCCGACGATGCGACCGCGGTACATGACGGCGATCCGGTCGGCCAGCGCCACGACCTCGTCCAGCTCCGAGGAGATCAGCAGCACCGCGCACCCCTGGTCGCGCACGTCCACGATCCTGCGGTGAATAAACTCGATCGACCCGACGTCGACGCCGCGGGTGGGCTGGTTGGCCACCAGCACCGTCAGGTCACGCGACATCTCGCGCGCCACGACGACCTTTTGCTGGTTACCGCCCGACAGGGAGGAGACCGGGTCGTCGATCGAGGTCAGGCGAATGTCGTATTCCTCCTGCTTCTCGCGCGCGTTGCGGGCCACCGCGCCGAGCCTGCGCGAGGGGCCGAGCGCGAACTCGCCCGCGTCGAACTGATCCAACACCAGGTTGTCGGCGATCGAGAAGGAGGAAATGATGCCGTCCGTCGAACGGTCCTCGGGGATGAAGCCCAGGCCCGCATCCAGGGACTTGCGCGGTTTCGCGCGCGTGATGTCGGCGCCCGCGAGGGTGATGGTGCCGCTGTTGGGAATGCGCAGGCCCAGGATCGTCTCCGCGAGCTCCGTCTGCCCATTGCCCTGCACGCCTGCCACCGCGAGGATCTCCCCGCGCGCCACCTCGAGGGACACGTGGTCGAGTTCCGCGACGCCGCCGGCGCCCAGGAGCGACACGTCGTCGATGACGAGGCCCGGGCCGCCGGGCCGCGCGGGGGCCTTATCGACGCGCATGAGGACCTCGCGCCCCACCATCTGCGAGGCCAGGGACGCCTCGGAGTCCTTCGGGGAGGCCTGTCCCACGACCTTCCCGCGCCGGATCACGGTGATCTCGTCGGCGACCGCGCGCACCTCGCGCAGCTTGTGGGTGATGAAGACGATGGAGGTTCCGGAGTCGGCGAGCTGGCGCATGATCGCCATGAGCTCGTCCGTCTCCTGCGGTGTCAGCACCGCCGTCGGCTCGTCCAGGATCAGCACCTTCGCCTGGCGAGACAGGGCCTTGACGATCTCCACGCGCTGCTGAGCGCCCACCGGCAGATCCTCGATGAGCGCGTCGGGGTCGAGGTCGAAACCGAAACGAGCCGACACATCGAGCACCGTGCGGCGTGCCCGCTCCCGGTTGATGATGCCCGCGGGTCCGGTCGGCTCGAAGCCCAGCGCGATGGACTCGGCGACCGTGAAGACCGGGATCAGCATGAAGTGCTGGTGCACCATGCCGATGCCCGCCGCGACGGCGTCGTCCGGGCCCTTGAAGGTGACGGGCTCGCCGTCGATGAGAATCTGCCCCTCGTCGGGGGCGAGCATGCCGTACAGGACGTTCATCAGCGTGGACTTGCCCGCGCCGTTTTCTCCGAGCAGGGCGTGGATGTGCCCCTCCTCGATCGTCACGTCGATCGAGTCGTTGGCGATGAGGGGACCGAACCTCTTCGTGATCCCCCGCAGCTCTAGTTTCATTCCGTGGGCCTTCCCCCTTGCGACTGGGCGGCACCCCACTGCCCGAGTGGGGCCGGCGGCCTCAGCCGCCAGCCCCACCCTCACAGCATCACTTCGGGGCGTTTTGCGATTCGATCACGAGCTTGCCGGACTTGATGTCCTCGGTGAGCTTGGCCAGATCGGCCTTGAGCTCATCGGAGACCTTCGCGTCGAAATCGTGGAAGGGAGCCAGCGAGACGCCGCCGTTGGCGAGCGTACCCACGTAGGGGTCCGAGCTGAACTTACCCTCGACGGAATCCTTAATGGTCTGCTCGACCGACGCGCCGATCTCCTTCATGACGGAGGTCAGCACGATCGAGGAGTAGTCGGGGTTGGCCTCGTACCAGTCGGAGTCCACGCCGATGATCCAGGTGTTGCCGTCGGCCTTCGCGGCCGCCGCAGCGCCCAGGCCCACGGGGCCGGCCACCGGCATGATGATGTCGGCGCCCTGGGAGATGAACTGCTGCGCCTGCTCCTTGCCCAGCGTCTGGTTGTCGAAGTCCTGGGTGAAGGAGCCGTTCTGCGTGGCCTTGTCCCAGCCGAGCACCTGCACGCTGGTTCCCTTGGCCTTGTTGTAGGCATCGACGCCGTCGACGAATCCGTCCATGAAGACCGTGACCGACGGGATCTTCATGCCGCCGAAGGTGGCGACCTTGCCCGTCTTCGTCATGCCCGCGGCGGCGTATCCCGCGAGGAAGGCGGCCTCTGCAGTGTTGAACAGGAGCGGACGGCCATTGTCAAGGGTGACGGTCTCTTGTCCGTCGGTGAAGCTGGAGTCGACGAGGGCGTAGTGCAGGTCCGTGTTCTGCTCCGCAGACTTGTGGATGGCCTGCTCGAGGTTGAAGCCGACGCCGATGATGAGGGTGCAGCCGTCGGAGACCATGGCCTCGACGTTGGGCACGAAGTCGGTGTCCGAGCTGGATTCGGCCGTGTTGATCTGGATGCCCAGGTTGTCCCGGGCAGCCGTGAGGCCGTTGTAAGCGGATTCGTTGAAGGACTTGTCGTCCCAGCCGCCGGCGTCGGAGACCGCGCATGCCTTGAAGGTGGAGGCGTCCTTGGCCTCGCTGGTTGTCCCTCCTCCGTTGGAGGTTGTGCCACCGCCGCATCCGGCCAGCGCGAGCGTGACGATCCCCGCCGCAGCGACGAGCTTCGTGAGGTGCTTCATGAGTGTGTTCCTTTGTTGATGTGGATTCTTCTGCGAATCGGTGGCGGCGCGGGCCGCGGACTCTGTCCGCGCAACCGTTGCGCGAACATTTGTATGAGTCGACTTTTACGTCTGATCGAAGTGTCCCGCGCCGCCTCCTCCCATGTCAAGGGCTACTTGTTCTCGCTTTGGTAACGATTGCGGCGACGGGCCCACAACCCAGCCACCCCGATCGCGCCCATCGCAACGGCGACAGGCAGTCCCTGCGTGGTCGCGCCCGTGCGAGCCAACCCGCCGCGCGGCGCACCGGCGCTGCCCCGCTTGGAGGGGACGGGGGCGGGGGCGGCGCCGGGCTGCCCGCTATCCCCGGCGTCAGCCGACGGGGCGGGGGCGGCGCCCGCGCAGGTCACGGGAATCGTCACTCCGTCCGAGGCCTCGACGACCGTCGCGAAGTCGGTGGCCACCGTGACGGGAACGGTCACGACCTCGCCGGCCGCCCTGCCCTCGCACGCGCCCACGACCGTCACGGTCACGCTCGCCTGCCCGGCGCCGTCCGTCGTAATGATTGCGGCAGCGTCGGAGGCGTGCGCGTCCACGAGGGAGTTATTGACCTCGGACACCGCCTGCGGCCCGCCCGCGCTCACGCGCACCTTGGAGGTGATGGAGGGTCCCTCGGAGAAGGACAGGCCGCGCAGCGGGATCGTCACCGTCGATCCGTCGGCCACCGCCTCTGTGGGCAGGGTCAGGCCGATGGAGGACTTGGCCTCGCGCGGGGTCAGGCCACCCGAGGCGCCCGCAGCCCGGTCCGCGACGCCCGAGTGGCGCGCCAAGTAATCGTTGAAGGAGTCGCGGTCCAGGTTCCCATTCGTGACCGCCGCACCCCCGCGGGTCAGGGCCTCGAAGGAGTCGCCACCCGCCAGGAGGAAGGTCACCGAACCCACCGTATAGGTCGCGTCGGCCTTCAGGGGCTCGCCGTTGATCATCACCGAGGTAATACGCTCCCCGTAGGGCTTGGCAGGATCGTAGGTGTAGCGCACGTTCGAGGACAGGCCAAGCTTGAGCATCGGACGGGAATTCTGCGAGTTCAAATCCGTCTTCCACTGCTGCTCAAGCGCGTCCTTGACGTCCGATCCCTTCAGCGTCACATACCCCAGCTCGTTGGAAAATGGCTCGACCTCGTAGGTCTGCGCGTAGGTGATCGTGCCGTCCTCGCCGGGCACCAGGTCGGCTCGCAGGCCGCCCGCGTTGATCATGCCGATGTCGACGCTCTTCCCGTCCGGGGTGAGGATGGTCTCGCGCAGGGAATCGGCCACCAGGTCGCCCAGGGACGACTCGATGCCTCGGTTCGACCCCGGCTCGGTCGCGCCGTCAGGAGTGGTGAACACGCCGCGCATGAAGGGGGTCCTATACCCGGTCGCGACGACGCGCTTGCCCGCTTCCTTCGAGTCGGCCTCGGCTTGATCGACGATTGCCTGCGTGGCCGGGTCGGCACCGCACTCGGCAACCGTGGCGGCCGGGATAAGGATCGAGTCGGCACTCGTCACCTGCCGCGTCGCCGGGTCAATCGTCAGGCGAATCAGGCCCAGGTTGTCTGTGTAGGAACCCGACGCGACGCCCGCCAGGCGCGGGTTCGCGGACTCGAAGTGCTCCACCGAGTTGACGTGGTCAAACTCGTAGGGCACGTGTGTGTCCCCGCCCATGAGGCCGTCGACGTCCTTGCCGACCTTGACGTAGTTGTTCTTCACGTCGTCGTCCAGCATGGCGATGACGACGTCGGCCCTGCCGCTCGTCTTCAGCTCTGCTGCCAGGGAGTTAATGCGAGCGATCGGATCCGTGAAGGTCAGGCCCGCCGTCGTTCCGGGGCTGAGCTTGTACGGCACATCCTGCGCGATCGCCCCAATGAAGGCGACCTTCACGCCCGAGGGCGACGTCCACACCTTGTAGTCCCCCAGGTAGGGGGTGCCGTCCCCGTAGGTGCCCATGCCCTCGATGTTGGCCCCCAGGTACGGGAAGGTCGCCTGCACATACTCGCTCGGGTTGGAGCCGTCGACACGCTGCTTAAAGACGGCCTGCCCCATGTCCAGCTCGTGGTTGCCGATCGTCGAGGCCAGGGGGTTCATCGTGTTCAGGGCCGCGATGGTCGGATTATCCTTGAGAGCCCCCGAGATGTAGGGGGAGGCACCGATGTTGTCGCCCAGCAGCGTGAAGGACGAGTTCGGGTTGGCCTCCCGTGCCTTCTTCAGGTAGCAGTTCATCGCGGGCAGCCCAGCCTCGCGCACGCTTCCCTTCTTGGTGACCTGCTGAATGTGCCCGTGGACGTCGGTGAGCGTGTAGAGGTCCAGGGTGATCGGCGCGGCCTCGTCCTGTGAGGCCTCGTCCTGCCCGGCTGCGGCCGCCTGGCTCGGCAGCGAGGCCAGGGCCAGCGCGGCCACCGAGGCGAGCGCCAGATGCGTCCATTGTCTGCGCATGGTGTATTCCTTTCTGAGCGGCAACGGCGCCGCGTCGAGTCGTGGATGGGATGAATGAATGCCTAGGGGTGCCTGCGCCCGCACGCGAAACGTCGCGCCCCGGCGCGGGTGGCCGCTCCCGCCGCCGCGAGGAAGATTCCGATCCCGATGGCGGCCTCAGCGCTCGCTCCCGTGCGGGCGAGGCGCTGACGGGCGCTCGCGGGCGCCGGCGCCCCCGAAGGCCGGGACGAGGCCGTGGCCGGCCGGGCGGCTCGGCTCGGAGCGGGGATGGCGGGCTGGCGAGTCGGTGGGCTCGCCGGCGTGGGGGCCGCTCCCGGCGTGGGGGCCGCTCCCGGCGTGGGGGCCGGGTCGGCGCCGAGGAGGGTGAGCCCGATGATCTCGGGGTTGTGGTCCGAGGAGCGGTAGGGGTTGTCGGCCTCGACCGACAGGTGCGCGTTCATGCCCGCGCGCGAGTACTCGAAGGCGATGGACTCCTGGGCGTTGACGGCCCAGCTGATCACCCCAGCCAGGAGGGGCTCGGCGGCGGCGTTGGCGAAGACGTGGTCGAGGGAGCCCGAACGGCCCGAATACACATAGGAGGCGGGGCCCGCGCCGGACACGCGCGCCCACCCGGCACCTTCCAGGGCCTTGATCGGATCCTCCTGCGAGTAGGAGTTGAAGTCGCCGACCAGCAGCGTGGGCTTGTCGGCGTAGCGCGCCGCGAAGGAGGCCAGCGCCCTGGCTTGGGCGACGCGGATCGCGTTCGCGTTGCCTTGTCCGTCCCCGTTGTCCGCGTTGCCGGCGGGTGCGCCTTCGGGCACGGAGCCTTTTGACTTGAAGTGGTTGGCGATGACCACGAAGGTGGGGGCAGCGGCGCGTTCGAGGCTCACGCGAGCGAACTCTTGGGCGAGGGGCTGGCGCGCCAGGCCCGTGAAGGCCGGGTCATCGTGGATAACGGAGGACCCGACGGGGCTGACGCGTGCGGGCTTGTAGATGAAGGCGACGCGGATGACGTCCTCGTCCGCCGGGATGATCGGCGGGGAGGGCACGTAGGCCCACGTCCCAGCCCCCGCCGCCTCGTTGAGAGCATCGACCAAGCGGGCCAGGGACGCGTCGCGGTCCGTGCCGCTCCCGACGGCGAGGGGGTTTTCGATCTCCTCCAGGGCGACCACGTCGGCCCCGAGCGCGTTGATGGCGGCGATGATCTTGGCCTGCTGGTTGGCGAAGGCCTCGCGGGAGAAGGCTCCGCGCACCCTGCACTTCTTCGCGGTCACGAAGGCACCCGTGCGGTCCGGGTATCCCGTGCACCCGGCCTCGTCGACCCCCAGGTCGGAGAAGTAGTTCAGGACGTTGAAGGTGGCGACGCGCGTGTCCCCTCCGACCGTGGGCGCCCCCGGGCGCTGCCCGGTGATGGTGACGGGCGATCGGTCGGGGTGCCCGGCGACCATGGAGGTCGGCTGGAAGACGAAGGAGCCGTGCCGGGGCTCGAGCACCACGGGCCCATCGAAGGACACATGGTAGCCGACGCGCGCGGGAGCGCCGTTTGCCAGGTACGCGTAGGGAACCTCCGTCGCCGCGCCCTTGAGCAGGTTCGTGTTCGTGCCGTCGTCAAGGGCGATCACCCGCGCGGCGTTGGCGGCCTCGTAGTCGCGGGCCGCCTGGCCGGGAGCGACCACGTCGGTCGCCGAGCGCAGCGGCTCCGGGCCAGGCGTGAGCGCCAGGGTTCCATACTGGTTCGTCTGGTAGTTGTCGGTGATCGTCCACGTGCCCTGGGGTGCGAGCAGCATGGACTCGTAGGGCTCCGCCTGACCATCCGCGGGGACGCCGGTGACCGGAGTGGGGGCCACGGCCTCGCACCCGTCAACCTGCGCGAATCCTGTGGCGGACAGCTGCGTGAGGCTCTGCGGATTGCCCGTCGCGCTCGTCGCCGGGAACTCCCCGACCGTTCCGGTGACGCGCACGCACGTCCCCGGGGCCGGGACCTGGCCGTTCTTCCCCGCGTAGACGAAGAGCGCGTCCGAACTCGCGCGCCCTTCGTCCCACGCACCACCCGAGCCCGGGGTCTGGATCGTGTATCCGTCCAGGGTGGCGCCCAACCCCGATTCGGCGGCCGGGTAGGAGGCGGTCACGACGCCGACCGTGGTGACGGTGGCTCCCATCATCGCGGAGTCATCCCCCGCACCCACGGCCTGAATATCCGGGATGGGCGTATCGACGAGGCCGGGGCCGGGTTCCCCCGATTGCGCGGCATTGCCGGGTTGGGCGGGAAGGGCAGGCTGCGCGGCTTGTAGGCCGCCCGCATGGGCTGCCAGGGCGGCGTCCGCGCCGCCTGCCTGCGAGGCATCGGCACCCGACGCTTCCGCCTTGGCTGGGTGCGCGGCATCTGCCGGTGTTGTCTGGGCGCCATTCGAGGGGGGCAGCGGCGTAGCGTCAGCCCGCGAGGCTTGCGGCGCAGCGGCTTGTGCGGTGTCTGATTGGGGGACCTGCGCGGCCTCTCCCTGCGTTGCTTCTCTCTTGTGTGCTTCCACCGCGCCCGACTGGGTCGCTTCCACCACGCTCGCTTGGTCGACATCGACCGCCCACGACGCGGGTACAAGCCCCATCGCGGATAGCGCGAGCGCACCGAGTACCGCTAGCGACCGTGTCCCGTACTTCATCGGGATATCCTCTCAACCTCACCTCACCGTGAGGGGCCAACGAGCCCCGCGCCGCAGGCGTCTTTACCAACGGCAACACGAGTTGTGACAAGTGTAGGCGCATCCGGGCCCAAATGGAACCGCGCGAGAAAATTCCCTCGCTATCTGCCCGAGAGCGGGCGGGCGTTCAGGAAGGTCACTCGTGGGCGACAAACCAGCCCCGGCCTCGTGGCGCTCCCCGGCCTCGTGACCCCCAGCCCCGGCCTCGTCCCCCTCGACGAGCGAGAATCAGGACGCCGAATACGGGGAGACGACCACCTGGGCGCGCTGGAGGTCCTTCACCTCCGCGTACCCCGTCGAGGCCATGGTCCGCTTGAGGGCACCCACGAAGTTCAGCGATCCATCCGCGCGGGTCGAAGGACCGTAGAGAATCTGCTCGAGCGTGCCCGTCGTCCCCACACGCACGCGCTGGCCACGCGGCATGTCCGGGTGGGTGGCCTCGGAGCCCCAGTGCCAGCCGCGCCCCGGCGCCTCCTCCGCGCGGGCGATGGCCGCACCCAGCATGACGGCGTCCGCGCCGCACGCGATCGCGCGCGCGAGGTCACCGCTGCGCCCAATGCCCCCGTCCGCGATGACGTGCACGTAGCGACCGCCGGACTCGTCCATGTAGTCGCGCCGGGCCGCCGCCACGTCCGCGATCGCCGTCGCCATCGGCGCGTGCACGCCCAGCGACTGGCGCGTCGAGTGCGCCGCTCCCCCACCAAAGCCAACGAGGACGCCGGCCGCGCCCGTGCGCATCAGGTGCAGGGCCGCCGTGTCCGTGCACACGCCTCCGACGATGACGGGGACGTCCAGCTCGTAGATGAAGCGCTTGAGGTTGAGGGGCTCGCGCCGCGACGACACGTGCTCGGCGGACACTGTGGAGCCGCGAATAATGAACAGGTCGACGCCCGCGTCCACGACCGCGCGCCAATGCTGCTGGACGCGCTGGGGCGAGAGCTTGCCGGCGACGACCACGCCGGCCTCGCGCAGCTGCTTGAGCCGCTCCGTGATCAGCGAGGGCTTGATCGGCTCCGAATAGACGCGCTGGAGGGTCGCGATCGACTCCTCCTCGCCCAGGTGAGCGATCTGATCAAGAATCGGGGTGGGATCCTCGTAGCGGGTCCACAGTCCATCCAGATCCAGAACGCCGATGCCACCGAGGCGACCAAAGGCGATCGCGGTTTCCGGGCTCATCACCGAGTCCATAGGGGCGGCCATGAGAGGAATGTCGACGTGGTAGGCGTCGATCTGCCAGCCGACGTTAACGTCCTCGGGATCGCGCGTACGCCGGGCGGGCACGAGCGCTATGTCGTCCAGTGTGTAGGCGCGCCGACCGCGCTTGCCGCGTCCGATTTCGACTTCGTGGCTCATGGACAGATTCTACTGCCTTCTTCCCGCTTCTACCGCCTCCGGGACGCAGATGTGCCCGCCCTCTGCCACACTGGAGGAACCGGCAAGGACAGGAGCAATCATGAGCTGGATCGACGACCCGTGGATGGGTTTTGACACCGAGACGACGGGCGTGCGCGCGCTCAAGGACCGCCTCGTCACCGCCGCGCTGGTGCTGCGCATCGACGGTGCCTCCTACCGGTCCGGCGTCAGCGCCCCCGACCAGGTGGCGACCTGGCTGACCGACCCGGGCGTCGAGATCCCCGAGCAGGCCACGGCCGTCCACGGGATTACGACTGAGCAGGCGCGCCGCGACGGCCGCCCCATCGAGGAGGTCCTGCACGAGCTGGCCGGTTCCATCGTCGAGCACTGGCTGCGCGGCTACCCGGTCGTAGCCTTCAACGCGACCTATGACATCACGCTGGTCAACCAGGAGCTGCGCCGCCACCGCCTGGGTTCCTTCGAGGAGCGCCTGGAAGGCGCGCCGATGCTGGTCGTCGACCCGTTGGTTCTAGATCGGAAGCTCGACCGCTTCCGCAAGGGTAAGAAGACGCTGACGGAGATGGCTCCCGTCTATGGCGCGGTCGCCTCCCCGGACGCTCACACGGCCGAGGTCGACGTGGCCATGACGCTTGACGTGCTCGCCGGCATAGTGGATAAGTACCCGCAGCTGGCGTCGATGAGCGCCCTGGAGCTCATGGATTACCAGCTCCAGGCCCACCAGGATTGGGCCGAGGACTTCGAGAAGTACCTGCGCAAGCAGGGCAAGGATGCAAACATCGACCGCGAGTGGCCCCAGATCATGCCGCGAGGCCGCGGCGACGACCAGCAGTAAGGGCGCTTCAGGCGGGGGTCGGCGGCCGGCCCCCGTTTCGTTGTGCCCGAGCTGTCCTCCGCGCGGCGCATGTACCAGGCAGCGGCCGGAGGCCGCGCCCGGTGGGCGGCCGCATGACCGGCTCAGCACGCGCTACGCGCCACCAGTGCGGAGGGCGCTGGCGGGGCCGCGGGGCCTGGCCAGGCTTCGAGCCGACGCGCCGAGCGAAGCTCGCGGCGTGGACGGCGAGCGGGCGGGCCCGACGGCTCCCGGCCACCAACGCACATCCGGATAGATAAGCAACATCCGGATAGGTAACGAGCATCCGGATAGCTTAATAACCTATCCGGATGTGCATAACCTATCCACGTGCGCACAACCTATCCGGATAAGCCCAGAGGGTATGGCAGGGAACGCTGGCCTGGTCACGTAACACGCAACGCGCGACCCGTGTGGAGGGCGCTGGCGGGGCCGCAGCCCCGGCCACCAACACACATCCGGATAGGTAACGAACATCCGAATAGGTAAGCAGCATCCGGATAGCTTAATAACCTATCCGGATGTGCATAACCTATCCACGTGCGCACAACCTATCCAGATAACACCTGGGGGCCACGGGTTTTGCCGAGCAACACACACCACGCATCACTAGTGTGAAGGTCGCCGACGGGGCCACAGGGTCTCACCGAATAAAAGTCGCACATAATTTCCCACGGTCAGTTTTCAAGCGCCGCTCAAAACGTTGCAATTCCGCCGATGCACATTCAATGTTTGAAGCAGCCGCAAGGGAATTATGTGCGACATTGCCTAGGAACCATGCCTGCGACCGTCCTCGCGGCCCAGACCCCTCCAGGCGCGGTCCCGCCCGCGTCAAGGACCGGGTCAGTGCATGCGTCACGGTCACCGATAATGAGCAGCGGTCCCGCCCGCGTAAAGGACTGGGGCTCCCGGCCACCAACACACATCCGGATAGATAAGCAACATCCGGATAGGTAACGAACATCCGGATAGCTTAATAACCTATCCGGATGCGCATAACCTATCCAGATAACACCTGGGGGCCACGGGTTTTGCCGAGCAACACGCACCACGCATCACCAGTGAGGAAGGCGCCGACGGGGCCGCAGCCCCGGCCACCAACACACATCCGGATAGATAAGCAACATCCGGATAGGTAACGAACATCCGGATAGCTTAATAACCTATCCGGATGCGCATAACCTATCCACGTGCGCACAACCTATCCAGATAACACCTGGGGGCCACGGGTTTTGCCGAGCAACACGCAACGCGCGACCCGTGTAGAGGGCGCCGACGGGGCCGCGGGGCCTGGCCGGGCTTCGAGCCGACGCGCCGGGCGAAGCTCGCGGCGTGGACGGCGAGCGGGCGGGCCCGCGGGGCCTGGCCAGGCTTCGAGCCGACGCGCCGAGCAAAGCTCGCGGCGTGGACGGCGAGTGGGCAGGCCCGACGGCACCCGGAACACCGGTGGCGCAGCCAACGGAACACCGGTGGCGCAGCAGCAACGCGGGTATGCGAGAGGCCCGGAGGCGAGTCGCCGCCTCCGGGCCTCTACACAGGGCTCACTTGTCGTTGATGAGATCCAGCCACGTGCGTCGCTCGCCCACCAGGATGCCGAAGTCGCGGTTCTGGTCGGCGATGGCGGCGTCTGTCGCGGGGTTCTTGATGAGGGCGGCCAGCACGTCGGGGGCGGCGGTGATGGCGCCGACACCCTGACGGACCAGTTCGAGGACCTGCTCAGAGTTCTTGAAGGACGCGGCCAGCACGTCGGCCTTCAGGTCGTAGGTGCGCAGGGTGCGGTGGATTTCGGAGGCGACGCGCACGCCGTCGATGCCGTAGTTGTCCATGCGGTTGACGTAGGGGGCGACGTAGCGAGCCCCGGCCTTGGCGGCCATAAAGCCCTGCATCGAGGAGTGGATGCCGGTAGCGGTCACCTGCATGCCTTCGCGCACGATGCGCGGGATAGCGGCGAAGCCTTCGTGCGTGACGGGAAGCTTGATGAAGAGGTTGCCACCGATTTCGCCGCGCAGCGCCCGTGCCTCGGCGACCATGTCGTCGGCGCGCTGGGAGACGATCTGGACGTGCAGCTGGGCGCCATCGGGCAGGACGGACTTGATCGCGTGGAGGACCTCGAGGGGTTCCTTGCCTTCGCGGTACAGGATCGTCGGGTTGGTCGTCACGCCGTCGATGGGCAGGTATTCGAGAGTCTTAGCGATCGCATCGACGTTCGCGTGATCGATGAGGATGAGCATGGACGGCTCCTTTGCGCTGTCGTGGGTTTTTCGCACCACTAGGATAGCGCGGGCGGGAGCAGTCCACCGGCTGCTCCCGCCCATTGCGAACGCTCGACCTGCGATTACTTCGCTGATGAGGAGTGGTAGTTCGGCGCTTCCGTCGTCATCTGAATGTCGTGCGGATGCGACTCGCGCAGGCCCGCGCTGGTGATGCGCACGAAGCGGCCGTTGGCCTTGACCTGGGAGATCGTGGATGCGCCCAGGTAGAACATGGTCTGGTGCAGGCCGCCGACGAGCTGGTAGATCACCGACGCGAGGGAACCGGTGTAGGGCACCTGGCCCTCAATGCCCTCGGGGACGATCTTGTCGTCGGAGGTGACGTCGGCCTGGAAGTAGCGGTCCTTGGAGTAGGACTTGCGCCCGCGCGAACTCATCGCGCCGAGCGAGCCCATGCCGCGGTAGCGCTTGAACTGCTTGCCGTTGGTGAACACGACCTCGCCGGGGGACTCCTCGCAGCCGGCCAGCAGGGAGCCGAGCATGACGGTGTCGGCGCCGGCCACGAGGGCCTTGCCGATGTCGCCCGAGTACTGCAGGCCGCCGTCCGCGATGAGCGGGACTCCGGCGGGGCCGCAGGCCTGGGCGGCCAGGTGGATGGCGGTGATCTGGGGGACGCCGACGCCGGCGACGACGCGGGTGGTGCAGATCGAGCCGGGGCCCACGCCCACCTTGACGGCGTCGACGCCCGCGTCGATGAGCGCCTGCGCGCCCTCGGTCGTGGCGACGTTGCCGCCGATGATGTCGATGCCCGCAAACGTCGGATCGGCCTTGATGCGGCGGATCATGTCGAGGGCCAGCTGGGCGCCGCCGTTCGCGGTGTCGACGACGAGGACATCCACGCCGGCCTCGGCCAGGGCGGTGGCGCGCTCCCAGGTGTCGCCCCAGTAGCCGACGGCAGCGCCGACGACGAGGCGCCCGCGCGAGTCCTTCGTGGCGTTGGGGTACTGCTCGGTCTTGACGAAGTCCTTGACGGTGATGAGGCCGGTCAGGTGGTCGTTCTCGTCGACGATGGGCAGCTTTTCGACGCGGTGTTCGGCCAGCAGGTGCTTGGCGTGTTCGCGGGAGATGCCGACCTGGCCGACGACGAGGCGGTCGCGCGGGGTCATGCAGTCGCGCACGCGCAGGGTGGCCCATTCGCCCTGGGGGACGAAGCGCAGGTCGCGGTTGGTGATGATGCCCAGGAGCGCGCCGTCCTCGTTCACGACGGGCAGGCCGGAGACGCGGTAGTGGCCGCAGAGGCGGTCGAGTTCGTCGATGGTGGCGTCGGGGCCGACGGTGACGGGGTCTTCGACCATGCCGGATTCGCTGCGCTTGACCTGGCGGACTTGCGCGGCCTGTTCCTCGATGGAGAGGTTGCGGTGCAGGATGCCGATGCCGCCTTGGCGGGCCATGGCGATGGCCATGCGCGCTTCGGTGACGGTGTCCATGGCGGCGGACAGGAGCGGCACGCGCAGGGAAATGTTTGTCGTCAGGCGGCTGGACGTGTCAACGGATGAAGGAACGACGTCCGTGAGCTCGGGTAGGAGCAGGACGTCGTCGTAGGTGAGGCCGGTGAGGCCGAAAGGATCGTGTGTTGCGAGTTCTCCCATGGGCCAATTGTAGGTGGTCGGCGCTGCTTTCGCGTCACCACCTGCGCGTGGGGCGCGGGGGAGGGCGAGGCTGTGGCTCGCTCGCGGGGCGGGCGCGCCCGCCCGGAGAGGCACGTCACGGCACGAGGCTGGGGCCCGGACGCGGGTCAGGCGGCGCTTCGACCGTGGGGCGAGGGGGCGCCGGCCCGGGCGGTTGCTCCCGTGACGGTGAGGTAGATCGGGGCGGAGCCGCGGGCGAGCATGCGGGCGGCGGTGAGGGCGTCGGGGCGTCCTTCCCACACGCGCATGGAGACGGAGCCGTCGGGGGCGATTTCGTGGATCCAGCGCCCGACGCCGGCGCGCGCGTGGGAGTCGGCCCAGGCGATGGCTCGCGCGTAGTCGACGGCCATGTTCTGTGCGCGCGAGGGGTCCACGACCTCGGCGAGGACGCGGGCGGCGCTGGCGGCCTCGCACACGACCCAGTGCATGCGCTGGGGAGCGGCGACGACGCCGACGGGGTCGAGGGTGTAGACGATGCCGCCCACGCCCTCGTCCGTCCACCCGTCGGCGAGCGCGCGCTCGTAGAGCGCGGTCGCGGTGTCGAGCATCCACGGTCCGGGCTTTTCCCCCATGTGGATGAGGATCGCGTACACCTGCCCGATGAGGCGGGCGGCCTTGAATCCGAGGCCGGGGAGCGTGTCGCCGGGGCGGATGAGCTCGACGGGGGCCTGGTCGGCCGAGGCGGGCAGGGGTCGCCATTCCTCGTCGTAGAGGTCGGGGAGGGCGAAGCCGCAGCGCGCGGCGATTTCGCCGACGAGGCGCAGGATCGAGCGGGCGCGGTCGAACCAGGCGCGCTCCCCCGTCGCTTCCCAGGCGGCTAGGTAGGCTTGCGCGGTGTCGAGGTTGGTGGATAGGCGCCGCAGGGGCGAGCGCGCGCCGGTCGCGGCCTCGATCTCTTCGCGCACGGAGCCACTGCGCGGGTCCCACCAGCGCTGGTCCTGGTCGCGGTCGAGGTCCGCGAGGAGGGCGCGAGCCTCCTCGTGGCCCGCGAGGAGGGCGGCGGCTGCCGCTCCGATCATGGCGGACTGGGCGCGCTGGGAGGAAACGGCGCGTGGAACCGGCGTCGCACTGGTCTCGGAGGTGGGGACGACCTCGGCGTACCAGGAGCCGTTTGCCGCCCGCAGCGGCCCGGTCAGGGCGGCGAGGCCGTGGGAGACGAGGTGGGCGGCTCCTTCGGTGCCGCGCATCTGTGCGAGGGCGAAGACGTGGGTCATGCGGGCGCTGATGCGGGCGTCCAGGGGCCGCCCGAGATCGACGTGTCCGTCGGCGCGCAGGAATGCGAAGCCGACCCGGGCCTTTGACCGGGACGCGAAGGCGACGAGCGCGTCGAAGTCGGCGTCGAAAGCGCGGCGTAGATCCTCATTGTTCCAGGGGGCGTTCATGACTGTTCTCCTGCCGGTACGTACCCTCACGGTATCACCTGACCAGGACTCTTGGCGCCTGCGCGCGCACCGACCGGAGGGCTCGTCAACACGGGGCGGGCTGGCCTCGCCCGGGTTAGGACCGTCCGACGAGTTGCAGGTCGGCGTGAGGTGCCAGGAGGGCCAGGGCTTCTTCGACGCAGGCGCTGATCGTGCGCACCCGCTGCACGTGGGGGGCCAGGACGTCGGGGGCGTCGGCGCCTACGACGATGGTGGGGCCGCCGTAGCGGGCGTTGAGTTCGCGGATGGTGTCGGCGCAGGCGGGGCCGTGGCCGAGGACGACGGTGAGGGCAGGCACTCCGGCTCGCACGTATTCGCGGAAGCGGTCGGCGGCGCGCACGCCCCCGTAGTTTTCGCTGGACAGGAGGCGCACGTCGCATCCGTACCAGGCGAGGGCGACGCCGATGACCTGGGCGGGGGTTTCGTGGAGGGCGTCGGCGATGAGGGCGACGCGGTCGCCGCCGACGAGGGAACGGGCGGGGCGCGAGAGGTGGACGGAGCGGCACACGCGCTGGAAGGCGTTGAGCAGCATGAGGGCGGGCGGGCATCCGACGGGGTCGCCGCCGGGGGTGGAGCGCAGGGATTTGAGGGTGGGTTCGACGAAGCGCGACCACGTGTGGACGAGGCCGTGGCTGGCGACGGCGGCTTCGAGTGCGGCCTCGAGGCGCGGGAGGTTGTCGGCGAGGGCGACGGAACGCAGCTGCGCGGCGTTGAGGGGGCTGCTGGCGGGGCGCGCGGAGACGTCGGCGAGGGCGCGCTTGGCGGCCTCGGCGGCGGGTAGTCCCGCGTGCACGTGGTTGACCATGGCACGCAGGCGTTCGACGTCCTCGGGTTGGTAGCGGCGTCGCGATCCGGCTTCGCGCCTTTCGGGGCCGAGGCCGTAGCGGCGTTCCCAGGTGCGCAGGGTGGAGGCGGAGACGCCGAGTTCGTCGGCGACGGAGGACACGGTGCGGGAGCGGTCGACGTGCGCGCTGGTGGCCAGTATGGCTCGTGGCATGACCCCTCCTGCGTGTTCGAGTGCTGCTCCCTTCAGATTCTTGCCTGTCGGCCGCGCGAGCGCCACAGGAACGGAGGAGACGAGCAACTCAAAGTTATTCAAAAAGTTGTTCAATGTTGGTTCAGGGCACCACATGCGACTTTTTCTGCATTTACACTGTCCAGACGCCCACATTCTGAGAACTGGCTCATACTTCTAGAAAGGGTCTTGAATAACTACCGCGCAAGTGTCTATTCTTGCGGACATCGTGTGCCGAAAGTGTCGGCACGACAGACAAGAAGGAGGCACCCAATGACTGACGTCTCCCGTCTGCCCGGCCCCATGATCGACGCGTGGGAATGGCAGTACGAAGCGGCGTGCCGAGACCTGGACACCGAGCTGTTCTTCCACCCCGAGGGCGAGCGCGGCTCCACGCGCCGGCGCCGCGCGGCAAACGCCAAGGCGATCTGCGCGACCTGCCCGGTGATCGAGCAGTGCCGGTCCTACGCTCTGGCCGCCCAGGAGCCCTACGGCATCTGGGGTGGAATGACCGAGGAAGAACGACGCGAAGAGATCCGCTCCTCCGGACGCGGACGGCGCGTCTCCTGACGCGCAACAACACTGCCGGTGCGGCATCGCCACCGCGATGCCGCACCATTTTAGTGCCCAAACATCGCCCACCACGCCGATCGACGTTCCCCAGGGAGGACGCATGACCACCAAGGATTCCACGGCCTCGTCCGCGGACAAGGAGACGAAGACGCCCGCCGAGGGCTCCCCTTCCTCCATCTACAAGACGCTCTTCTTCGTGACCGCGCCGATCACCGCGATCCTCGCGGGCGCGTGCGTGTGGATGGGCGTTCAGCTCACCTCCACTTCTCCGGCGTCCCAGGCGACCCCGGCGGCCACGCCGACCACAGCCGCACAGATGCCCTCGGCGGAGCAGAGCGCCGAACCCAGCCAGACCAATCCGAACAACCTGTCGATCATGAACTCGTTCATGCGCCACGACGCTGGCGATCAGCAGGCCAAGGGCGACATCAATGCGCCCGTCACGATGGTCGTCTTCTCCGACTTCGCGTGCCCCTACTGCACGAAGTTCGCCCAGCAGGTCGACCCCGAGCTTGAGGATCTGGTCGCGGACGGAACCCTGCGCATCGAGTGGTATGACCTCGCGCAGATCACCGAGTCCTCTCCCCTGGCCGCCCAGGCAGGCATCGCAGCGGCCGAACAGGGCAAGTTCTGGGAGTTCCACGACGCCGTCTACGCGGCGGCCGACCCGAGCGGACACCCCCAGTATTCCGAGCAGGCCCTCGTCGACTTCGCCGCCACGGCAGGCGTGCCCGACCTGGACAAGTTCCGCGCGACCATGCTCGACGCACACACCGTCGCCAAGGTAACCTCCGCCAAGGAGCAGGCGCACCAGGCCGGCATCACCGGCACGCCCACGCTCTTTATCAACAAGGCCTACATCCCCGGCTTCCGCGACGCCTCCTACGTGCGTAACACCGTGCTGGCGCAGGCGGCTGAAGCCGCCTCCTGACCAGAGCGGCAACGCCCTCGGCGGGCGCGACACGGGGGCGGCCCGGAAGGATTCCTTCCGGGCCGCCCCTCGTTGCGTGCGTCAGCGCTCGATCAGCGCTCCACGACCGCCAGGACGTCGCGCGAGGACAGGATCTGGAACTCCTGGCCCTCGTACTTGACCTCGGTGCCGCCGTAGCGCGAGTAGATGACGACGTCGCCGACCTTGACGTCGACGGGGATGCGGTTGCCGTTGTCGTCAACGCGGCCGGGGCCCACGGCGATAACTTCGCCTTCCTGCGGCTTTTCCTTGGCGGTGTCCGGGATGACCAGGCCGGAGGCGGTGGTCTGCTCGGCCTCAACCTGACGGATGACGATGCGGTCCTCGAGGGGCTTGATGGAGATCGACATTGTCGTTCCCTTTCTCTTTGTCACGAAGGTGCTCGTCCTTTCCCTGCCGTCGCGGGGGTCAGGTGCAGGACCGGTCGCGGGTGTTCCCGCGCTTCCTCAATGAGTGTAGTTGCGCACCTGGCACTCAGGCAACCTGAGTGCCAGGCGGTTCACCGACGGCGATGCCGGTCGGCCCCGCCCGCGAGCGCGACCCGGCCCAGGCCTTGGCGGTGAAGAGATGGGACAATGATGCCGTGAGCGCTCTGACCCCGATCCTGTCCTCCCCCGGCTGGGAGCTCCTGGCTTCCCTGCAGGCCCGCCAGGAGACGAATCCGATCCCGCTGCGCGAGCTGGGGGGCGCCCTGCGGGCCTCCGGCGTCGAGGCAGGGCTGGCGGCCGCCGTGTTGACCCAGCTCGCGTTGCGCGAGGCGGCGCGCACGAAGTTCGGCCCGGTCGCCTCCCACATGGTGTTCACGCGCGACGGGCTGGAGCAAGCCACGCGGCTGGTGGTAGCGGTGCGTCACGCGCAGCGTTTCCGCAGCGCCGGCGCGACGCGGGTAGCGGACCTTGGCTGCGGCATCGGCTCGGATGCGCTGGCGATCGCCGGGCTGGGCTTGGACGTGCTGGCGGTTGACATCGATCCGGATGCGGCGGGTGCTGCGGCCGTGAACCTGCGCGATTTCGAGGGGTCGCAGGTGCGCCTCGGCGACGTCATGGATCTGGACATCGCCGAGCTTGCGGCCGAGGGCGTGGACGCCATCTTCGCCGATCCGGCACGGCGCACGGGGGCCTCGCGAGGCTCCGCGCGCATCACGAACCCGGAAGCCTGGTCCCCTCCCCTGTCCGCGGTTCTTCGCCTCGCGCGCACGATCGATCGGGTGGGGGTCAAGGTGGCGCCGGGCATCGCGTATGACGTCATTCCCGCGGATTGGCACGCTCAGTGGGTGAGCGTGGGCGGCAACCTCGTCGAGGCTTCCCTGTGGTCCCCCGCTCTCGCGCCCGAGGGCCGGGGTCGTTCGTGTCTTCTCCTGGACGAGGCCGGGGCCGCTCACAGCCTCGCCTCTCCTTGCGGGGAGGCCGCCGACGCTCCCGCCGAGCGCGTGGAGGTCGCCCCGCTGGGGGCCATCATCGCGGAAGCCGATCCAGCGGTCATTCGATCGGGCCTGCTGGCGCGCCTGGCGCAGCGGGTCGGGGCGGGCATCGTGTCCGAGAAGATCGCCTATCTGACAGGTGACGATTTGCCAGACAGCCCCTTCTATGATCGCTTCGAGGTCCTGGAGGTGACAAACCTTCGACCCAAGGCGATCGCCGCCGCTCTCAGATCGCGAGACGCGGGCGCCGTCGAAATCAAGAAACGCGGCGCGGATATCAACCCGGAGGAGCTGCGTCAATCCCTCAAGCTTCGTGGCGGAACCAAGGAACTGACAGTCATTGCGACGCGCCTGGAGGGGCGCCACCGGGCTGTCATCTGTCGGCGGTTGCCCGCAAACCTGTAAGGAAGCTCTCCACCGAAGCGGAGCAGCGTGCTGACACAATGGAGGCAATCAGCGAAAGGAACGCCATGACCTTGCCCTTCGGTTCCTCCCAGCGCTCCACGATCGGTGTCGAGTGGGAGCTCCAGCTCGTCGACCGCGACTCGCACGACCTTCGTCAGAGCGCCGACGCGATCATCGACCGCGCGACGATCGACGGACAGCTGTATCCGGGCGTCCACCGCGAGATGCTCCTCAACACGATCGAGGTTGTCTCCAAGCCGCGCTCGACGGTCGCTGAGTGCATCGCCGACCTCACCGGCTGCGTTGACTTCCTGCGCCCCCTGGCCTCGGACCTGCGCATCGACCTGGCCACCGCGGGCACCCACCCCTTTGCGCGCCCCGGACGCCAGCGGGTGACCGACTCCGAGCGCTACGCCCAGCTCGTGGAGCGCACCGCCTACTGGGGTCACCAGATGCTCCTGTACGGAGTCCACGTGCACGTCGGCGTCGAGGATCGCGCGAAGATCCTGCCGATTCAAGCGGCGTTGACCGCGCACCTGGGCCACCTGCAGGCGATTTCCGCGTCCTCCCCGTTCTGGGCTGGCGAGGACACGGGCTACGCCTCGAACCGGGCGATGGTCTTCCAGCAGCTGCCCACCGCCGGCATCCCCCGCCAGTTCGGCACGTGGGAGGACCTGGAAGCCTACACGGACGACATGATCCGCACGGGCGTCATCGAAGGATTCGACGAGGTCCGCTGGGACATCCGCCCCTCGCCCACCTTCGGCACGATCGAAAATCGCGTGTACGACGCGGCAACGAATGCGACCGAGGTCGGCACCTTCGCTGCGCTCACCCACGTCCTCGTTGAGCATTTCTCGCGCTTGTACGACGCCGGCGAGCCCCTTCCCGTCCTGCCGGACTGGTTCGTCGCTGAGAACAAGTGGCGCTCGGCCCGCTACGGCATGGACGCAACGCTGATCGTGTCGCGCGACGGGACCACCGAGAGCGCCCGGGACGGCATCGCGCGTCTGCGCGAGGAGCTCGCCCCCGTCGCCGCCGACCTGGGCTGCGCGCGCGAGTTCGCCGGACTCGACACGATCCTCACGATCGGCGCCTCCTACGAGCGCCAGCGTTCCGTCGCGGCGGCTGCACGCCCCGGCCAGGGCCTTGACGCCGTCGTCGATCTCATGCGCGCCGAGATGAACGCCGGGCGTCCCCTCGCCCTCGCGGAGTTCGCGACCCTGAGTGTGTGAGTCCGCCCGGCCACGGCCTCGTGACCGGACAGACACCCTCCCAGGCGACGTTCAGTCTGCATTCAGATAACCGGAGTAGTGTTGTCCTTCAGAAAAGTGAACTGGCTCGAGAGGACGCCACCATGGCTGAGGAAGAAGCGGGAGCGCCCACACCCCGCACGACCGCTCTAGCGAGGATCGGAGTACCCGTACGGGCGACGCTGCACACCCTGTGGGTCCTCCTCTCCTCCGTGGCACACCTGACTGCCCGCTGGCTCTCCCGAGCCCCCGCGACGGCGGTCGTCACGGTCGTTATGGCCGTCGTCTCGGCCAGCTACCTGGTGTGGCGCGACCAGTTCACCGTCCTCGAAGCCGACCCGTCGGAGGGCCACTGGTGGTCGGTCTTCTCCTCCGTCGGGGCGATCCCCGGGCACTTTATCGCGACCGCTGTCGTCGGCGTCATTGCGGTTATTGTCGCGGGCGGCGCGGCCGAACGTCACCTGGGCACCCGGGCGTGGGTGGCCGCAGCCCTGTCCGGCCAGGTCGTCGGAGTCACCGCAACGTGGGCGACGCTGCCCCTTCTCAAGCGCGCCGTCAGCGAATGGGGCCAGGCGATCGGCGCGGGCACCCTGTGGGGGACAAGCCTCATCCTCGTTGCACTCGCGGGCGCGGCAGCCCAATCCCTGAGCTCCCGCTGGCGTTGGAGGGCCCGCTTCCTCCTCATCGGAGTCCTTGTGTTGTCGGCAGCCATCCTCGGATCGGCGATCTCCTACGCGCGCGTGTGGGCGCTCCTGGCCGGCATGGTCGCCGCGCGCCTGGTCGGCGTGCGCGGCTCCGAGGACGACACCGGCGACGAGGTGACCTTCGGGCGCCAACTCGCCTCGATCGCCGCCCTGTGCTGGGCGTGCGCGGCGGCTCTCACCGTCGTCTCGGCCGCGCCCGAAGGCCCGCTCGCGCAGATGCGCTGGTCACTGGGGCCGGCCTGGTGGCTCGAGGGCCGCACGGGGGTCATCACGACCCTCCTGTGCCTGGCACCCATCACACTCCAGCTCGTCTTCGCCTACGGCCTGCGTAGGGGGCGCCGCCTCGCCTACGTCGGCACGCTCATCCTGCAGGGTATACTCGGCATCTCGACGGTGACGTCAACCACCGTCGAGCTTCTCGCGTGGAACGGCCCGGACGATCCCCTGCGCCCCGAGGTGAGCACGGCCGCCGCCCTGCTGCTCATGCCCGTCCTCCTCAACGTGACGTTGTGCGCCATTACCTGGTGGCTGCGCCGCTCCTTCACGATCCACGCCGCGCCCTCGACAACGTCGACCCTGCTGCGTCGCTGGCTCATTGTCATGGTCGTGTGCGCGGCCGTGGTATTCGTGCTCGGGCTGCTCACGAGCGACTCGTTTATTCCCTTCTCCGCGCTGGCCTCGGGCGAGGATTTGTCGGACGCTCCCAACGCGACGCCACTGCAGGTATTCCACGACTACGTCCTCGCTCTCCTGCCCACTGCGACCGCCTCGATTTTCGAACCCACGCTCGTTCCCATGACTCTCCTGGCCGAGGCGCCCGTCCTGTGGATGCCGCTCGTCGCGTGGGTCGGCACGCTGGTCCTGGTGTTGCGCGCGCTCCTGGCTCTGCCTCGCGTGCCCGCCTCCTCCCCGGTCGACGACCTCATCCCCCTCCTACGCGAGCACGGGGCCAACACCCTCGGGTGGATGCAGACCTGGGAAGGCAATCAGGTGTGGGTCTCTCCCTTCGACGAGGCCGGGGTCGCCTACCGCGGGGCCGGCGGCGTCGCGCTGACCGTCACGGACCTCGCCTACGAGGAGGGAACGGCCTCGCGGGCCATCGCCGAGTTCTCCTCCTTCACCGCCTCCGCGGGCCTGACGCCCGCCCTCTACTCGATCCACGAGGACCTCGCGCAGGCCGCCCGGCGCGACGGCTGGACGATCATGCAGGTCGCCGAGGAATCACTCCTCGACCTGCCCGGCCTCGCGTTCAAAGGCAAGGCCTACCAGGACGTGCGCACCGCCATGAACCACGCGACGCGCGAAGGAGTCGAGGCCGTGTGGACCACCTGGGAGGAATGCCCGCTCGGCTGGAAGGACCAGATCACCGTTATCTCGCGGGACTGGAGCTCCGACAAGGCCCTGCCGGAAATGGGCTTCACGCTCGGCGGCGTTCGCGAGCTCGCGGTCCCAGAGACACGCATTCTCGTCGCAGTCGACGCCCAGTCAACGATTCACGCCGTCACCTCATGGCTGCCTGTCTACCGGGGCGGACAGGTCGTCGGCCTCACCCTGGACGTCATGCGCAGGCGCACCCAGGGGTGGCGCCCCGCCATCGAGTTCCTCATCGGCAAGGCGGCCCTGTCCGCCCAGGAGGAAGGCCTCGAATTCCTGTCCCTGTCGGGCGCGCCCCTCACCCGCTCCGCCGACGACACCTCCGTGTTCGGCCCACTCATCGACGCGCTGGCGGCCATCATGGAGCCCCTCTACGGTTTCACGTCGCTGCACGCCTTCAAACGCAAGTTCAAGCCGCGCACGCAGCCCCTCTACCTGGCCGTGCCTGACCCCGCCTCCCTGGCAACCGTGGGCCTGGCTATTTCGCACGCCTACGTCCCCTCCGTGTCCCCCACGCAAACCCTCACGCTGCTCGCCTCCGTCAGCGCTGGCCTCGCCAAACTCGCGGCAAAAGGCGTGGGTGACCTGCGCTCGGCGCACGCCACGCGCCGCACCGACGCCCCCGCCCCGGATGCGCCCAGCCCCCGGGGAAACGCCTCACGCGCTGAGCGCGGCGGCGCCACGGCCTCGTCAACGACACGCGGACAGGAGTGAGCATGTCCTTCCTTGCTTCCATTTCTCTGATCTCCGGGCGCACCCTCGCGGCCGTCGCCGTCCTCGCCGTCCTCTCCCTCGTCGCGGGGGCCGCCCTGCTTCCCCGCTACGCGCCCTCGCGCTTCCCCCGCCCCAAGCGGCATTGGTTCGCACGCGCGGTCCTTATCCTCGTGCCGACCCTCCTCGTCGCCTCCGTGGGCGGACTCATCGCGAACCGTTCCCTCGGCATCGTTAAAACCAGCGGTGACCTCGGAAAACTTATCCAGTCCTCGGTCGTGGGCTCCGAGGCCCAGTCAGGCGGCGAAGTCACGATCGGCAATCAGAGCATTGATCCCTCCGCCCTCGGCGCGTCCTTCACGCGCACCGACGACGGCATGCTCGTCGCCACGTGGACCGGACCCATCAGCGGGATCACCCTACCCGTTTACGTGATCGCACCGCGCGACTACTCCCCCACGGACGGCAAGACCTACGCCGTCATCGAGCTCCTCCACGGGTACCCCGGCGAGGCCGACGGAACCACGCAGGGCGCGCAGGTCCAGCAAGCCCTCGACGACGCCGTTGACGCCGGCATCATCCCGCCCACCATCGTCGTCGCCCCCTCCCTGAGCGTCGACGAGGAGGCCCACGATTGCGCGGATATCGAAGGACGCCCGCCCGTGTACACGTGGGCGGCCCGCGAAGTCCCCGCGATGATCCGCCACAACTTCCCCAACACGAGCGGTAACCGCGACGCCTGGATGATCGGCGGATTCTCCGCGGGCGCCTACTGCGCGGTCTGGACGGCGCTGCGCACGCCCGAGACCTACGGCGCTGCCGCCTCCCTGTCCGGCTACGACACCCAAATCGAAGGCCAGATGACGAACCAGGGTGACCAGTACCTGGCCGACAACACTCTGTCCACCATGCTCGCCAACCGCACGCCCGACGGGATGCGCATCTACGCGATGGCCGCCGGTGATGACGTCGTCGGCGGGGCCTACACTGCGCTCAAGATGGCGGCGGCGGTGCGTCCGCCCGACACGGTCACGACGGACGTCCCGCCCACCGGCGGACACGCGGGCCCCCTGTGGCGCGAACACATCCCGACGATGCTCGCGTGGTGGGGATCCTCCGACCGCGTCGCGAACGCGGTGGGCGCCGCCCCGACCGCTCAGAAGGCCCAGGCCTCCGAGGCATACGCGTCCATCGTTCCCGTGACAACCGTGACCCACACGGAATCGTCCACGGGTCCCAACGGCCGCGTCACCCTCGCGCTCCTCGCGCTCCTGTCTGTCATCCTCGTGCTGATCGCTTGGCGCTACGCAGCCACCTGGCGGGTGGTTGCGGACGCCCGCGACGAGGCCACCGACAGCACATCCCGGTTCTGCCGCCCCGCTTCGGAGCGGGTCTTTGCCGCGATCCCGCGTCCCTGGGGTGCCCTGGCTGCCTACGGCGCCCGACTGGTCGCACTCACGCTGGCCGCCTTCGCCTGCGCCTCACTCATCGGGGTGTGCGGCAACATGGCCGGCGGTTTCTACACGACGTGGTCCTCGGTGGGCCAGACAATCGTGGACAGCCTGCACTGAGCGCTGCGCCGAGCGGGCGCGCCCCTCAGGAGCGAGGCGCCACGTAGGTGGTCGTCAGCTCCATGCCCGAATCCGGCGAGAAATCCCAGCCCGATGGGGGCAGCCCCGCCGCCACCAGCTCCGAGCCGATCGCCGCGATCTGGGCGCCGTTATCGGTGCAAAAGCGCAGCGGAGGCATGCGCACCTGGACGCCGGCGGCCTCGGCCCGCTCGGTCAGCAGAGCGCGCAGGCGCGAGTTCGCAGAGAAACCGCCTCCCACAACGATGGTGTCGCAGCCCGTGTCCAGCGCCGCTCGCACCGCCTTGGCGGTCAGGGAATCGTTGACGGCCTCGGAGAAGGCCGCGCACACGTTTTCCTTGCTGACGGTCTCGCCTCGGCTGGTCGCGCCCTCGATGTAGCGGGCGACGGCGGTCTTGAGGCCCGAGAACGAGAAATCGTACTTGTGGCGTTCCTTGTCCTTGCCGGCGGCCAGGCCGCGCGGGAAACGAATAGCGTCACGATCTCCCTGCTGGGAGAGGCGATCCACGTGCGGGCCGCCCGGGTAGGGCAGGCCGAGGAGGCGCCCCACCTTATCGAAAGCCTCGCCGGCCGCGTCGTCCAGGGTGCCGCCCAGCTCGACGACGTCCGTCGCGATGCTACGAATCTCAAGGATGTTGGAGTGGCCGCCCGAGACCACCAGGCCAATAAAGTGCGGCGGGAGCGGGCCCTCCGCAAGCTTATCGACAGCCAGGTGCCCGATGACGTGGTTGACGCCGTAGAGCGGCTTACCCAGCGACGAGGCCAGGGCCTTGGCCGCGCAGATACCCACCGTCAACGAGCCCACGAGACCCGGTCCAGCCGCGACCGCGATCGCGTCAACGTCCGAGAGGGCCACCCCCGCCTCGTCGAGGGCCGCGTCGAGCGTGGGCAGGAAAGACTCCAGGTGCGCGCGCGACGCGATCTCCGGGATGATGCCGCCGTAGCGGGCGTACTCGTCCATCGACGTGGCCGTACGGTCGACCAGCAGCTGCGTGCCGCGCACCAGGCCGACGCCCGTCTCGTCGCACGTGGATTCAATACCAAGGACCAGGGGTTCATTCACGCCCTCTAGTCTAGGTCCCGGCGCGCGCCAACGCCGTGCACGCACCGGCGGCGCGGCGCTGGCACGACGCACCTGGTGCCGCGATGAGCGAGGTGGCGCCTCACTCCTGGCGGGGTCGCGCGTTCGCCACGAACATCGCAACGCACGCGACGGCGAACACGAGGAGCGACCACGGGAACAGAGAATCTGCGACGGGTTTCACCTGCGGGGAGCCGAAGACGACTCCCAGGAGGAGAACGACCGACAGGAGCGCGAAGACGACCATCGCTGCGATCCCAATCGTTGCGCTGACCCAGTAGCGGCGCGTGTGCGTGTTCGGGCCGGTCTCGTCAAAATGCATGGCGTAGCTCCTCTCTGAGCCGACGGTGACACCACCATCATACGCCTGAGACCACGGCGGCCGGGGGTACTTGACGCATGACTCTCCCCGACTCTGGCTGCGGCTCGCCCGCGCTACCCACGCTGCCCACGTAGCCCACGCCGCTCGCCCACGTCGACCGCGCTACCCATGTCGCCCACACTGCCCACGCTGCTCGCCCACACTGCCCACGCTGCTCACCCACGTAGCCCACGCTGCTCGCCCACGTCGGCCGCGCGCTGGGCACGCATACGCGAGGGCCCGGCGCACCGAAGTACGCCGGGCCCTCGGGCCACTCATGCCGGTCAGACGCCCTTGAAGGCGGCCTTTCCGAGCTGGCGGTTCAGGTTTGCGATCACGTCGAGCGGGATCTGCTTGGGGCACACCGCCGCACACTCGCCGATGTTCGAGCAGGAGCCGAAGCCCTCCTCGTCCATCTGGTTGAGCATGCCCACGACGCGCTTGTAGTTCTCGGGCTTGCCCTGCGGGAGCAGGCCGAGGTGCGTGACCTTCGCGGAGGTGAAGAGCATCGCCGAGGCGTTCGGGCAGGCAGCCACGCACGCACCGCAGCCGATGCAGGCCGCGGCCTCGAACGCGCGATCCGCATCCTGCTTCGGGACCGGGGTCGCGTGCGCGTCGGGGGCTGCACCCGTGTTGACGGAGATGTAGCCGCCGGCCTGGATGATGCGGTCCAGGGCGCTGCGGTTGACCACGAGGTCCTTGATGATCGGGAAGCCCGATGCACGCCACGGCTCGATCGTGATGACGTCGCCATCGTGGAAGGAACGCATGTGCAGCTGGCAGGTCGTGGTGACCTCCGGGCCGTGAGCGATGCCGTTGATGACGATGCCACACTGACCGCAGATGCCCTCGCGGCAGTCGGAGTCGAAGGCGATGGGTTCCTCGCCGCGTGCGAAGAGCTCTTCGTTCAGGACGTCGAGCATCTCCAGGAACGAGGACTCTTCCGAGATTCCCTTCACCTGGTATTCATGAATTGCGCCCTTGTCTTCGGGACCGTTTTGGCGCCAGATCCTCAGTGTCAGGTTCACTTGTAGCTCCGCTGCTTCAGCTCGATGTCGTTGTAAATCAGATCTTCCTTGTGGAGGATCGGGGGCTCGCCTTCGCCAGCGAACTCCCAGGCCGCCACGTACAGGAACTTGTCGTCGTGACGCAGGGCCTCACCCTCGGGAGTCTGGGACTCCGCGCGGAAGTGGCCGCCACACGACTCTTCGCGGTGCAGCGCGTCGATGCACATGAGCTCACCCAGCTCCATGAAGTCGGCCACGCGGCCGGCCTTCTCGAGGGACTGGTTGAGTTCGCCGATCGACTTGCCGGGAACGCGAACGTTCTTCCAGTAGTCGGCGCGCAGCTCGCGGATCAGACCGACGGCCTTCTTCAGGCCGGCCTCGGTGCGCTCCATGCCGCAGTACTCCCACATGATCTTGCCCAGCTCCTTGTGGAACGAGTCCACGGAGCGGGTGCCATTGATCGACATGAGGGTATCGATGCGTCCCTGAGCCGACTCGAGAGCTTCCTTGACGGAAGGCGAGTTTGCGTCCAGCTTGGGCAGGTGGAAGCAGTGCGCCAGGTAGTCGTTGATCGTGTTGGGCAGGACGAAGTAGCCGTCCGACAGGCCCTGCATGAGCGCCGAGGCACCCAGGCGGTTCGCGCCGTGGTCGGAGAAGTTTGCCTCGCCGGCCACGTACAGACCGGGCAGGTTCGACTCGAGGTCGTAGTCAACCCACAGGCCACCCATGGTGTAGTGGACGGCGGGGTAGATGCGCATGGGCACCTCGTAGGGGTTGTCGCCCGTGATGCGCTCGTACATGTCGAAGAGGTTGCCGTACTTAGCGGAGACGGCTGCCCTGCCCATACGGGAGATGGCCTCGGAGAAGTCGAGGTAGACGCCGCGGGCGACACCGTCGATCTTCGGGCCGACGCCGCGGCCCTCGTCGCACATGTTCTTGGCCTGACGCGACGCGATATCGCGGGGCACGAGGTTACCGAAGGAGGGGTAGATGCGCTCCAGGTAGTAGTCGCGATCCTCTTCGGGAATATCGCGCGGATCCTTCTCGCAGTCCTCGGCGCGCTTGGGAACCCAGATGCGACCGTCGTTACGCAGCGACTCCGACATGAGGGTCAGCTTCGACTGCTGGTCGCCGTGCTGGGGGATACACGTGGGGTGAATCTGCGTGAAGCAGGGGTTGCCGAAGTAGGCGCCCTTGCGGTACGCACGCCAGATGGCGGTCCCGTTGCAGCCCATCGCGTTGGTGGACAGGAAGAACACGTTGCCGTAGCCGCCGGTGGCCAGCACGACCGCGTCGGCGATGAAGGTCTCGAGCTTGCCGGTGGACATGTCGCGGGCGATGATGCCGCGCGCCTTGCCCTCATCGACGATGAGCTCGACCATCTCGTGACGCGAGTGCTCGGTGACGGTGCCCGCGGCGACCTGACGCTCAAGCGCCTGGTAGGCGCCGATCAGCAGCTGCTGGCCGGTCTGGCCACGCGCGTAGAACGTGCGGGACACCTGCACGCCACCGAAGGAGCGGTTGTCGAGGAGGCCGCCGTACTCGCGGGCGAAGGGAACGCCCTGCGCGACGCACTGGTCGATGATGTTGGCGCTGACCTCGGCGAGGCGGTAGACGTTGTCCTCGCGGGCGCGGTAGTCGCCGCCCTTGACCGTGTCGTAGAAGAGACGGTAGACGGAGTCGTTGTCGTTGCGGTAGTTCTTCGCGGCGTTGATACCACCCTGCGCGGCGATGGAGTGCGCGCGGCGGGCGGAGTCCTGGTAGAAGAACACGTCGACGTTGTAGCCCATTTCGCCCAGCGATGCGGCGGCGGCGCCGCCCGCGAGGCCGGAGCCGACGATGATGACGCGCAGCTTACGGCGGTTGGCGGGGTTGACGAGCGCGGCGGTGAATTTGCGCTGCTCCCAGCGCTGAGCGATCGGAACGTCGTGGGGGGCCTTCGTGTCGGCGATCTTCTCGCCTTCACGGTAGAGGCCGTGGATGAGTTTATCGGTCATGATTGCGTGCCCTTCCTCAGTGGATCAAGCCGGTGACGATGGCGACGGGCGGGGCCATGAACATCACGAAGATGACCAGACCGACCAGGCCCGAGAGGAGAACCAGCGGCTTACGGGTCGCGGAACGCACCCAACCGAGCGACTGGAACATGGACCAGAAGCCGTGGGAGACGTGGATGCAGGCGCAGCCGACGAACACGGCGTAGAGGATCACCAGGACCGGCGACTGGAAGGAAGCGATCATGCGGGCGTAAGGCGTGGTGACGTCAGCGCCGAAGTTCGCGACCTTCGCGGGCAGGCTCACGGTGGTGAAGTGAGCGATGTGGAAGATCAGGATCAGCAGGATGAGGACACCGCTCATACGCATGGTGCGAGCCGCGTAGGAGTCCGAGACGGACTTCTTGACGACGTAGCGGGTGGAGCGGGCGCGACGCGAACGCTTCCAGGTGTAGGCGGCGGCCCACAGGTGGATGATGAGCATCAGCACCATGGCGGCGCGGAAGACCCAGATGAATCCGCCGTGCGGGAAGATCGGCACGAAAGCCTCTTCATGCAGCCAGTGCGCGTAGTCGTTGTAGACCTCCGCGCCCAGGAACATCTTGAGGTTGCCGTAGGAGTGGAACAGCAAGAAGAAAACGAAAACGAAGCCCGAGACGGCCATCAGCTGCTTAATAAAGACGCTGGTGGTCCACGCGCGGCGCTTCTTCGTTGCGACATTTTGAGTGGCCATGTCATGAAGCATATCGGCGCATTGCCCGGCGGCGGTAGGACGTTGGCACGAGACGGCGCGCGGAGGCTTCTCCCCTGCCCCAGCTTTCCGCTATTTTGCGCCGTTTCTGGCGCGTGGACAATCGGTGCACGCCGCGACATTTTCGGCCCTGCGCGCGCGCCCGAGCGGGGCTGAAAGAGCCGAATAATGTGACATGGAGCGTTCCTATTTGGTGGTGGTCTTCGCACCCGCGCGGGTCAGGGGCGCGCGCATTTCGACGGCTTCCTCGACCGGGTTGCGGAAATAGCGTGGCCTACGCCCGATTTCGACGAACCCACGGGAGTTGTACAGGGCGATGGCCCCCTCGTTGGAGGGCCTCACGTCGAGGAAGATGTCGGCGGCACCGGCCTGGCGTGCCCAGCCGAGGAGCGCGTCGAGGATCGCTCGCCCGACGCCGCGGCCTCGAGCATGGGGTGCGACCCCGATCGTCATGACGTCGGCCTGGTCTCCCCCGACTTTGACGCCGCCGTAGCCGACGGGGTCCCCGGCCTCGTTCGTGGCGATCCAGTAGCGCGAGGTCGGCGAGGATAGTTCGTCGGCGAGCATGAAGGGGGTCCACGGGTCCTCGGGGAAGGTGACGGCCTCGAGGTCGACGAGGATCTGCAGGTCGTCGAGCGTAGCGACGCGCAGCTCGGCGGTCATAGGCGCGCGGTTGGCTGGCCCTGGATGTCAGGTCGGCGCAGGTAGAGGGGGTCGGTGCCCAGGCGGTCGCTCTCGCCGCGGGTGAGGCGCGTGGCGACGATGCGGCTCATGACGGCGGGGTCCAGCTCGATCTGGGGGCCCAGGTCGGCGCGCGCGAGCGCGGGCGCTGAATGGGCGGGGATGGGGGCTCCGGCGACGACGAGGCCGGGGGCGTGTCGCATGGCGGCGAGCAGGGAGGCGACGTCCCCCACTTCGAGGCGGCCCTCGAGGGTGACGTCGTCGGGCCCGGCGGCCAGGTAGGAGCCCCAGTAGAGTTCGCGGCGGCGCGCGTCGGCGATCGCGTAGACGCGCGTGTCGGGGGCGAGCAGGTCGAGGCCTTGGCGGGCGATGACGTCGAGGGCTGACACGCCGTAGGCTGGCACGCCCGCGACGCGGGCGAGGACGCGGGCGGAGACGAGGCCCGCGCGCAGTCCCGTGAAGGGGGCGGGACCGGTGCCCACGAGGACACGGTCGATCCCGGCGCCGCCCAGGGTGGCGGGCAGGTCGGCGGCCTGAAGGGCCTCGCGCACGAGGGGCGTGATGGATTCGGCGTGGTGGCGCCCGGAGTCGTTGTGGGCGCGGGCGATCACGCGGCCGTCTTCGATGATGGCGACGGCGGTTGCGGCTTGGGTGTCCAGGGCTATCTCTCGCACGATGTGATCCTACTCGCCGTCGGTGTGATCGTCGCTGTCAAGGGCGTCCTGGTCGAGGCGCGTTCCCCCGTGGGCGGCGACGAGCGAGTCGAGGACGCCATCCCAGCGGTGTCCGTGCGCGCGCAGGATGATGCGGCGCCGTCCGTCGTCCATGTGTTCGAGATCGATGACGTCGCCGTCGCGCTGGGCTTGCCCGCCGCTCGCACGGCGCACCTCGATGGCCAGGCGTTCCTCGCTCATGGCTTCGGTTTTGCCCTCGCCCCATTCAACGACGGTGACGGCCTCGTCGAGGGAGGAGTCGAGGTCGAGGGTCTCCAGGTCGTTCAGGTCGGTGATGCGGTAGGCGTCCGCGTGGATGAGGTCGGGGCCACCACCGAGGGTGGGGTGGACGCGGGCGACGATGAATGTGGGTGAGGCGACACGGCCGCGCACGCCCATGCCGACGCCGATGCCCTGCGTGAGGGTAGTCTTGCCGGCGCCGAGCCCGCCCGAGAGCATGACGAGGTCCCCGGCCGCCAGGACGCGTCCGAGGGCTTCGCCAAGCGCCCGCGTCTGGTCAGCGTCGGAGGTGTCGACGGCGTAGGAGGCGATGGGCTGATCAGTCATGAGCGGTGCTCCCCTGAGTCGCGGTGGCCTCACCGACGTAGGCGCGAGGAATGTGGGCGCCCAGGCGGGTGACGATTTCGTAGTTGATGGTGGTCGCGGCGCGCGCCCAATCGTCGGCCATCGGATCGCCGTCGTGTCCGGCTCCGAAGAGGACAGCAAGGTCTCCGACGGCCGCGGGCGCGTCCCCGCTGCGCGCGGTCGGGGTGCCTGCGTCGCCGTCTGCGGGCCCGAGGTCGACGATGAATTGGTCCATGCACACGCGTCCGATGAGGGGCGCCTCGAGGGGGCCGGAGGCGGTGTGGACGGTGACGCGCGCGCGATTGGAGGCGGAGCGCAGGATGCCGTCGCCGTAGCCGAGGGGAACCAGGCCGACCCAGCGGCGCGTGGGCGCCACCCAGGTCCCGCCGTACGAGGCCGGGGTGCCCTCCTCGATGACCTTGACGGAGGTGAGGGGCGCGCGCAGGGTGAGGGCGGGGACCAGGTTCAGGTCGGTGGCGGAGGCGACGGCGGGGTCGGGGCTGAGGCCGTACAGGCCGATGCCGACGCGCACCATGTCGTAGTGTGTTTCGGGGTGCCACAGGATCCCGGAGGTGGCGGCCAGGTGGCGGATGCGCGGCGTGATGCCCGCGTCGGCGAGGATCGCCAGGCCTTCTTCGAAGATGCGCACGTGGCTGGCGGTCGAGGCGTTGCCCGCCTCGCTGGGGTCGTCGGCTCGCGACATGTGGCTCCACGCGCCGACGACGTCGACGAGGCCTTCGTCGGCCGCCATGCGCAGGGCGGAGGCCAGGGCGGGCAGGTCAGCCAGGGTCGAGCCCGCGCGAGACATGCCGGTGTCGATCTTGACGTGGACGCGCGCGGGGCGGCCCACCTGCCGGGCGGCGGCGCAGATGTCGGCGAGGACCCACGTCCAGGACACGGACACGTCGATGTCGGCGTCGATGGCCGCGGCGAAGTCGGAGGAGGAGGTGGAGATCCACGCGAGGAGGGGCGCGTCGGCGCGGGCGACCCCGGCCTCGTCCAGGCCTTCGCGCAGGGTGAAGGCCTCGGCGAGCTGGGCAACACCCAGCCAGTCGGCACCGCCTTCCAGGGCGGCGAGCGCAACGGGGAGCAGGCCGTGCCCGTAGGCGTTGGCCTTGACGGTCGCGAGCTGGAGCGCGCCGGGGGCGGCGGCCCGCAGGACGCCCAGGTTGTGCCGGATGGCGGCCAGGTCGACGACCGCTTGTGACGGGTATCCCCGTCCTTGACCGTGTTCGTTCGTGGAAGTCACTCCCCTAGTATCTCACGCGGGCCCGAGCGCGCCGCGCGGCTGCGCCTGTGCCCTCCCGCCTCACAGGCTGAGGGCGGCGAGCGCTTCCGGGATTGCGTCAGCGATGTCACGCGCCTGAATGGGGGCGCGACCGTTGTATTCATCGGTGGCCAGCTTCGCTGCGCGACCGTGGAGCCACACGGCCGATACCAGTCGTTCGGGCGTGACGGCCTGTGGTTGTCCGTTCGGTCCTGGCAGCGCGTGCTCGTCCCTGACGGGGCGGGCGAGGATGCCGGCGATCAGGCCTGCCAGGACGTCGCCGCTGCCCGCGACTCCCGCCCACGACGTGGTGGTCGGCGCGACCAGCGTGGAGTCGCAGCGGGTCACGCTGTCTTCCATGCTCTCCAGGTCGGGGAAATCTAACTCCGGGTTGATGAAGCTGGCGAGCAGCGCTTGATCGCGGAGCATGTCCGCGTATTCGAAGGAACGCACGATGGTCACCGGGCCCTTGAGTACGACGTGGCAGCCCGTGGCCTCGTGGAGGAGGTTCGCGTAGCGCAGGGGGACTGCGGCGACCTCGTCCCGTTTCGTCGGCGTGCCGAGCCTCGTCAGCAGCCGCGCGGCCTCACCGTGGTGCGGGGTGAGGACGGTGGTCTCGGGGTTGATGGTGTCCGCCAGCTCCGGAATCAGGTCGAGGCCCCAGGCGTCGATGACGAGCGGAACGCCGGACTGGCCGCAGAATTGCGCGAGTTCGAGCGCGTCCTCGCGGCGGTCCTCGTCCAGTCCGGGGCCGATGAGGGCCGCCTGGATGCGCCCGCCCACCGTGACGACGCCCGGCTCGGCGGACAGCACGAGGTCTTGGACGCGCCGGGTGGAGTTCAGGCGCACCATGCCGACGCCGGACGCCAAAGCCCCGCGCGTGGCGAGCAGGCCGGCGCCCGGGTAGGTGTCGGATCCGGCGACGAGGCCGACGACGCCACGCGCGTACTTGTCGTCGTCAAAGGCCGGGGCTTGAACGAATCGGCTGCTGCCGGTTCCGTCGTAGAAGTACACCGGAACCTCGCCGCTCGTTTCCTCCGTGTCAGCGAGCGTCAGGCCAACGAGTCCGGTCCACTCCATCTCGATGAGTTCCAAGGCGCCACAATACTGCGCGGCGGGTGCCAGGATCTGGGCGCGCTTGAAGCTGCCCACGGCCATCGTGTGCGTGGCGCGCATGACGGCGCCCTTCACGTTCCCCTCGTCGTCGGTCAGGCCCGAGGGCACATCAATCGAGACAACTGCGGGGTGGGTGAGGAACGAGAAGTCGTTGAGTTGTTCAACGGCCTCGGCGAGGTTCCCCTTGAGGGCCCCCTTGCCACCGACGCCAACAATGCCGTCGATCCACACTTTCGCGAACGCCACCAGGGCGAGCTGGGGGGAATCTAAAACTGTGGTGATCGAACCCCCTTTAAGGTCCACGATGGTGACACCAGCTGTCTTAGCGGCGCGCAGCGCACGGGCGTGGCGCTTTCGTTTGAGCAGGATCGCCGCCACGTTGATGCCCATGTCAGCGAGGGTCGCGCACGCGTACAGGGCATCACCACCGTTGTCGCCCCCTCCGACGAAGGCGACGACGTCCGCCCGCGGGCCGGGGACAGGGGGTTCGTGAGGCTCGGCGAACAGAGGGGCCATGTCACCGACGAGGCGGACAACGCGCTGGGCGACCGCGTCGCCGACCTGGCGCATGTACATGTCCGGGTCATCGATCTGCGCTGCCTCGCGGACAAAGCGCTCTTCGATTGAGCGCGCCTGCTGGAACGTCTGGGCAGGTCCGTCAAATGTCAACATATCTCCATTGTCACATGCTGTCGCATGCCTCCGCGCGGGCTTTCCGCTGGGCGCGGCCGTCCAGGATCAACATCGGTCAATTGCCCCTCACCTCACCCGCCGCTACGCTGCGCGCCTGTCGAGATGTTCAACCGCTTGACATATCGTCATCGGCTAGCGGAATATCTCCGAGTTCAGGAGTCGCAGCGCGACTGAAACCTGGGCAACGCGGGCCGTGATCACGGGAGTTTTCGGGGGAGGATTCGCCTTCCACCAGATGGACGCGGCCTTCACACAAAGCACCCACAGAGAGTAGACTACCGATCGTTAAGGTTACACGCACAACAGGAACGATAGGGCACACACCTCATGAAGCACACCCCCTCTGAGGACTCGCAATGAGCATGCCGATACCTCCGATCGGTCCCCTGACGGGACTAAGCACCTCGAAGTCTTTTTCGTGGACCTTCGCGATAGACGTGGACACCGCGTTAGGGGCAGTTGCCCAGTTCGATACTTTCGATGAGGATCTGACACAAGCTGACACGTTCATCAGAGGGGCGCTTGGCCTCATGTCACACCAGAGCGCCCGATGCGCCTTTGATATTGTCTTCGACTACTCGCAACTATCCGACGCCTGCGACACCGTGAACCACCAAGCCGACAAGCTCAAAGAGGCTCTTTCCACCTATGGAGCGGCGATGAACACTGTACGGGATAAGTACAAAGATCTCATCGCCTTCGCACAGACCGCAGGGCTCTCAGTTGTCGGCGACTACACAAATTGCACCGTTACCCTCGACGCTTCCGGCTCCTCACAGCAAGATTTCATGTATGGCCTTGCACATTCGGCCCTCAACGACGCCAAGAGCCTCCAGAAAATGGCCGAGCAGGAGTTCGCGACGGCACTCAACGACGTCGACACGACCCTCTGGGAAAAGACGCTGACGAGCCTCATCGATCAACTGAAGGATACATACATTCCCAATTCCGAACACCCCGTTGCTTCGACGACGAGTGCCCTAGGCAGCTGGTCTGACCTTGCTAGCAACGCGTGGCGCGCGGGGCACGCGTGGTTCCATAACGGCCACTATGCCCCTCCCGAGGATTTTGCGCAGTTATCGAAGTGGAAACAGCTCACTGCGAAAGGCGACCTGTCCAACTGGACGCGATACGCGACGCACCGCGAGGGCGAAGTTCCGAAGATACCCGGCGCCGTCGAAGGACTCGAAAAGGTCGGCAAGGTAGCCGGTGTCGTCGGCGCCGTCGCAGAAGGCGGCATCAACGCCTACAACTCCTACCAGTCCGACACCATCAACCATCCGGACATGGGTGAAGGTGAAAAGATCACGCGTGCCGGAGTCAAGGGGGTTGTGACGGGTGCTGCCAGCTGGGCCGGCGCGACCTACGGCGCGGAGCTGGGAGCCACGATCGGCGCGGCGGGCGGGCCGGTCGGTATTGTTGTCGGAGGAGTCGTGGGCGGCGTCGTCGGAGGACTAGCAGCGAGCAAGCTTGGTGGAGTCCTCGCAGACGCTGTAAATGACGGTATCGTCAGTCCTATTGCCAGTTGGTTTGGAGGAAAGTAGATAACATGTGGAGCGGAATCGGCTGCGTGGTGTTTGGCTGCCTCCTTATTCATGCGTGGTGGTTCGAAACATACACGGACTCGCCGCTTGCCAGATCGTGGCGGAGGATGTCTGCAGCACTGTCCCCCACGCGCAACGCCCAGGCGATGCTGCGCCCCTGCGTCGGCCTCATGTTCTTCTTCGGAGGAATCGCTCTTCTTCTCGAACCAATTGGGGCCCCTGTCTTTATTGTGAGGGTTCTGCTCTTCATCGCTTTGTTAGCGCTTGTGGTCGGGGTCGTGTATTTGTTGCCGTTTCCTCTGCCTCGTTTCGCCGATGCGCGCTATCAGTACTTGAAGCGCCACGGGTTGCTTGATGCGACGGGGCGCCCGCTGCCAGACGAAGTCATTAATCGCATTCTCGCTCAACGTGAAGGACACCCATTCTCATGACTTTTTCCTACCAGGCTCCCGATCGGTGGTCTCCGTTGCCCGAGGAGGCCTTCGCGGCTATCGCCCCGGCTGGCACGCAGTCAGGTACTCGCGTGCTGGGCGGTGTGGCTGGCCCCGTCGACGCCACGCACAGCTTCGCGGCCACGATCATGACCGTGGCTTCCACCATCCCTGACGATCAGGACGACGCGGTGGTCCTGGCTGACTCGGCGCGCCTGATCCGTGACACTATCGGCGGTTTCATCATGCTGGAGGACATGGCGTGGCCCGCCACCCCGCGCGGCGCTTTCCTACGCACCGGCATCTACATTGAGGGCACGGTACCCATTACGATGTGCCAGTGGGCGTGGATCCACCGCGCCCAGGGCGGCCAGCGTTTCCTCGTCACGGCGACGGCGACGGCAACGACCGACCAGTTCCCTTTCGTCGCCGACGACATCGTCACCATCGTTCCCACCATTGAGGTCGCCCTATGAGCCCCAACGACTCTTTCCGCCCCGCCCTGAGCCTGTCAAGCGAACAGGTGACGGCTTTCTTATCCCTGGCCTCGCGCCACGTCCCCCGGGCCGAGCAGCTCGACACCGCGCGCGACCTGGGCCTGAGTACGACGCCAGCGGTCGACGAGAACGGGTTCAGCGAGACGGCACTGGCCCTGTGGGAGTCTATGAACCGTGCAAGTGCCATCATGACGATGGCGTCCCTGACACCCACCCAGCCGACCCACCGTAACCTGCGGATCTGGCTGGGCCGCCCATACGCCACGGTCGCACGCGCGCAAGGGGAAAAGATACACGTCTACCGCATCGACACCGAGGAAATCCCCCACGTCGTCGCCGCGAACTCCCCGCTCGGCCCCCGCCCCGAGACCTTCGACGGGCCACCCTACCTTCCCACAGAGTTCATTGGCGCCATCGCCAATGACAACCTGGACACCGCACAAGCCATCTTGGAGCACCTGACCACCTTCGGCCCCACCGACTCCCTCTTTTCCCAGGCCCTGCTCAACCGCCAATGGGAATACACCACCTGGACACGCGACAACATCACCCCCGACGGCCTAATCCCCTGGGCCGCCCTCAGCGTCCTGTCCACACCCTCAGGCTCCTACCTGGTCACCCCGACACGAGGAGGCGAATCCTCCGACGAGGAAGCCACCATGGAGCCCATCCTTCAAACCGTCCTATGGGGCCAACTCGCCCAACTCTTCACCCCGAAGGAGGCGAACAAGTGAGCAAGATTTCATGGGATTTCACAGAGGTAAAGGTAGCGCAGGAACGCTGTAAAGATGCATTAGATCAGCTAGACTCCGCTAATCTTGACACCCCAGCAACCGGTAGCGTTCATCAACCACTTCTTGAGAAGAAAATCAATAAGATCACCAAGGCGACGACCGACATGGTGACGGTCCTGCGTCTCATGTACATGGGAATTGAGGGGGCCGACAAACTATTCCGCACAGTGGATAACCAGAACGCGGCGGATCTTATAGCAGCCGGGTTTTACCGCAAGACCACTCGCAAGAAATAAGACCGAATGAGCTTTTCTTCGGCAGCACTGCGCTTGCGCGCCTACCCGCATCTCAGGTGGAGGTATTCAGGCCGCATCAACTGTCTTGACAAGGCGCGCAACGCGTGCGGTGGTCTCGGGGAATTTCGGGGGACAGATTCGCTTTCCACAGGGTGGACGTGGTCTTCACACCGCGCACCCGGGCGACGTAGGCTGCCGATCGTTAAGGCTCGTCGCGCAAGGTACTCTCGCCGCCTATGACTCCCACTGATCTGACTCCACAGACCACCCAGACGCGGGTAGGCGAAACGATCGCGCGGGCCCGTCAGAGGGGCTCATACAGACGCGACAAATGACAGCATCAATGCCACCCCTCGCCGAGTGGCACAACGGGAAGTAGGTTGACGCATGTGGGGCGGAATTGGCTGCGTGGTGTTTGGTTGTCTCCTTATTCATGCGTGGTGGTTCGAAACATACACGGACTCGCCGCTTGCCAGATCGTGGCGGAGGATGTCTGCGGCATTGTCCCCCACGCGCAACGCTCAAGCAATACTGCGCCCCTGCGTCGGCCTCATGATGGCTAGTTCTGGTGCCGTTATTCTTCTCGAACCAATTGGCACCCCTGTCTTTATTCTGAGGGTTTTGGCCTTCATCGCTTTGTTAGCAATTGTGGTCGGTGTCGTGTACTTGTTGCCGTTTCCTCTACCTCGTTTTGCTGATCCGTATTATCAGTACTTGAAGCGCCACGGCCTGCTGGACGCAACGGGTAAGCCCCTCCCGGATGCAGACATTGAACGCATTCTCGCCGAACGCGGCGGAGACACATTCTGATAACTGTTCTGTCAGGCCCCCGCATTCCTGCACAAGGCCGACGTCACCAAACGACAACAGTGACAACGACGAACGGGCGCGCGGCCGGGAATCCCGGTGCCGCGCGCCCGCTTCGCTCAGGTGGAGGACCGTCAGGCCACGTCGAGTGTCTTGGCGACGCCCGCCAGGACAGCGCCCACGATGACCAGGGCGACGCCGATGATGGTCCAGCGCAGCTCCTTGCGCGTGCGGGTCTCGTGGAGCCACAGGATACCCAGCGGGGTGGAGATCAGGATGCCGAGCTGGGAAAGCGTGAAGCCGGTGCCCGCACCCAGGTTGTTGGAGTTGAGCTGGAGCAGCAGGATCGCGGTACCCCACAGGACGCCGTTGAAGATGGAGGGAACCATGCGACGGTGGCGCAGCGAATCCTCGGGGTCGACCCCGCCGCGCCCCTGGATCGCGAAAAACGCGCCGCAGTAGGCGGTGTAGCCGATCGCCTGAGGCAGCAGGAACTCGGCGGGGGCGATGCCGAACCACTTGATGATGAGCGGGAAGGCCACGAGGCCCAGCGTGGAGGTCGTCAGCAGGAAAGCGCCACGCTTCCAGTCGAGGGATGCCGCGTCAGAGCCCGACTCGGAGCGCGACAGGAACCAGATGCCGACGATCAGGACGATGATCGCGGCGATACCGTAGGGCAGCGCCCCGCCGTGGAGCCACTCGCCGAAGATCGCGATGCCCGCCAGGGACATGAGGACCAGCTGACCGCCGGTCGACAGCGGCATCGTGCGGCTCATACCCAGGACCGAGTAGGAGCGCAGCTGATCGCACACGCCAACGCCCAGGAGCAGGCCTGTCAGGAAGGAGACGCCCAGGTTCAGGGGCGTCCACGCGGGGTGCAGGAAGGGAGTGGCGACGGCGGCCATCAGCAGGCCGCCGAGGACGGCGCCCATGACTCGCTGGCGGTCCGAACCGCCGGTCTTGCCCATGAGCGTCGTGGCGACGCCAAAGAAGACAGAAGGCAGGATTCCGATAAGGATCATGGACAGGGTCATGTGCGCACCTCCTGGGGTGGTCGCGGCCCCAATCGACGAGGCCGTGGTTATTTGCGTTGGTGGGTGCGGCAGGAGCGCCGCCACCTCTTCCACGCTAGTCGCCCCCTCCCCCACCCCCGCAAACTCCGTCGCCGTTTTGGCGCCTGTTTCACATGTACGTCGTGAAGCCTTTCACCAGACCAGGCCCCGTCCATGACGCAGCGCACGCCCAGGTTTCGGAATCTTACACCGGTCCACGCAATGCGACCCGGGCCTCGTCCCTGGATGAGGAACGAGGCCCGGGAACGTTCACGGGGCGCCCGCCCCGCGCGGGCGGTTACTCCACCGTCACGGACTTGGCGAGGTTGCGCGGCTGGTCGACGTCCAGCCCCTTGGTGGAGGCGAGTTCGCAGGCGAAGATCTGCAGCGGCACGACGGTCAGGAGCGGCGCGTACAGGGTCGGCACGGGGGGCACGCGGAAGACGACCTCGGCGAACTCATCGACGGAGGTGTCCCCTTCCTCGGCGACCACGATCGTGCGGGCGCCGCGGGCGCGGACCTCGGCGATGTTGGCCAGGACCTTGCCGTGCAGCTCGGGGCGGCGCGGGGTTGGCACGATGACGATGACGGGCTGCCCCTCGTCCACCAGGGCGATGGGGCCGTGCTTGAGCTCGCCGGCGGCGAAGCCCTCGGCGTGGATGTAGCAGATTTCCTTGAGTTTGAGGGCGCCCTCGAGGGCGACGGGGAAGCCGACGTGACGGCCCAGGTAAATGACGGAGGTCGCGTCTTGCATCGTGCGGGCGAACTGGCGGACCGTCTCGCCGCTGTCGAGGATGCGGGCGATGGCCTCGGGGACGCGCGCGAGCTTGTCCATGTAGTCGGCGATCTCGTCGGCGTACTTGTTGCCGCGCACCTGCGCCAGGTACAGGCCCAGGATGTAGCAGGCGGTGACCTGCGCGGTGAAGGCCTTCGTGGAGGCGACCGCGATCTCGGGGCCCGCGTGGGTGAGGATGACGGCGTCAGACTCGCGCGAGATCGTCGAGCCGGGCGTATTCACGATGGCGACGACTTTCGCGCCCTGCTCGCGGGCGTGGCGGATCGCCTGAATGGTGTCCATGGTTTCGCCGCTCTGCGAGATGGCGACGACCAGCGTCTTCTCGCCGACGACGGGGTCGCGGTAGCGGAACTCGCTGGAGAGTTCGACCTCGACGGGGATGCGGCACCAGTGCTCGATCGCGTAGCGGGCGACCTGGCCCGCGTAGGAGGCGGTGCCGCAGCCGATCATGATGACCTTGTCGACGGAGCGCAGGACGTGCTCGGGGATACGCACCTCGTCGAGGGCCAGGTGGCCGTGGGAGTCGATGCGGTCGGCCAGGGTGGCGCCCACGGCTTCGGGCTGCTCGTGGATTTCCTTCTCCATGAAGGTCGGCCAGCCGTTCTTGGTGGCGCGGTCGGAGGAGAAGTCGACCTCGTATTCCTTGGGGGCGACGGGCGTTCCGTCGGGGTCGATGACGGTCACGTCGGTCGCGGAGACGACGACGATCTGGTCCTGTCCGATCTCGACGGCGCGGTTGGTGTGCTCGACGAAGGCCAGGACGTCGGAGCCCAGGAAGTTTTCGCCCTCGCCCAGGCCGACGACCAGCGGGGAGGATCGGCGGGCGGCGACGATGACGTTGGGCGACTGGTTGGAGACGACGAGGAGCGTGAAGGTGCCGTGCAGCTGGGCGGTGACCGCGCGCATGGCGACGACGAGGCGGCGGGCGACCTCCTCGTCCGCGTCGGCGAGCCCGGCGACGTCCCCCGTGTACGAGGCCGACTCCGCCTGGTCGTAGGCGCGGGCCAGCAGGTGGACGACCACCTCGGTGTCGGTCTCGGAGGCGAAGGTCTCGCCGTCGGCGACGAGGGCGGCACGCAGGGTGTCCGCGTTTTCGATGATGCCGTTGTGGACGAGGGCGAAGCGCCCGTCGGGGCTGGTGTGGGGGTGAGCGTTGGCGACCGTTGGACGCCCGTGGGTGGCCCAGCGGGTGTGTCCGATGCCGGCGTAGGCGTCGGCGGGGCTGTCCGCGTCGACTTCTTCGACGAGGTTGACGAGCTTACCGACCGCGCGGCGCACGTACAGGCCGCTATCCGAGGCCAGGGCGATGCCCGCCGAGTCGTATCCGCGGTACTCCAGGCGCGCCAGACCGCCGAGGATCACCTCGCGACTGCGCTGAGAAGCCTTGCATCCAATATGTCCAACAATTCCGCACATGGTACTAATTCCAGCACACCCACCCCCGCCCGCGGTACCCAACGTGTGTCGCTTCACGTGCGAACGGCAGGTGAACATCGCACGCACACCGCGTGCCCCTGAGGGACAATATTCCCGTGAGCACCACTGACGCCTCCTCGCCCAGCCCGGCCACGACCTCGTCGGGAAGAACCCCGAACGTGGGCTGGCGGGCCAACCCCAGCCCTTACGCGCGCTTCGACCGCTGCGCGTGGGACCGCCTGACGGACCGTACTCCCCTGCCGCTCACACAGGACGACATCGACCAGATCGCCTCCCTAGGCGACCCGATCGACATGACCGAAGTCGACACGATCTACCGGCCCCTCTCCGCCCTCCTGCAGCTCTACATCGACGGGCGCAGACGCATCTCCGCGGAACGCCGCGCATTCCTGGGCGAGCCCGACGCGTACTCCACCCCCTTCGTCATCGGCATCGCAGGATCAGTGGCCGTCGGCAAGTCCACCGTCGCGCGCCTCCTCCAGCTCCTCCTCTCACGCTGGGACTCCACGCCCCGCGTCGACCTGGTGACCACCGACGGCTTCCTCTACCCCAACCGAATCCTTCAGGAACGCTCCCTCATCGCCCGCAAGGGCTTCCCCGAGTCCTACGACCGCACGGCCCTGATCTCCTTCCTCGCCGCCGTCAAAGCCGGAAACCCCCACGCGAAGGCCCCCGTCTACTCACACGTCACCTACGACATCGTGCCGGGCGCCTATATCGACGTGGACCGCCCCGACATTCTCATCGTCGAGGGCCTCAACGTGCTCCAGCCCCCGCGCTCGGCGCCCGGTTCCATCTCCGTCGCCGTCTCCGACTACTTCGATTTTTCCATCTACGTCGACGCCGACGAGAAACACATCGAACAGTGGTATGTTGACCGCTTCCTGAAACTGCGTGCGACCGCCTTCTCCCGCGAAGCCTCATTCTTCAAAACCTACGCCTCCCTGACCGACGCCGAGGCGGTCTCGACCGCGCACGTCGTCTGGAACGCGATCAACCTGCCGAACCTGCGCGAAAACATCCAGCCCACCCGCGAGCGCGCCACGCTCATCTTCACCAAGGGCGCCGACCACCGCGTCGAATCCCTCGCGATCCGCAAGGACTAGCCCTCGCGCGCCCCGCGCCGACGCGTCTACACCCCCACGCGCTCTGTGCCCCCTCCCCCGCGCCGGTTCCCCTGCCCCCACGTGCTCTGCGCACAGCCGCCCCCAACGCGGACGAGGCCGCAGCCGGAACGCCCGGCCACGACCTCGTCGCTGATGGAAGAGACTACCCGATCCACGCGCCCGAGGGGGCGAAGTGGTACCAGGTCCAGCCGATGAGCTCCCAGCCGGTGGCCATGGAGCCGCTGGCGCGCAGGTAGAACCACGTGGGCCCGTCCTGGTACCAGCCGGTTGTCATCGCACCGCTGGCCCCGAAGTGGTACCAGGAGCCGCCCAGGTGCTGCCATCCCGTGGTCATCGAGCCCGAGGGCGTCAGGTAGTACCAGGCGCCACCGTCCTTGAGCCAGCCGGTGCGCATGACGCCGCCGGAGGTCATGTAGTACCACTGGCCGTCGATCTGCGTCCATCCGGTCGCCATCGCGCCCGTCGCCGGGTCGAGGTAGTACCAGTTGCCGCGCTCCATCATCCAGCCGTACTGCTGGGCGCCGGAAACACCGTGGTAGTACCAGTGTCCACCGTCGTAGACCCATCCCATCTTCAGGTAGCCGCTCGCGTCGAAGCGGTAGGTCTGCCCGTCGATGACGAGGGTCTCGTTCGCCGCGTAAGTGCCATCAGAGTAGGAGTACCACCATCCGAAGTAGCCGGACTTCCACTGACCGGTGCGAGGCTGGGGCGCGGGATCCGGGGTCGGTGCGGGCGCCGGCGTCGGGTCGACGGTCGGATCCGGGGTGGGCGCCGGGGTGGGATCCACAGACGGCGCCGGGTCCGGGGTGGGTGTCGGCTCCGGCGTGGGGGCCGGGTCCGGGGTGGGTGTCGGCTCCGGCGTGGGGGTCGGCTCGTCGACCGTCACCCAGTACAGGAAGCGCGAGTCGCCGCCGCCGACGGCGTGGAGGACGACTTGGGAGGTCTCACCCTCGCCGAGCTCGACTTCCTGCGTCGTCTTGTCCGCGGGGTTGACGAGCATCAGGTGCGCGCCCGCGCTCGGCTTCTTGACAGTCAGGGTGATGTCCTGGGCGGTCTCGGCCAGCGAACCGTTGTCGGTGCGCGGGTCGAGGAGGACCGACGGGTAGCGGGTCTGGCCGGTCAGGGCGTTGACGACCATGAAGCCCGTGGGGGCGGTCGCCGAGTCGCCGAAGATCTCGGCGGACTTGGCCGCGTCCAGGCCTCCCAGCTGCTCGAAGTAGCCGACGACGACGTCGCCGGGCAGCCCATCGTTGACGGAGCCGACGTTGGTGACCGACATGTCGACCAGGCCGACGGCGGCGTTTGCGGCCATGGCCTCGTCGCCGGTGGCGAAGTTGCCGTACTTGTAGCCGCTCAGCGTCGGAGTCTCGGAACGTGCCGCGTACTGTCCGGGCTTGTAGGCGACGAACGTGGAGTTCATGGCCTTCGTGTAGTTACCGATGTAGGAGACGTTGCCGAAGATGTTGGAGAACTCGTAGAAGGAGCGCGTCGGCGCGCCATCGTGATCGATGATGGAGGAACGGTCGTAGCCGTTGTACTCCATGCGGAACAGGCCGAACCACTTCTGGCCGGTCGCCAGGCCCAGGGAGGGCACGATCGACTTCTCGGAGGCCGACACGTTCGCATCCCAGTTGTAGTCCAGGTACTGGCCGTACAGGATCGGGCTGGAGCCGTCGCCAGTCAGGCCCTTGAGGCCGTACTCGCGCTGCTTCTTCCACGTGTTGGTGTTCAGCAGGTTCGTCACGACCTGCTGGGGAGCCGGTCCGCCGTTGGCGCCCCAGTAGTACTTGTCCCAGCTGAGCAGGTCGGGCTTGGCGTTCTCGACGTAGTAGCTCAGGTTGGCGTCGCGGTACCAGGACGGGTCGTCCCAGGAGTTGGCGTGGACGACGGCGCCGGGGATGTTCTGCTTGGACCAGGCGAACCAGTTCTTGAAGCACTCGGATTCGCCGCGGTTGAAGCCGCCCTCGTCGCCGTACTGGATATCAACGAGCGTAGAGGCGTAGGGCGACATGTACTCGTTCATGAAGTTGTGGGGCTCACCGGCGTTGCACATGCTGTTCTTGCCGGTGGGCGCCTTCGCGAGCGCCCACGGCGCGCCCTTGCCCAGGGACTCCATCATGGGGGTGTTGAACATGGGAAGGTCGTAGAACATGGGGAACGCGCCGCCCGTCAGGTCGCGCTCCGCGGCGTCGAAGCCGCCGCGGCCGTAGCCCTCGGAGGGGACCCACGCGGGCATCATGACGCCGTACTGGAGGGCGAGAGCCTGGGCGCGGTTGACGCCCCACTTGCCGTCCCCGGGATCGAAGCCGGAGTAGCGCTCGTTCATGGAGTTGTCGACCGCGGGTGCGACGGGCGCCTTGCCAGCAGGCAGACCCCACACCTCGAGGTCGTTGAAGGTGACGGCGGTGGCGATGTTCTGGGGGGTCTGGGGTTCGGTCTCGTCGTTCATCCAGATGCGGATATTCTTGGCGAGGTGGTAGGCGTTGAAGTCCCAGTACCACAGGCCGCGCGCGTCGCGCGTGAGCGAGGCGTGGGTGACGATGGTTGTCCATTCGCCGCCGTCAGTCTCCTGGACCGCGATGGCCACGGAGTTACCGCCGTGCCACGACTGGGCGCCGGCGGGCAGGGTGGGGGTGCCCCAGCCGTTGACGCGGTGCACGTAGCGGGCCTCGCCGAGGTGCAGTTCGATGCCGGTGACTCCCTCGGACCAGTCGGAGGCGCGCACGAGCGGGTTCGAGGTCCATGTTGTCTTGGGATCGAGGTCGGTCAGGGCCGCGTTCTCGGCCTCGCTCGCGCCGTTCGCCGAGGCCGTGGCGGGCACCAGCACGTTGCCGCGGAAGTCGGTGTCCACCTTGGTAATGTTGACGACGTAGGTGGCTTCCTTGCCGTCCTTGGACACTGTCGCAGTGATGACGTTCAGGCCGGTGGTGAGGTCGAGGTTGGTCACTCGCCCGTCGGCGTCGGGGGTCGCGCCGTTAATGGTGACGGTGGCTCCGTCGACTGCGCGGATGCGGGCCGAGACAGTGGTTGCGTGGTAGTAGCCGGTCGCCGTGTAGGTGTGGGTGCCGGGGGCGAAGTCCACGGGCTTTCCGGGTTCGCCGTAGGGGAGCTGGTCGATGACGAAGTCCAGGACCAGGTCTGATGCGCCGGAGCCCTGCTCGGGAGCGTCGGGGTGGGGCACGACGGGTCGGACCGCGCCAGTGCCGCCGCCGCCCTCATTGCTACCGTAGGAGGTGATCGCGTTGCCCTGCGCGTCGCAGGGCAGGAGCTTGATGTCGGACAGGGCCATGTCGGACTTGCCGGGCGCGAGGGAGCGCAGGCCCGCCAGGGCGATGACGCGCTTCGTGGTCGCCGGGAAGGTGACGTACTGTTCCTTGTTGCCGAATTGGAGGTCGCTTCCGTGCGCGACCTCGGTGCCGCCGTCCCAGGTACCAGCGGCGACCTTGGTCTTCCAGTCGTCGAAGGAGGCTTCGGCGGCGGGGTTGCCGGGGTCTTCATCGAAGGCGAAGACACGGTATTCTCCCGGGAATTGGTCGTTTCCGAGGGTGGAGTCGTAGGTGGGACGCGGTGTCAGGCCGAGGCCGCAGACCTGCGTGCCGGGCGTGGGATTCTGGACGGCCAGGGCGTGGGGGTAGGGGTCGAGGCCTCCCTTCCACTTGGTGGTCCAGAAGGTCTTGGTGGCGTCGGTGCGGGCGGTGTCGTCATCGACGAGCGCCGCGATGGTGCCGTTGGGGGCGCCTTCGCCGACCTTCTCTTCGGAGGTCGCCCACAGGACGGTCGGGTGATAGGGGGTGTCGGTGGCTGCGATGGCCGCCGCGGGCGTCAGCCCGAGCATGGTGGCCGCAAGAATCGGGGCGCCGAGGGCTCCGATGATGGGTCTTGTCCCCATGAGTTTAACTCCTTCGTCAGTATGGGGTTAATGGCCGGAATCCCTCGTTTGTCGAAGGGAATCCCGCAATACCTAACACGTGTTAGCTTTTTGTGAAACAACCTCCTTTTGATAGCGAAGTGTCCTCGCGGGTGGCTAACACCCGCGAGGACACTCTCAGAACTTCAGTCCGCCATCCTCGATGCCGCGGAAGAAGAACTTCTGACTAAACATGAAGACCAGGACGACGGGGACCATCGCCACGACGGCGCCGGCCAGGACCAGCTGGTAGGTGACACCCTGGGGCGAGTTCTGGATCGCCGTCAGCGTGAGCATGAGTGTCTGCTTGTCCGGGTCGGGCAGCATGAGCAGCGGAAAAATGAAGTCGGACCAGGCCCCGATGAAGGAGGTGAGGCCGACGACCGTCAGGGTGCCTCGTACCTGGGGCAGGAAGATCGACCAGAAGCGGCGCAGCTCCCCCGCCCCATCGATGAGGGCGGCGTCCTCGATCTCGTCGGGAATACCCATGAACGCGGCGCGCATCATGAGGATCTGGAAGGGGCCGATCATGGCGACCATCCAGACGCCGGGCAGCGTGTTGTACAGGTCCAGCTGCACCATCATCTTGAACAGCGAGAGCATGATCGACTCGAAGGGGAAGATCATGGCGGAAAGCACCACGAAGTACATGATGTTGCGCCCAGTCCAGCCGCGCCGCGACAGCATGTAGCCGCCGACGCACGACAGGAACACGTTCGAGGTGACAGTCAGGGCCGCGATGATCGCGGAGTTCCTGATCGCCCCCAGAATGTTGGTGCGCTCGAAGAGGACGGAGAAGGACTCGAGCGACCACTGCTGGGGCAGGATGGTCGCGCCCTGACCGAAGACGGATTCGCCGGGTGCCTTGAAGGCCGCCATGAGGGGCAGCACGAGGGGGCCGACCAGGATGATTGCGACGGCGACCAGGAGGACGTAGCGGGCCACCAGGGCTCCGCCGCGCATCTGGCGCGAGGCGACGTTGCGCCCTTGGCGCTCCAGGCGGCGCTGCTTGCGCCACTGGGCGAAGCGCTCCCCGAAGGAGGCGGCAGTGGTGTGGGATGCGGTGCTCATGAGTCTTCAGCCTTCCTCTGCAGGCTCTGGGAGGCGATGATGAAGCCGAAGGTGATGAGGAACAGGCACACCGAGGCGGCGTCACCCTGGCCGAGGGAGCCGAAGGTCGGGTCGACGATGCGGTCTCGAATGTACATCGTCAGGGTCTTGGTGGGCGAGGCGGAACCGCCCAGCAGGTAGACCTCGGTGAAAATCTTTAGGCAGCCGATCGTGGTGAGGGTGGCGACGAGGAACATCATGACCTTGACGCCCGGGACGGTCACGGTCAGGAAGCGGCGGATCGGGCCGGCACCGTCAAGCTCAGCAGCCTCGTACAGGGTTTTATCGACGTTGGCCAGGGCGGACAAGTACAGGATCATGTAGTAGGGCAGGCCCTGCCACAGCGTGATGATCATGGCGCACAACAGGATGAGCCACTGATTCGACAGGAAGGGGATCGCGTCCAGCCCCCACGAGGTCAATAGGTTGTTGACGGGTCCGCGCTGATCGAGGAGGTAGCGCCAGGCCAGGGAGATGACGACCAGCGAGGAGATGGCCGGCAGGTAGTAGAGGGCGCGGAAGAAGCCGATGCCGGGGACGTGCGACTTGACGAGGAGGGCCAGCAGCAGGGGCAGCAGAACCATAAGGGGGACGACGCAGATGGCGTACAGGAGCGAGTTCGTCAGCGCCTGCCAGAACTCTGGGTCTCCCAAGACGGCGGTGTAGTTGTCGATGCCGATGAAGCGACCGGTGCGGCCCATCGGCTTCGTCTTCGTAAACGACACGTAGACGGTCGTGATGAAGGGGTAGATGTAGAAAGAAACGATGGCGAGGACCGGCAGGGTGACCCACAGCCAGGGAACCCAGGCGGGGCGGAATCGGGCGGCGCCATTGAGGGAGCGCTTCGGTGCGCTCTTACGTGTCGGCATACCAAAATCCTTTGTGAGAATGGCGCGTGACCGTGAGCCGGCGGCCCTGCGCTGGGCGAGGGATGCCTCGGGGGCCGAGGCCTGGCCTCGGCCCCCGAGCATTCAATCAGTCTCCGAGAGCCTTGAGCTTCTCGTTCATCTGATCCTGTGCGGTCTTGAGTGCGGTCTTGGGATCAACCTCGCCGCGGATGGCCTTGTTGACGTTTTCGACGAGGGCATCCTTCACGGCGCCGGTGGCGTAGAAGACGTCGGTGTAGGCCTCTGCGTCCTTGGCAGCCTTAGCGGCTTCCTCGTAGGCGGCCTTGAAGACCGGGTCGTCCGCGATCTCCGGCGGGTTGTTGACGAGCTTGTCGAGGGCCTCGGTGGCAGCGGGGAAGATAATCGCGCCGCCGTCGTGCGTCCAGGCGTACTCGTTCTCAGCGTTGGTGATCCACTCGGCGAACTTCATGGCCAGGGGGGCGTTCTTGGTCGTAACCGAGACGCCGATGTACTGACCTTCGAAGACGGGCTTGATGCCGGGGTTGGTCGGGAAGGGGCCGACGCCGGTGTTCTCGTAGACGGTCGCGTTGTTGTTCTTGACCGACTTGAGGAAGGAGGCGTTGGGGGTACCGAAAGCGAGGTTGCCGTCGGTGTAGGCCTTGCCCGGGTCGGGCTCGCCGGTCAGCGAGTCCTTCGGGATGGCGCCGGAGGCGTAGAGCTCGGACAGGCGCGTCACGTAGTTGATGGCGGCCTCGTTGTCCGCGAAGTCGAAGGCGGTCTTGTCCGCGTTGAGCAGGTTGACGCCCATGCCGTGCAGCTGAGCGATCATGTACCACTCGGGCGAGCCGTAGATGCCGTAGTCACCCTGTCCGTCGGCGCCCACCTTGGCGGCGGCGTCGAAGAGCTCGTCCATGGTCTTGGGCGGCATGTTCTCATCGAGTCCGGCGCGCTTGAACACCTCCTTGTTGTAGGTGGTGATGTAGGGACCGAAGTACCAGGGCAGGGCCGTGTGGTGGTCACCCGCACCCAGGGCGGTGGAGTCCCAAATGGACGGAACGAACTTGTCGCCGATGCCGGGGGCCTTGACGTCGTAGTCCATGAGGAGGTTGGACTTGGACAGGGCGAGGATCGTGGAAGAGGGGACGTTGACGACGTCCGCCATCTTGCAGTTCGAGGCCTGGGCCGTGATGGTCTGGTCGAACTCGGCGCCGCCGCCCTGGTCGGTCCAGTTGATCGTCACGCCGGGGTTGGCGTCCTCGAATTCTTTGATCTTGGCCTTGAAGAAGTCGCCGAAGTCGTTCTGCAGGCCCTGGGTCTGGAAGGTGATTTCGCCTTCGACCTTCGAGGTGTCGATCTTCGAGTCGTCGATGTTGCCCGCGGGAACGTCGCAGGAGACGTCGGGCTCGGGGATGGAGCCGGAAGCGGATCCGCCGCCGGCGTTGGTGCTGTCGCCAGAGCCGCCACCGTTGCAGGCGGCCAGGCCGAGGGTGCTGAACATGGCCAGGGCAACAACGCCCGCCGCCATCTTCTTCTTCAACATGCGAAACCTCCGTTGGTCCGTATTTACTGGTCGATCGATGGGATCGAGTCACTAACTATCTCGTGTTAGTTGATACCTGAATCATAGCGAGCATGAAAGCGATGCGCATTATTTGTCAGCAAGTGCCCGCATCGTTACCAAGCCGCAACATAACAGTGCGAGGCTCAATCACCCCCAACCTGCGCGATCACGAATGTCACCTCGCAGTCGCGCATGCGCCCGGCGAACTCCGGACGAGAGTCAGGGCCGCACGATCGCGTCCCGATACCATCTTGGAAGACGTCAAGCCACAGGAACAGGCGCTCGCTCGCGGGCAGCTCTTCCCAGTGCGAGGCCTGGGCCAGCTCGCGCTCACTCCACGGGCTCACGCTCCACCCGAGCGGAGACGCGGGAAGGACAACAAGCTCGCCTGTCTGCCCCCGCAGAGAGAGGGCCTCCACATCGCGCCGATGCCCACCCTCCTGGGGGCGCACACCCACGTCCCACAGGTCCGAGGCCTCGCCATGCCCACACCCGCGAGCGTCGGGCACGGCCATGTCGGAGTAAGCGATGAGGGTCTCTCCCAGCCAGGAGGCCTCCCACGACGACCCGGGCAATTCGACGCGCACGCCCAGCCTGGGTACTCGCTCAGGCCAGCGCCCGTAGGGGGCAATGCGCAAGGAGACGCGCAGGCCTCGGCCCATATCCTGGCCGAGCCGCACGGGCGAGTACTCCCACACCAGAGTGGCGCCGAATTGGGCGGCGGGCGGCGACCATCGCTCGACGACGCGGCGGATAATCCCCTCCTCCTCGATGGAGACGAGGCGTCGGCGCAGCAGGTGCAGGCGCTCCCGCTCCCAGCGCATCGCGTGCGAAGTGCCGGCCTCACCGCGCCCGACTCCGAGGGAGCCCATGTCATCCGTGTCGATTCCCCAATAGTCGACGGGGCCTCGGCCCCGATCGTTGTCGGTGGGGGCCCGGAAGACGCTGATGCCGACGCTCACGGGCATATCGCCGACGCGGGACAGGCGCCCATCCTCGGCGAGGCGGAAAGCGCCATCCGCATCCTTCGCAGAGGACACGGGAGTAACGGCAGCGTCCAGGAGCGCGCGCAGGTGCGCCTCCTGCTCTTGCGATCCGGAGCGACTCTCGTTGATGGCCGCGGCGAGCGCGGGTGCGTCGGGAGCCATCGCGGACACCCAGGCCCACGTGCCCGCGTAGGGGCGCGAGAGCGCGTCGACCAGGCCGTCACACACGAAGTTACCGTCGTGGACCTCTTCGCCGAAGTCGCCGCCGTAGGACAGGGCGCGGCGACCGTCGGGCAGCGTGCGCCACAGGGCGTGGTCGCGCCATTCCCACACGAAGCCGCCGGCGTGGCGCCGGTGGCTCATCTGCGCCGCATAGCCGGCGGCATTCCCGGGGCCGGTTCCCATCGCGTGGAGGTATTCGCACATGAGGTAGGGGGCGCACCGGATGCGCTCGCGCGCCGCGTCGTCCACGTCGGCGGCCACGTGCGTGGGAACGGCGACCGGCGAGGTCAGGTCGGAGTCGTCCAGGACGGCCGCGACCTCCTCGAGCGTGGGGTACATGCGCGAGTAGATGTCCGTGTATTGAAGGGCGTGATCACCCTCGTAGTGGACGATGGCGCACCCGCCGGTGCGCTCGTGAATCCAGCGGGCGCAGGCCGCCAGGTTCGGCCCGGTGCCCGACTCGTTGCCCAGGCTCCAGCTCATGATCGAGGGGTGGTTCTTGTCGCGCTCGAAGGCGCGCATCGTGCGGTCCAGGTAGGCGGGCGCCCAGGCCGGGTCGCTGGAGGGATTGTCGACCCACTCCCCCACCCCCTCGAAGCCGTGGGTTTCGATGTCCCCCTCGAGCATGACCCACAGGCCGATCTCGTCGGCCAGATCGAGCAGGCGCGGGTGCGGGGGGTAGTGGGAGGTGCGGATCGCGTTGATTCCCATGGTCTTCATGAGCGCCAGGTCGGCGCGGGCCCACTGTTCGTCGAAGACGCGGCCCTCGTCGGCGCGCACCTCGTGGCGGTTGACGCCGTTAAGGGTCAGGGGCGCGCCGTTCGCCATCAGCACTCCCTCCTCGATGCTCACGCGGCGAAATCCGAGGCGCAGGGCGCGCTCCGCATCGGCGAGGCCCCCACGCCCTCCCACGCACACGCGGGCGTCGTAGAGGGCTGGGTCGTGCGCGCTCCACGGGCGCACGTCCCCCACGGCGAGGCGGCCGGAGCGGTAGCGCCCATCCTCGCGGCGCTCAAGGGCAAGCATGCAAGAGCCGAGGCCGTCGATGTCCAGGCGGCCCACCAGGGAGTCCTCCTGCGCGCCGAGCACCCGAGCCTCGACGCTCGCATACCCGACCCCGGCCTCGTAGTCGGTGTCGACCCACAGGTCCTCGATCACGCCGGGAGTGAGGTGGCGCAGGCTAACGGAGCGGAAGATTCCGGGCAGCCACCACTGGTCCTGATCCTCCAGGTAGGAACCGGCGCTGAACTGGTGGACGCGCACAGTGACCCTGTTGACGCCGGGGACGACGAGGCCCGTGACGTCAAACTCGTGGGCCAGGCGCGAGCCGCGGGCCATACCAACCCACGTGCCGTTGACCCAGACGGTGGCTTGGCTGTCAACCCCGTCGAAACGCAGAGCAACGACGCCGCCCTGCCAGTGGGCCGGAAGCTCGAAGGTGCGCCGGTAGTCGCCGACGGGGTTGATGCCGGGAGGGAAGGGCGGGTCCACCGGGAAGGGGAAGTCGACGTTTGTGTAGGCGGGGCGACCGTAGGCCCCATCCCCTCGCAAGACCCAGTGGCTGGGGACGTCGATGTTGCGCATCTCGGTCTGGCCCGCGGGCTCGGCCCAGGGTTCCTCGAGGTTGACAAATGGCTCCGGATCGGTGGGATAAAAGGCGAAGACCCACGTGCCATCCAGGCTGATCACACCCGGGTCGTCGGCCAGATGGGCGCGTGGCGGCAGAAGAGCGCCCGCGCCGGGGGCATAGGAAGGTATCATCATTTTCACGTCTACGTGCCTTTCGGATGTCATCGTCGAAACTCCGATCGTCACCCACAAGACTAACACGTTATAGTTGTTGTGTTTCTTCAAACGCACACGAGGATTGGAAGCCCGTCATGGAGCGCGCAACCCGAGCCGACGTCGCTCGCGCAGCAGGCGTCGCACCCTCCACCGTCTCACTCGTTCTCAACGGACGAGGCCGGGATGTCAAGATCGCTCCCGCGACCATCGAACGCGTCCAACAGGCCGCCCGCACCCTCAACTACATCCCCAACGCCGCCGCCCGCTCCCTGCGCCGCGGCAAGTCCCACCTCATCGCGCTCCTCATGGCCGAGCTGCCCGACGACCCCTTCGTCCCCGTCGTCCACACCGTCCTCACCACCGCGATGATCGACATCCAGCAGCGCGGCTACCTCCTCCTCCCCCTCTTCCAGTCCGGCGACGGCGCCTCCGACGCCGAAGTCATCCGAGGGGTCCTAGGCGACACACAGCTCGCAGGCATCATCCGCGAGACCACCTCCGCCGAAGCCTTCACCTCCCGCCTCCTTGCCAACCTCGGTATCCCCGTCGTCGCCATGTCCATGATCGAGGCCAACCCCACCGGGTCCGAATCCTCCCTCATCCGCATCGACGAAGGCGCCGGCGTTCAAGACATCCTCAACTCCTGCGCCCTCATCGACCCGAACTCCGGCGCCGGCTCCGGGCGCGCCGTCTTCCTCGCCGGCCCCAACACCAACCACGCCCGCCAACACCCCATCGCACACGCCTTCGGCACCAACTTCACCCTCTACTCCCTGCCCGACTGGGAGGCATCCACGGCCTACCAGGCCTCCGTGCGACTCCTCACCGAGGACCCCAGCATCTCCCTCATCGCGCTCGCCGACGACTCGCAGGCACCCGGCGTCTTCCAGGCCGCCGACGACCTCGGCCTGTCCATCCCCGCCGACCTGTCCATCCTCGGCTTCGGCAACCAGGACCACCGGAACGCCGAAGCCATGGGACTGACCACCGTCGACTGGCCCCTCAAGGAGATGACCGAGGCCGCCGTCACCTCCATCATCAACGTCATTGAGGGACGCTCGCCCACCAACGACATCCACCCCCGAGCCGTCGCCGTGACCGAGGAAACCACCCCAGCCTCGTCCCAGCCCATCCCCGTCGCGACCATCCCGACCCACCCCGTGTGGCGCAGTTCGGTCGCCCGGCGCGCCTAGCGAACACTCCCCCACGACCTTCCCGTCTGCGAGGGTCCCACCCACGCCGAGCCACCGGCCTACACCGTAGAATCGAGGCATGGATCGCCAGGCTCTCACCGAACGCACGCTCTCCTTCCTCCTGCGCCGACTGCACGACGCGGGCGTCTCCGCGACGCGCCGAACCGACGAACATACGGGCGACGCGTTCCTGGAAGTCGACGGGTGGCGGCGCATCAACGTCGAGAATCTGGTCAGCGAGCTCACGCAGGCCGACCCCGCCCAGCATGAGGCCATCATCGAGCGCTGGGTCGCCTTCATCATAGAGTCGGGACGCATCGCCGATCAGCCCATCACCGACGCCGACGAGTTACGCCAGCGCGTGCGCACGCGCATCCTCACCCCGGACCTGGCCGCCGACCCTCACTTCAGCTACGCGCGCCCCTTCCCCGGGGGCCTCGCCCTGGGCCTGTGCCTCGACTTCCCGAACACCGTCACGACGGTCACCGACCAGCACCTCGAGAAGTACCCGATCGGCCTCGACGAGCTCTACCACTACGGGCAGATCAACACGGACGGTGAGCCGATCGACGAACAGGGCCCCTGCGGCCCCTTCACCGGCATCGGCGGCGAGTCCCTCTTCATCGCGTCGAAGGCGGCGCACGTCGCCAACCTGGTCTCCACTTTCCGCATCGACGCGCCCCACGGGCTGTTCTTCGCGATCCCGGAACGCTCGATCCTCCTGTACGCGCCCGCCGACCCGGGCTCTATCACCCAGCAGTACCTTCGCCTCCTGGATTACCTGCGCATCGACTTCATGCGGCGCTTCCGCGCCAACCCCGCGCACACGCTCAGCAAGGACCTGTTCTACTGCGGGCCGGACGGCGAGTTCGGCACCATCACACGCTCCGACCATCCGGACGTTCAGGAGCTCTTCACAACCGTGAACCTGGACGCAGACCGCCTCGTGGAGCTCGCCGTGAAGAACATGAACTTCTTCGACGGCTTCCGTTCCCGCTTCTACCCCACAAACATGTGACGGCGTCGGCTCGAAAGAGTGGCTCCTGGTCGAAGGAGCGCGGCCCCGGCTCGAAGGAGTGACGCCCCCGGCATGAACACGTGACGCCCCCGGCTCGAACACGTGACGGTCCCGGATCGAAGGAGCGACAGCCCCGGCTTAAACACGTGATGGCGCCCGGCCGCACCCCTCTGAGCACCCTCCGCGAGCACCCGCACGCCCTCCGCACGCCCTCCGCACGCCCTCCGCGCACCCTACACGCGACTCACCCACACATGGTTCCCCCACAATGTCGCATGCAATTTGGGTACCCTCACTTTTCTTAGCATCTCGAAAAGGCCAATGATTCCAACGATCCGATGTCGCACATCGAAAGACGGCCAGGGGAATTGCATGCGACTTTTTGTCAGAGCGTTCCTTCCGCCACAAATGGTGACGGAGAAACTATAATGTGTGTATTCCGACCTTCGTAGGAGACACACATGAGCGACAACGAGCTAGCGCCCACCCCACACGACGTCGAGTTCACCATCGCTACGCCCGACGGTCAGCCGGACCAGGGGCTCATCGCCGTCACCGGGCGCACGCGCGATGCCCTCATCGCAAGTCTGACGAACAACCTCGCCGCGACAGGCAAGTACACGCCCGACGCCCGGGCAGTCTCCCCTCAAGTCCTCGGCTCGACCGCATCGACGGCGACTGCGCTTGGCGCCACTGCCGCGTCCGCAGCAATCGCCCCAACCCTCTTCATGGCCACGGCCAACCCCGCGACGCTCATGCAGCTCGGATCCGGCGTCGGTTCCGCCGTCATGGGAGCGGGCGGCATCGTTGCCCAAGCCCCCTTCATTCCCGTCGCCGCCTCGCTGCCCGTCGTCGCCCCGCTCGCGCTCATGGGGGTTGTCAACACGGCAGTGACCATGCGCCAGTTCCAGGCGGTGAACGCCAAGCTGGACACCCTCGCGAACACTCTCGCTGATCTTCTCGTGCGAGCGGACATCACGCAGATCGCTGGGCTCATCGCCGCCTCAAAAACCCTGGGCGACATCACCGAGGAATACGGCGAGCTCGGGCACTTCACCCCGGCCATGATCGCCCGCTTCGCGGTGGCCGAACAAGCCCTCATAGCTGTGGCGCGACGCCAGGAGATGCTCCTCCTGTCCGCGGAAAGTCGCGCGCTGGATACCGAGGTCCCCATCGACAATGTCATCCGCGACGTCAACGCCGCTGGGCTGGCGTACATCACGGAGATCCAGGTGCATGCCCTCCACCTGGCGCTCGCCTTGCAAGAGAGCCCCGCGCGGGTGGCCACGCGTGCGCAGCAGCTGACGGAGTGCATCGCTCACACGACCGAGCGATGGAGCGAGCTCAAGAACCTGTCGGACAAGGTCAAGGCCATGATCGCCTCCCTCGAGGAGTCCGACCAGAAAAAGTCATGGGGAGAGTGGGGCAAGGAACGCTTCTCCGGCCCGACTCACGATTTCCCGGCGCTGAAAGAGCGCCGAGAGAAGATCCTCGAAAACGAAAAGACCCTCATCGACGAACACGGCTCGAAGCTGGAGGCCTTCAAGGAGCTCTCACAGAGCCTGCGCGAGCAGCAGGATTCGCGCGCGACGCTCATCTACTGGCGTGACGAGGCCGGCGAGCACTCTTTCCTCACCGAGCAGCTGAGCATCGACTCCTCCCGCTAAGCATCCATCGACAGTTCACCTCTGGACATGCTCAGACGGCACCGACGAAGCGCCGGTGCCGCATACCGACATACTCTGTACTCTCTAAAATGACCCCATGGACTCCGAGTACATTCTGAACAACGACCTGCCGTATCTGATGTACAGACTGAGAGAGGCAGGCCTGACCGTTGAGCTCGACTTCGACCAGACCAGGCGCAGGATGCTCCTGCTCCTCAACGGTTCCGTGAAGTGGAGCATTCATGATCTGACGCTGAAGCTGAGCGGAGCGGAGCCGGCGGCACACCAAGCCATGATGGAGCCGTGGATCCCATATCTGATGGAGCTCACGCGTCTCGGGCAGACGGTGCTGAGAAATCCTGAGGAACTGCGTCGGCGGGTGCACACCGAGTTTGTCGTCGACGACCTTGCTACAAACCCTCGCTATTCGTATTGCCGCCGATACCCTGGAGAACTCAAGCTGATACTCAGCCTCGCCGACGAGAACAACCGGTTCGACCTGTCAGACGAACAACTGGACCAATGTCCACTGAGCATCGACGAGCTCTTCCATTACGGGCAAATGAACACTGATAACGTAGCCGTTGACCGTGTCGAGCAGATGGGACCACTAACCAGCCTGACCACACGATCCGCATACATCTCAGCGAAAGCGGCAAATATGCCCGCGCTCATATCGCGATTCCAGATCCACGCGCCCCACGGGCTGTTCTTGATGGCCCCAATGTGTCACGTCCTGTGTTACAGCCCCGTCGACCCTGCACATATTCTCCAACAGCTCATGGCTGTCATCCACACCATTCGCTACCCCATGGCCGTAGCAAGCAGGACGCCAGGCATGCTCCTGAGCCGCGATATTATCTTCTATTCACCGGAAGGAACGTACGAGACGATCACGCAGCCAGACAATCCGGAGATTCATGAGCTCCTCACCAATGTAGATATTGATGACAAGACTTTCCGCGCCTGGAGCTACCACTACCTCGACCAGTCTTCCGCATTCACACAGCGTTTCCTCTCGCGCTAGGCGGGCTCCGGCCGCGCACCGCATAGGGACAACGCGGGAGGGGCGGATGCTCGTCGCATCCGCCCCTCCCGCTTACTGACGCCTCGCGCCGAGCCGGCCACGGCCTCGTCGCACTCTTAGACGACGAGGCCTCAACCGTCACTCCCCTGGAGGTGGCAGGCCCGGTAGATACCCTCCAGCATGGCCAGGCGCTTGGCAAGGGAGGCGTCCTTGGGGACGCAGACCTTCGCGCCGAGATACTCCGCGCCACCCGCGAGCGCCGCCTGGGCGCAGCGACCGATCTGCTCGGTGTCCATGAGGGAGGTCGGCTCGTCGGCCTGTGCGGGCAGGTGCCCGTCGATCCAGGCGTACCCGTACTGTGTCTCCTCCGGGCCCGCGCCCGAGAAGATGACGCCGTCGAGCACCCCGAGCGCGCCCGCTTCACGCACGTGCTGGTAGGCGGTCTCCGCGTCGCGTCCTTCCACGGCGGAGCGACCCCAGTTCAGGTGGATGCCGATGCCGACCTCGGCGACGACGTCGATCTCGTCGCCCAGGGAGAGGAAACCCTTCTCGGGCTTTTGTTCCGGCACGTACTTGTCGCAGTGCTCGACGACCAGAGTCGCCCCACTCCAGTCCCAGCCCACGACCTCCTCGAGCGAGCGCTTGAAGGCCTCGGCGTCCGCCAGGCGCGTGGGCGCCGAGTGCAGCTGCACCCGCCCAACCAGCAGGCGCCCGGCCTTGTCGCACAGGTCGTCGAGGTCGTCGCACAGCGCCCGGGTAAAGGCCAGGGCGGCCTGCCTGCCCTCCTCGTCGGGCGAGGCCAGGCCGAAGGTGGCGTCCTTCCACACGTGTTGCATGGTGCCGGGGATCGCCGTGATGGTGTTGAAATCCCAATGCGGCGCCAAGTGAGCGGCCAGCACGTCGGCCTGGGTGGCGAGCTGCCCCGGGTAGGGGATCTCCACGCCGCTGACCCAGGGTTGGTCGGCGAGAAGCTGGTAGTAGTCGGCTTCGAGCTCAGGCGCCGGATGCGACGCGTAGGCCCCGAGAATAAACGGAATTTCCACGATAATCGTCCTTCTGTGATGACAGCAATGAAGCAATCGTGACACCGACCATACTCTCGCGGTACCGAGTTTCGCAGAGAAATCGACACACTTTTCCAGACTCTGTCAAGCCCGTTATCTCGCTTCAAACGCCACGGGCCCCATACACGCAGGTCAGAACACCCATCGATGACAACCCATCAAAGACCATGTCGAGGCCAACGGCTCCGACAAAGCCGGCCTCGTCCACCAGCAACATATTCGAGGGGGCGGGCACCCACCGGTGCCCACCCCCTCGTAACGTCAGCGCGCTGCGCTCACAGCGCGAGGTTTTCCTTGACGACGTCCGCCAGCGAGGAGGCCACAGAGTCTGCCTCCTCCTGGGTCGCCGCCTCGACCATGACGCGCACCAGGGGCTCGGTACCCGACGGGCGCAGCAGGACACGGCCGTTGTCGCCCAGGCGAGCCTCGGCGACAGCCACGGCCTCGGCGACGGCCTGGTTCGACGATGCGGCCGCACGGTCCACGCCACCCACGTTGATGAGGGTTTGCGGCAGGCGCTTAATGAAGGATGTCAGGTCGGCCAGCGAACGGCCGGACTCCTTGACCATGCGCGAAACGAGCAGCGACGACAAGATGCCATCACCCGTCGTCGCGTGGTCGCGGGCAATGATGTGGCCCGACTGCTCCCCACCGAGCGAATACCCGGACGCCAGCATCTCCTCAAGCACGTAGCGGTCACCCACGCCCGTCTGCACGGTCGTGATGCCGGCCTCGCGCATGGCGATGAGCAGGCCCAGGTTACTCATGACGGTGACGACCAGCGTGTCCTTGGCGAGCGCGCCGCGCTCCTTGGCGTTCACGGCCAGCGCGCCCATGATCTTATCGCCGTCGATCAGGTTGCCCTCGTGGTCGACGGCCAAGCAGCGGTCCGCGTCCCCGTCGTAAGCGACACCAAACTCGCAGCCAGCCTCGACGACGGAAGCCTGCAGGGCCTCGGGGTGCGTCGAACCGGCGTGCAGGTTGATGTTGCGGCCGTCAGGCTCGGCGTTGATAACGGTGATGTCGGCGCCAAGCTCACGGAAAACGGCCGGCCCCAGCTCGGAGGCGGCGCCGTTCGCACAGTCGATCGCGATCTTCATGCCGCGCAGGTCGGTGCCAATAGCCCCCACGAGATGCGCGAGGTAGGAATCCTTAGCCCACGCGTGATCGGCGTTGACCTCACCGACGCCATCGCCGGTGGGGCGCTCCCACTCCGTATTCACGAGGGCCTCAATCTCATCCTCAACGGAATCGGCGAGCTTGTAACCGCCGTGCGCGAAGAACTTAATGCCGTTATCGGGCATCGGATTGTGGGAGGCGGAAATCATGACGCCGAGGTCAACGGTGTCCTCGGTAGCCGTCAGATGCGCGACAGTGGGCGTGGTAACGACGCCGATGCGGGTCACATCCATGCCAGCGCTCGCCAAGCCAGCGGCGAGGGCGTGATCGAGGAACTCGCCCGAGATGCGCGTGTCACGCCCAATGATCGCGCGGGGCTTCGAACCGTCCGCGCGCCGAGCCCCACCGAACTGGCGGGCGGCGGCCTCGCCGAGCTGGAGCGCGAGATCCGCGGTGATGTCAACGTTTGCCAGTCCACGCACGCCGTCCGTGCCGAACATCCTGGGCATAATGTCTCCGTTCAGTGGGTCATACGACTGGTCTAAGGGTACCGCGACTACGCCCCCGACCATGTACGAGGCCGTGGCCCGGACAGCGTCGGCGCTCACATTGCGGGCGGTGTTGACAGGAACAAAAAGGTCGCGCCCCGCGGGAGCGGGGCGCGACCAACAGAAAACGTGCTGAATGAAATCAGCGCTTCGAGAACTGCGAAGCCTTGCGGGCCTTCTTGAGGCCTGCCTTCTTACGCTCGATGGCGCGGGCGTCGCGGGTCAGGAAGCCGGCCTTCTTGAGGGCCGGACGGTTGGCGTCGCGGTCGATCTCGTTGAGGGCGCGCGACACGCCGAGGCGCAGGGCGCCGGCCTGGCCGGAGATGCCGCCGCCGTTGATGCGGGCGATGACGTCGAAGCGGCCGTCAATGTCGAGCAGCACGAAGGGGGACTTCACCAGCTGCTGGTGCAGCTTGTTGGGGAAGTAGTCCTCGAGGGTGCGACCGTTGATGGTCCACTTGCCGGAGCCGGGGACCAGGCGAACGCGGGCGACGGCCTCCTTGCGGCGGCCCAGGCCCGCGCCGGGCGCGGTGATGGACTGACCGGCGCCGGCGGGAGCCGACTCGGTCTCGGACGTGTAGGAGCTGGGGACGACTTCCTCGTCCAGCTCAGCGGAAACGATGGTCTCAGCCACGGTTCTCCTCAGTGTAAAAGGCGTTCAGCGACCCGCACGGTCACTGAGCGACCTGGGTCAGTTCGTAGGGAACCGGCGACTGGCCGGCGTGGGGGTGCTCCGGGCCAGCGTAAACGTGCAGCTTCTTGAACTGCGCGCGGCCGAGGGAGTTGTGAGGAAGCATGCCCTTAACGGCCTTCTCGACGGCGCGCTCGGGCGCCGCGGCGAGGAGGTCACGGTAAGCGGTCGCGGTCAGGCCGCCGGGACGACCGGAGTGACGGTAAGCCATCTTCTGGTCGAGCTTCTTGCCGGTGAGGGCAACCTTGTCCGCGTTGATGATGATGACGTTGTCGCCCATGTCCATGTGAGGGGCGAACGTCGGCTTGTGCTTCCCACGGAGGAGGGCAGCGGTCTGGGCTGCCAGGCGACCGAGGACGACGTCGGTGGCGTCAATGACGTACCACTTCTTGTCCGCGTCCCCAGGCTTGGGTGAATAGGTGCGCACGGGCGTAACCTTCAATTCTTGTTGGTCATGGGACGCCGCGCCGGTTTTTCCGGGGGCATCCGCGATGAAACGGTTCGCGCGAGGCGTCGGCGAGTGCTCCTAGCGAGTGGGAGACACTAGGTACTCTGCTGACGCACAGCACTAGCCATATTATCGGCACGCGGGCCGAGGGTCAAAGGGCGGCGGCTACTGTGTTACATTCCTCAGCTGTCGTCGCCGCAGCAGGTGTCGCGCCTGGACCGGGTCTGGAGCGCGCGGGCACCCCACTGGGAGGGATCGGGGTAGTCGACGCCTTCGAGGGTGAGCCCATGAGCGGGCGCGATGGGCGCGGCCTGGGAGCGCGAGCGGGCGCGCAGGATCTGGGCCGGGTAGTCGGTGTCGCGCGCGCCGGAGCCCACCAGGAGGAGGGCGCCGACGAGGGAGCGCACCATCGAGTGACAAAAGGCGTCGGCCTCGACGGTGAAGACGAGGGTGCCCTCCGACTCGCGCTCGGCGCGCAGAGCACGCAGCGTCCGGATCGTCGTGGCCCCCTCGCGCGGGCGGCAGAACCCGAGAAAGTCGTGTTCCCCGAGGAGGGCGGCCCCGGCCTCGTTCATCGCCGCCTCGTCGAGCGGGTCCTCGACCCAGAGGCGATCCCAGCGCCCGAGCGGCTCGGGACGGTCTGACACCCGGTAGGCGTAGGAGCGCCCAAGCGCGGAGAAGCGCGCGTCGAAGCTCGGGTCGACGACGGCCGCCGAGTAGATGCGCACGTCGCACGTGCCGCGCGCGGCCGGCAGGTCACGCCCACGCGCGCGTTCACCGTAGCGCCCCGAGAGGATCTTGTTGAGCCTGCGCACGATGGACGAGGCCGTGGCCGCGTCCGCGCTCTCCCCTCCCCTGGGGGCAAGCCGCGCCCAGGCCTCGTCACTAACGTCGAGGTGACAGACCTGGTGGCGGGCGTGCACGCCCGCGTCGGTGCGCCCGGCGACCGTCGTCGTGATCTCCTCGCGCGAAGCCATGGCGAGAGCCGCCTCGATCTCGCCCTGGACTGTACGCAGGCCGGGCTGGGCGGCCCACCCGCGAAAGTCGGTGCCGTCGTAGCCGAGGTCCAGGCGCAGGCGCCGTGCGCTCACAGCTCCCACGCCCGCACGCCGCCGATGATGCCCGCATCGTTGGGCACGACGATCACGTCATCGCCCATGAGGCGCAGGTTCGAGGCCGTGATGCGCTTCGAGTTGCCGCCGCCCAGATACAGGCGATCCCACATGTACATGGGCCGCAGGCCGTCGACGACGCGGCGAACGCGGCGCGACCAGTGCACGTCACCGAGGCGCAGGCGCTCGTGCTCGCCGATGTAGTCGTCGTAGGTCAGGCCCCAGCGCACGGGCCCCTGGGAGACCTCAACGTGGGGTGCGAGCTGCCCGCCGTCGAACACCGCGTTCCCCAAGCCGGTGCCCAGGGTGATGATCATTTCGAGGCCTCGTCCCGTGATTGCGCCCGCGCCGGCGACCTCAGCGTCGTTGAGGACCTTCGTGGGCAAGCCGAGTGCCTGCTCGATCGCGCTGCCCATGTCGAAGTGATCCCAGCGTTCCACCAGCTCAGGCAGCACGCGCGAGCGCGGTCCGTCGCGCGTGATGTAATGCGGGGTCGCGATGACGACCCCGTGGCGGATCATCCCCGGCATCCCCATCGTGACGCGCGTCGCCGCTGGGAGCTCGCGGGCGAGGCCGACGGCCGTATCGACGAGGAGCTCGGGCGGCAGCGGGTACGGGGTCGGAACCCTGTGAGGCGGCGCAATCATCGTGCCCCGCTCGTCCACGACGGACCCTTTGATGCCTCCGCCACCGCAATCAATCGCCAACGTCATCTCACGTGTCATGGCTTCAGGCTACCGGATACGGCGAGGGCCGGACACCCCGTCGGGATGTCCGGCCCACTGCTCGAGTCGATGAGTGACCTGGCGTCACTTCTCGTCGGCGGCCTGCTCGGCGGCGTCTGCAGCCTTGCCGGCCTCGGCGGCCACTTCCTCGGCCTCGTTGGCCATGGCCAGATCGCCGTCCTCGCGAGCCTCTTCGGCGCGCTCGGCGGCAGCCTCGGCGGCTTCCTCGGCCTCGGCGGCAACGGCCTTGGCCTCGGCGGCCTTCTCAGCCGTCTTCTCGGCGGCCTTGACGACGGCCTTCTTCTCGACCTTCTCCATGACGAGCTCGATGCGCATCAGGGGAGCGTTGTCGCCCTTACGGTTGCCGACGCGGATGAGGCGGGTGTAGCCGCCGGCGCGCTCGGAATCCATGGCGGGGACGAGCTCCTCAAAGAGGATCGCGACGATGCCCTTGTTGGGGATCTTCTTCATGACCGTGCGACGGGCGTGCTGGTCGCCGCGCTTGGCCTTCGTGATGAGCTTCTCGACGTAGGGGCGCAGCATCTTGGCCTTCGCCTCCGTGGTCGTGAGGCCGCGGTGTTCGATGAGCTGAGCCGCCAGGTTCGACAGAATCAGCTTCTGGTGTGCCGGGCTACCGCCCAGACGAGCACCCTTCTTGGGGGTGGGCATTTGTTTCTCCTACGGATTCAATGCGTCCATCGGACGCACGGGGTCAGATGGACTGGTCGTCCGAAAAGATCGCAGCGGACTCCGAGTCGCCGAAGCTCGGCATCACCGAGTCCTTCAGCGTCATACCGAGAGCCGCCAGGGACTCCTTGATCTCTTCGATCGACTTGGTACCGAAGTTGCGGATGTCGAGCAGGTCGGCCTCCGAGTGAGCAACCAGCTCGCCGACGGTCAGGATGCCGCGGCGACGCAGCGCGTTGTAGGAACGCGACTGCAGGTTCAGGTTCTCGATGGGGAGGGCCAGATCGGCCGCGAGGGTGGCGTCGGTGGTGGACGGGCCCACCTCGATGCCTTCCGCTTCCTCGTTCAGTTCACGCATGAGGCCGAACAGCTCCACGAGCGTCTTGCCGGCCGAGGCCAGGGCGTCGCGCGGGGTAATGGCGGCCTTGGTCTCCACGTCGATGACGAGGCGATCAAAGTCGGTGCGCTGCTCGACACGGGTCGCCTCGACCTTGTAGGTCACCTTGACGACCGGCGAGTAGATCGAGTCGATCGGAATGCGAGAAATTTCGGCCTGCGGATCCTTGTTCTGAGCGGCCGACACGTAGCCGCGGCCACGCTCGACGGTCAGCTCGATCTCCAGCTTGCCCTTCTCGTTGAGAGTGGCGAGGCGAAGGTCGGGGTTGTGGATCTCGACTCCGGCGGGAGGCGTGATGTCGCCGGCGAGAACCTCGCCGGGGCCGGCCTTGCGCAGGTACATGACGACAGGCTCGTCGTTCTCGCTGGACAGGACGATCTGCTTGATGTTCAGGATGATCTCAGCGACATCTTCCTTCACACCTTCGATCGTGCGGAACTCGTGGGGGACGCCATCGATGCGGATGGACGTCACCGCTGCACCCGGGATCGAGGACAGGAGGGTACGACGCAGGGAGTTACCCAGCGTGTAGCCGAACCCGGGCTCGAGGGGCTCCAGGGTGAAACGGGAGCGCAGGTCGCTGACCTTTTCTTCGGTCAGGATGGGTCGCTCTGCAATGAGCACGTCTATTCCTTTCTGACCGGTGCCCGCTATATGACACCGGATATGGGAACCTGCTGAAGCAGGCTAAGGGAGTGTGAACCGTGAGGTTCAGACGTGGGGAGGGCAAAGCCCTCCCGTCCACAAGTCAGCCGCGGCGGCGCTTCGGCGGGCGAGTGCCGTTGAAGGCCTGAGGCGTGACGTCCTGGATCGAACCGATCTCCAGGCCGGCGGCCTGCAGGGAGCGGATCGCGGTCTCGCGGCCGGAGCCGGGACCCTTGACGAAGACGTCAACCTTCTTCATGCCGTGCTCCTGGGCGCGACGAGCCGCAGCCTCGGCCGCGAGCTGCGCGGCAAAGGGGGTGGACTTACGCGAACCCTTGAAGCCAACCTGGCCGGAGGACGCCCAGGCGACAACCGCGCCCGTGGGGTCCGTGAGGGAAACGATGGTGTTGTTGAACGTCGACTTAATGTAGGCGTGGCCGTTGGTGACGTTCTTCGAAATCTTGCGACGCGGCTTGCGGGCACCGCCCGTGCGCGAGGTCTTTGCTGCTGCCATTTCTGGTTCAGTTCCTTCTTGTCGCGGAAAGCTATCCCGGTGGGATGAGCGCTCCTAGGCCTTACTTGGCCTTCTTCTTGCCTGCAACGGTGCGCTTGGGGCCCTTGCGGGTACGCGCGTTGGTCTTGGTGCGCTGACCGTGGACCGGCAGGCCACGACGGTGGCGAAGGCCCTGGTACGAACCGATTTCGATCTTGCGACGAATGTCGGCCTGAACCTCACGGCGGAGGTCACCCTCAACCTTGAAGTTTGCCTCAATGTAGTCACGAAGCTTGACGAGTTCCTCTTCCGTCGCGTCCTTGACGCGAGTGTCCGGGCTGACGCCGGTGGCGGCGAGGGTCTCTGCCGCGCGGGTGCGGCCGACTCCGTAGATGTATGTGAGCGCGATCTCGAGCCGCTTTTCGCGGGGGAGGTCGACGCCGGCAATACGTGCCATGGTGATGTTGCTCCAGTTGTTCATCGGAGGTCGTCATCGCTCAGTCCGGGCGAGCAGCCCGGCCCCGGCCTCCGAACCGAGGGTCGCCCACTTATGGGCGCTTAGAGTGATGCTGTGGGGCGTGATGCCCCGCGGGTCGCAGCGGGCCTCAGCCCTGGCGCTGCTTGTGCCTGGGGTTGTCGCAGATGACCATGACGTTGCCGTGGCGACGAATCACCTTGCACTTGTCACAGATCTTCTTGACACTCGGCTTGACCTTCATGGTTGTTACCTCCACTGCCCGTCGGGCAGTTTGTGTCGGGTCACTTGTAGCGGTAGACGATACGGCCTCGGGAGAGGTCGTAGGGGCTCAGCTCGACGACAACTCGATCCTCGGGCAGGATGCGGATGTAGTGCTGACGCATCTTTCCCGCAATATGGCCGAGAACCACGTGGCCATTCTTCAGTTCCACACGGAACATCGCGTTAGGCAGGGCCTCAACGACCGTGCCTTCCATCTCAATGACGCCGTCTTTCTTCGCCATATCCTCCGTTTATCCTCTACATGTCTCGGATAGGTTGCGGCGGATGCCGCTAGGCGCAATGCAGTCGGTGATGACATGCAGATACGCCCAAGGAACTACTCTACGGCATGGGCACCCCCGGGCGGTAGTCGGGACGCCTGTCGGTTCGCTCACGTTTAATGCGTCACATTTTAGAAAATCGTCGTCATTGGTCGCCTCGAAACGACGAGGCCGGGGCACAACGCGCTTCACTGCGCCCCTCAGCGCGGAGTGTGAAACGAGCGCACACCGGCCACTGCCTCCAACACGGATCCGGATAGGTAACCAACATCCGGATAGGTAACGAAGATCTGGATAGCTTAATAACCTATCCGGATGCACATAACCTATCCGGATAAGCTCCGAACGGGGTACTACTGGCCTCACGCCACCCAATCACTAGGACCACAGGGACATAAGCCACGCCACACAGACTTAACGAGCAGGCTGCAGGAACTCGCTGGTTGAGTTCCCTCGCCGGAGCACAGGGCCCGACCACACAAGTTTCGCATGCAATTCGATTGGCTGAAAATTCAATAAAACCTCAAAACGTTGTAATTCCAACGCTGCGAATTCAAAGTTTGAAATAGTTGCGGGGGAATTGCATGCGAAATTGGTGGGGGCTCGGGGACTCAAGGACGCGAGGGCTGCATGTGAGATAAGCCTGGCCAGGCTTCGAGCCGACACGCCGAGCGAATCTCGCGGCGCAGACGGCGAGCGGGCCCGGCACCTACGAGAGGTACCGGGCCCGAATGCATCGGTCTCAGTCGAGCGACACAGGCGTCACGCCGTAGGGCGCCAGGCCTGCCACTCCCCCGTCGCGCGCAGTCAGCACGCTGACGCCATCCGCCATGATCGCGATCGAATGCTCCCAGTGAGCGGCGTCGCGGCCGTCAATCGTGCGCACCGTCCACTCGTCATCATCCGTGCTCGACGCGATGTCTCCGCGGGTCAACATCGGCTCGACCGCCAGAACCATGCCCGGCTTGAGGCGCGCCTGAATGCCGCGCACGTTGTAGTTCAGAACGTCCGGAGGCATGTGCATCTTGGTGCCGATGCCGTGGCCGACGAACTCCTCGATGATGCCGGCTTCCCAGCCGTTGATGAGAGCGTTCTCCGCGACGACGGTCTCGACCGCCTTGCCGACGGCGCTAATGCGCTTGCCAGTCGCGAGGCCGGCGAGGGCAGCCCACAACGATTCGCGAGTCACCGCGTCAAGCTCGCGGCGCTCGCGCAGCGTCGTCCCGTCGACGCCAGCGATCGCGCCCGACGCGCGGGTACCGGCGGCAAAGTCGGCGTCCTCAATGAAGGAATCGCCAACGATCACGCTAAACGCCGCGTCACCGTGCCACTGCTTGCCCCCACGTTCGACGAACGCGCCGCAGTCGAAGGACACGATGTCGCCAGGAGCCAGCTCGTAGTCGCCGGGGATACCGTGGACGATCACGTCATTGACCGAGATACACACCGTCGCCGGGTAGCCGTAGTAGCCGAGGAAATTCGACGTGGCACCGCCGTCGGCAATGGCCTGGGCGCTCACCTCGTCCAGCTCACGCGTCGTGATACCGGGACGAACGGCGGCGCGCAACGACTCGTGGATCGATGCGACGACCAGCCCCGCCTCGCGCATCCAGCGCAACTGCTCGACAGACTTAAGCTCGATGTGGGGCATCGCTTACTTCGCCACCGAGTCCAGGATCGCGAAGATGCGCTCCGTGACCTCGTCGATGGAGCCGCGACCGTCCACGACCTCGAGCAGGTCCTGATCGACGTAGTAGGTCGCCACGGGCTCCGTCTGCTGGTGGTAGACCTCGAGGCGGTGACGCATCACAGGCTCGGTATCATCCGTGCGGTGCTGCTCCTGGGCGCGCTTCAGCATGCGCTCCACGACCTCGTCCTCGTCGACCTGGATCTCCAGGACGACGTCGATGGACTTGCCCAGGTCCAAGAGCATGTCACGCAGGACGTGCGCCTGCTCGACGGAACGGGGGTAGCCGTCCAGGAGGAAGCCGTTCGCCGTATCCGGAGCCGCCAGGCGCGCCTTCACCATGGCGTTCGTGACCGAGTCGGGAACGAACTCGCCGCGGTCCATGTAGGCCTGCGCCTGCTTGCCGATCTCCGTGCCCTCCGCCATGTTCGCACGGAAGATGTCACCCGTCGAGATGGCGGGAATGTCCAGGCGCTCGGCGATGCGCGAGGCCTGGGTTCCCTTGCCAGCTCCGGGAGGGCCGAGGAGGATGACAACTGTCATTTCAGGAATCCTTCGTAGTGATGCTGCTGCAGCTGAGTGTTGATTTCCTTCACCGTCTGCAGACCAACGCCAATGATGATGAGGAGCGTCGTGCCGCCGAAGGGCATCTGCGAGCTCGACAGCTTCAGCGGGATGATCGCCAGTGACGGCAGGAGGGCGATGATCACCAAGTACAGCGCGCCGGCCGACGTGATTCGGTTGATCACGTAGCGCAGATACTCAGCCGTGGGACGGCCCGCACGGTACCCGGGGATGAAGCCTCCGTACTTCTTCATGTTGTCCGCGACCTCGTCAGGGTTGAACGTGATCGCCGTGTAGAAGAAGGTGAAGAACAGTGTCATCAGGGCGTAGATCGTCAGGTAGAACGAGGAGCCCTGCGTGAAGTGCGCCGAAATCCACTGGACCCAGCCGTCCTCGGTCTTGCCGAACTGGGCAATCATCGGAGGCAAGGCCAGGATCGACGACGCGAAAATGACCGGGATAACGCCGGACATGTTGATCTTGAGGGGGATGTAAGTGGTGGTGCCACCATACTGACGACGGCCGATCATACGCTTGGCGTACTGCACCGGGATGCGACGCTGCGCCTGCTCGACATAGACGACTGCAATGGCGACGAGAAGAAGGAGCGCCACGATGGCCGCAACCGAGCCCCACTTGCCGGCCTGCCCAATGGAGAGCAGCTGCTCGGGCAGACGGGCGGCGATCGAGGTGAAAATCAGCAGGGACATGCCGTTGCCGATGCCGCGCTCGGTGATGAGCTCGCCAAGCCACATGATGACGCCGGTGCCGGCCATCATGACGATGATCATCATGATGAAGGTCATGACGGAGCGATCGCGGATAACGTCCTCGGAGCACGCCTGGAAGAGCTGCCCGCTGCGGGCCAGCGAAATCGTCGTCGTCGCCTGGAGGATACCCAGGAAGATCGTCAGGTAGCGCGTGTACTGAGTGAGCTTGGCCTGACCGGTCTGGCCTTCCTTATGCAGGTCGTCGAATCGCGGAATGACGACCCTCAGCAGCTGAATGATGATCGACGCCGTGATATAGGGCATGATGCCCAGCGCAAAGATCGACAGCTGAAGCAGCGCACCACCCGAGAAGAGGTTCACGAGGTCAAGCAGCGAGGCCTGAGTCTCCTGCGCCATACAGCGCTGCACGGCTTGCGAGTCGACGCCGGGCGTCGGAATGAACGACCCGAGCCGGAACACGGCCATGATGAACAGGGTAAAGAGCAGCTTCCGACGCAAGTCGGGGGTACGGAACGCCTGGGCAAATGCACCGAGCAAGGCTTCCTCCTACGGGTGATGGGCAGCGGGGCCAAAGCCCCTAGACTGACTTAGCTTACCCGACACGGGTAATAAATGGCGAGATCCAATCATTAATAGATACGCTCGACCGCGTATTTAACGACGCGCGGCGCGCGGCGCGCCCACGAACAGGGCGCAAGTCTTTCACCTCAACACGGCTGTTTGACAACGCTCATCAGGCGAAAGACGGCAAAGACAACGGGGGTGGTCCATGAAGGACCACCCCCGTCTCACCTCAGCGGGCCGAGATGGAACCGCCAGCGGCAGTGATCTTTGCCTCGGCGGAGGACGACCAGGAGTCGACCTCAACCTCGAGCTTGACGCTCAGCTCGCCGTTACCGAGCACCTTGACGGGCGCGGAATCGCGAACGGCGTGCTTGGCGATGAGATCCTCAACCGTGACCTTGCCGCCCTCGGGGAAGAGCTCCCCGAGCTTGCCAACGTTCACGACCTGGTACTCAACGCGGAAGGGGTTCTTGAAGCCGCGAAGCTTCGGCAGACGCATGTGGATCGGCATCTGGCCACCCTCGAAGCCGGCAGCAACCTGGTAACGGGCCTTGGTGCCCTTGGTGCCACGGCCAGCGGTCTTACCCTTCGAACCCTCACCGCGACCCACGCGGGTCTTCGCGGTCTTGGCTCCGGGGGCAGGACGCAGGTGGTGCAGCTTAACGATCTGCGTCTTCTTCGTGGAGTCCGCCATTGTCAGTCGACCTCCTCAGCGGTCACCAGGTGACGCACGGTGCGAACGGCGCCCAGAACGGCGTCCGTCTGCTCACGCACGACACTCTGGCCGATCTTGCGCAGCCCGAGGGTGCGCAGCGTGTCCTTCATGTTCTGCTTCGCGTGAGCAGAGGACTTGACCTGCGTGATCTTGATGTTCTTCGCCATCACTTAGCCTCCCCTGCAGCGGCCTTATCGGCCTCGGCGGCCTCGGCAGCCGCGCGCTTCTCAGCCTCGCCCTCTGCGCGAGCGCGCAGCATGGACGCAGGAGCAACGCGCTCGAGGGGCAGGCCGCGACGAGCGGCGACAGCCTCGGGCTGCTCGAGTTGCTTAAGTGCGTCAACCGTCGCGTGGACGATGTTGATCGCGTTGGACGAGCCCAGCGACTTGGTGAGCACGTCGTGGACGCCCGCGGCCTCCAGGACGGCGCGCACCGGGCCACCGGCGATAACGCCGGTACCGGGGGCGGCCGGACGGAGCAGGACGATACCGGCGGTATCGCGGCCCTGCACCACGTGCGTAATCGTGCGGCGGATCATCGGGACGCGGAAGAAGTTCTTCTTCGCCTCCTCGACGCCCTTGGAAATGGCCTGGGGAACTTCCTTGGCCTTTCCGTAGCCGACGCCCACCGTGCCTTCGCCGTCACCCACGACAACCAGGGCGGTGAAGGAGAAACGACGTCCACCCTTCACGACCTTGGAGACGCGGTTGATCGTCACGACGCGCTCGATGTACTCGTTCTTGTTCTCGTTGTTCCGGCGGTTATCGCGATCGTTGCCGCGGCCGGAGCGGCGCTCACGGCGATCGTTGTTCTCGCCCGCGCCCGAACCGTTCCTGTCTCGCTGCTGTGCAGCCATCAGATGATCTCTCTTTCTTTCGGCTCGTTCACAGCTCGAGTCCGCCCTCACGGGCGGCCTCGGCAACGGCCGCAACGCGACCTGCGTACTTGTTACCACCACGGTCGAAGACGACAGCGGAGATACCGGCGGCCTTCGCACGCTCGGCGATCAGCGCGCCGACCTTGCGAGCCTTGTCGGTCTTCGTGCCCTCGGCGCCAGCGACGTCGGCCTCGATGTCGGAGGCAGACACCAGGGTGTGGCCAACCGTATCGTCGATAACCTGAGCCACCATGTGGCGGTTCGAACGGGTGACGACCAGACGGGGACGCTCGGGCGTGCCGTTGATCTTCTTGCGGAGGCGGAGGTGACGGCGCTTGCGAGCGACGAACTTGCCCTTGCCCTTGATCGAGTAAGCCATCACTTACCAGCCTTTCCGACCTTGCGACGGATGGTCTCGCCCACGTAGTGGATGCCCTTGCCCTTGTAGGGCTCAGGCTTCTTCAGCTTGCGGATGCGAGCAGCGGTCTCACCGACGAGCTGCTTGTCGATTCCGGACACCGTGAACAGCGTCTGGGACTTCGGAGCGATCGTGAACTCGATGCCCTCGGGCGGGGTGATGGTGATCGTGTGGGAGAAGCCCAGGGAGAACTCAAGGTCCTTGCCCTTGGCGACCACGCGGTAACCGGTACCCGTGATCTCGAGATCCTTCTTGTAGCCCTCGGTCACGCCAACGATCATGTTGGCGATCAGGGTGCGGGACAGTCCGTGGAGCGAACGCGAGGTGCGCTCGTCGTTCGGTCGCTCGACGACAACCTGGCCTTCGTCGATCTTCGCGGTGATCGGCTCGGCGACAACGTGGCTGAGGGTACCCTTGGGGCCCTTCACGGTCACGTTCTGGCCGTCGATCACGACGTCGACGCCGGCGGGGATAGCGATGGGGTTCTTACCAATTCGCGACATTGTTCAGCCTCCTCATCACCAGATGTAGGCGAGGACTTCCCCACCCACACCCTTCTCGGCTGCCTGGCGGTCAGTGAGCAGGCCGGAGGACGTGGACAGGATCGCCACGCCGAGGCCGCCGCGGACCTTGGGCAGGTTGGTGGACTTGGCATACACGCGCAGACCGGGCTTGGACACGCGCTTGAGCCCCTGGATCGCAGCCTCACGGTGCGAGCCGTACTTCAGGTTGATCGTCAGGGTCTTGCCCACGCGGGCATCCTCGACGGAGGTCGAGGCAATGTAGCCTTCCTCGACCAGGATGTTCGCAATCGCGTTCTTGAGCTTCGAGTACGGCATGGAGACCGCATCGTGGTGCGCACGATTCGCGTTGCGCAGACGCGTCAGCATATCTGCAATCGGGTCTGTCATTGTCATGGGGGTTTATTCCCCTTCCTCGTCGCGGTTTCTCCGGTTAGCCGGGACCTGCGACGTTCGTTTTACCAGCTGCTCTTGGTGACACCGGGGAGTTCGCCACGGTGGGCGAGCTCGCGCAGGCACACGCGGCACAGTCCGAACTTGCGGTACACCGAGTGCGGACGGCCGCAACGGTTGCACCGGGTGTAGGCACGCACGCCGAACTTCGGCTTGCGGGCAGCCTTGACCTTCAGGGATGTCTTGGCCATGGGTCAGTCCTCCTTGAACGGGAAGCCGAGGTGACGCAGAAGGGCGCGACCCTCTTCGTCGGTGGTGGCCGAGGTGACAACCGTGATGTCCATGCCGCGCACTCGGTCGATCGAGTCCTGGTCGATCTCGTGGAACATCGACTGTTCCGTGAGACCGAAGGTGTAGTTACCGTGACCATCGAACTGCTTGGAGGACAGTCCGCGGAAGTCACGGATACGGGGAAGCGCCGTCGAGAGGAGGCGGTCCAGGAACTCCCACATGCGGTCGCCGCGAAGCGTGACGTGAGCACCGATCGCCTGGCCCTCACGCAGCTTGAACTGCGCGATGGACTTCTTGGCGCGGGTGGTCACGGGCTTCTGGCCGGTGATCGCGGTGAGGTCGCGGATAGCTCCCTCGAGTGCCTTCGAGTCGCGAGCGGCCTCGCCGACACCCATGTTGACGACAATCTTCGTCAGTCCGCCGACCTGCATGACGTTCTCGTGCTTGAACTCAGCACGGAGCGCCTCGCGGATCTCGGAGACGTACTTTTCCTTCAGACGCGGGGCCATGCTCAGATCTCCTTGCCCTGCTCAACGCCGCGCTTCGCGCCGCCACGGGCCACGCGGACTCGGACGGTGCGGGTGCGGCCGCCACGCTCAACGGTGTCCTCGCGGAAACCGACGCGAACGCGCTTCTTGGTCTCGGGGTCGACCAGAGCGACCTTGGACAGGGCGATGGGGGCTTCGATGGTCTCGATGCCGCCGGCGCTGCCCTGCTGGCCCTGGCGCACGTGGCGCGTCTTCAGGTTGATGCCCTCGACGAGGACCTTGCCCTCGGCCGGGAACACCTGGATGACGCGGCCCTGCTTGCCCTTGTCGCCGGGCTTCAAGGGCTCGAGGCCCTCCTCGGCGCGGCGGGCGTTGCGCTTGGCCAGCGCCTTCTCGTCGGACGTGCGTCCGCGAACGACCTCGACGAGGTCATTCTTACGAATCTTGGCTGCCATGGATCAGATCACCTCCGGAGCGAGGGAGACGATACGCATGAACTTCTTGTCGCGCAGCTCGCGGCCCACGGGGCCGAAGATACGCGTGCCACGCGGCTCGCCATTGTTGTTGATGATGACGGCCGCATTCTCGTCGAAACGAATGTAGGAACCGTCGGGGCGGCGGGTTTCCTTACGCGTGCGAACGATCACTGCCTTGACGACTTCGCCCTTCTTGACGTTGCCGCCGGGGATGGCGTCCTTCACGGTGGCGACGATCGTGTCGCCGATACCCGCGTAGCGCCGACCCGAGCCACCGAGAACACGGATGGTCAGGATCTCCTTGGCCCCTGTGTTGTCGGCGACCTTCAGTCGCGACTCCTGCTGGATCATTTTCTATTGACTCCTGTCGTCGTGCCGGTTCTCTTCCGGATTGTACCGGTCGAGCCTTGCCGAACGGATTTCGGTCTGTGAGCGAAGGTCACTTCGCCTTTTCGAGGATCTCCACAACGCGCCAGCGCTTGGTGGCCGACAGCGGGCGGGTCTCCATGATGAGGACGAGATCGCCGACGCCGCACTCGTTGTGCTCGTCGTGAACCTTGACCTTCTTGTTCTTGCGCATGACCTTGCCGTAGAGGGCGTGCTTGACGCGGTCCTCGATCTGGACGACAACGGTCTTGTCCATCTTGTCGCTGACGACGTAGCCGCGACGGACCTTACGCTCGTTACGAGCGGTGGTTTCTGCCATCAGGCTCACTCCTCAGTGCTCGGGGCGGTGCGGTAGCCAAGCTCCCGCTCACGCGCGATGGTGTAGATCCGGGCAATGTCGCGGCGCACGGTCTTCATGCGACCGTGATCCTCGAGGTTGCCAACGGCCTGCGCGAAACGCAGGTTGAACAGCTCTGCCTTAGCCTTCTCGAGCTCCTTGGACAGCTGGGAGTTGTCCATGGCGTCGAGCTGCTCGGTGGTCAGACCCTTATCTGCCATCAGATGTCACCACCCTCTCGGACCACGAAGCGGGTCTTGATAGGAAGCTTGTGCTGGGCACGGCTGAGGGCCTCGCGAGCGAGCTCCTCCGGGACGCCTGCCAGCTCGAACATGACACGTCCGGGCTTGACGGGGGCAACCCACCACTCCGGAGCACCCTTACCGGAACCCATTCGGGTTTCGGCGGGCTTCTTGGTCAGCGGGCGGTCCGGGAAGATGTTGATCCAGACCTTACCGCCACGCTTGATGTGACGAGTCACGGCGATACGAGCCGCCTCAATCTGACGGTTGGTGATGTACGCACTCTCGAGCGCCTGGATGCCGTAGTCGCCGAACGCCAGTTCGGTGCCACCGGAGGCAAAGCCAGTGCGGTGAGGACGGTGCTGCTTGCGGTACTTAGTCCGACGGGGAATGAGCATTGGGCTCAGGCCTCCGATCCGGTCGTGGGCGCAGCGGCCTCGGAGGCGGTTGCCTCACGGGGAGCCTGCTGCGAAGCGGTCTCCTGGTTGGGGCGTCCACCGCGGCGGGGGCCACGGCGGCCATCGCGGCGGCCGCCACGCTGGGCCTGCTCGGCCTGCTGGCGAGCGAACTCGCGCTCGGTGATGTCGCCCTTGTAGATCCACACCTTGACGCCGATGCGACCGAAGGTCGTACGGGCCTCGTGGAATCCGTAGTCGATGTTCGCGCGGAGGGTGTGCAGCGGCACGCGGCCCTCGCGGTAGAACTCGGAGCGGGACATTTCGGCGCCACCCAGGCGGCCGGACACCTGGACACGAATGCCCTTGGCGCCGGCGCGCTGCGCGGACTGGATGCCCTTACGCATCGCACGACGGAAGGACACGCGGGCAGCGAGCTGCTCGGCGATGCCCTGCGCAACGAGCTGCGCTTCGAGATCGGGGTTCTTCACCTCGAGGATGTTGAGCTGAACCTGCTTGCCCGTCAGCTTTTCGAGCTGGACGCGCAGGCGGTCGGCCTCGGCGCCACGGCGACCGATGACAATGCCCGGGCGAGCGGTGTGCAGGTCGACGCGAACGCGGTCACGCGTGCGCTCGATGCTCACCTCAGCGATGCCGGCACGCTCGAGGTTGTCGGTCAGGAACTTGCGGATCGCGACGTCTTCCGCCACGTAGTCCGCGTAGCGCTGTCCCTTGGTGGTGGAGTCGGAGAACCAGCGAGACCGGTGGTCAGTGGTGATTCCCAGACGGAACCCGCGGGGGTTAACCTTCTGACCCATATCAGCGGTCTCCCTTCTTCTTGTCTTCCTTGGTCCCCACCACGATGGTGATGTGGGAGGTGCGCTTGAGGATACGACCGGCGCGTCCCTGAGCACGGGGACGGATGCGCTTCATGGTCGGGCCCTCGTCCACGTATGCTTCGAGCACGAGCAGATCGGCCTCGTTGAAGGTCTCGCCGGCGTTCTCAGCCTTGACCTTCGAGTTGGCGACTGCGCTCAGCAGCACCTTGCGGACATCGGTGGCGACGGCCTGCGGGGCGAACCGCAGAATGTCGGCGGCCTCCAGAACACGCTTGCCGCGAACCTCGTTCACAACACGGCGGGACTTCTGGGGCGTGACGCGGATGAAACGCGCCTGCGCCTTGGCTTCCATGTATCTGCCTCTTCTTCCGTGGGGCCGGCTCAGCGCCGACGTCCCTTACGATCGTCCTTGTCGTGGCTGCGGAAAGTGCGCGTGGGAGCGAACTCTCCGAGCTTGTGGCCCACCATCGACTCGGTGACGAAAACGGGCACATGCTTACGGCCGTCGTGGACGGCGATGGTCAGGCCCAGGAAGTCCGGGGTGATGACCGAGCGACGCGACCAGGTCTTGATGACGTTCTTCGAGCCGGATTCGTTCGCGGCGTCGACCTTCTTGAGCAGGTGGTCGTCGACGAACGGGCCCTTCTTCAAACTACGCGGCATTTCAATCGACTCCTACTCAGCGGTTCTTGCCGGTCTTGCGACGGCGGACGATCAGACGATCGGACGCCTTCTTCGGACGACGCGTGCGGCCCTCGGGCTTGCCCCAAGGCGACACGGGGTGACGACCACCGGACGTGCGGCCTTCACCACCGCCGTGCGGGTGATCAACCGGGTTCATGACGACACCACGGACGTGCGGGCGCTTGCCCTTCCAGCGCATACGGCCGGCCTTGCCCCAGTTGATGTTCGACTGCTCGGCGTTGCCGACCTCGCCGATGGTGGCGCGGCAGGTGGCCTCGACGTTGCGGATCTCGCCGGAGGGCATACGCAGCTGGGCGAAGCGGCCTTCCTTAGCGACGAGCTGCACGGAGGTGCCGGCGGAGCGGGCGATCTTGGCGCCGCCGCCGGGGTAGAGCTCGACGGCGTGCACAACGGTACCCAGGGGGATGTTGCGCAGCTGCAGCGAGTTGCCGGGCTTGATGTCAGCGCCAACGCCAGCCTCGATGTGATCGCCCTGCTTGAGGCCGGTCGGAGCGAGGATGTAGCGCTTCTCGCCGTCCGCGTAGTGCAGGAGGGCGATGCGGGCCGTGCGGTTGGGGTCGTACTCGATGTGAGCGACCGTCGCCGGGACGCCGTCCTTGTCGTGACGACGGAAGTCGATCACGCGGTACTGGCGCTTGTGGCCGCCGCCGCGGTGGCGGGAGGTCACGCGGCCGTTGTTGTTACGGCCACCGGTCTTGTGCAGCGGGCGCAGCAGCGACTTCTCGGGGGTGTCGCGCGTGATCTCGACGAAGTCAGAGACGGACGAGAAGCGACGGCCCGGAGTCGTGGGCTTGTACTTGCGAATTCCCATTGTTCAAATGTCCCTTCGGTCCTCAGGCCTGATCGCCGAAGATGTCGATGGTGCCCTCACGCACGGTGACGATGGCACGCTTGACGTCCTTGCGCTTACCGATCCCGTTGCGGGTGCGGTAGGTCTTGCCCTTGCGGTTCTGGGTCGCGATGGAACCGATCTTGACGCTGAAGATACGCTCCAGGGCAATCTTGATCTCGGTCTTGTTCGCGCGGGGGTCAACCTCGAAGGTGTACTTGCCCAGGTCCATGAGGGCGAGCGACTTCTCGGTGGTGACCGGCTTCAGGATGATGTCGCGGGGGTTCTTACCCGCTTCGATCGTGCTCACTTGGTCTCCTCCTTGGTACCGAGGAAGGACTCAAGGGCGGCCTGCGTGAAGACGATGTCGTCGGCGTCCAGGACGTCGTACGTGTTCAGCTGGTCGGCCCACAGGACGTGAACCTCGGGAACGTTGCGCAGGGACAGCGCGGTCAGTTCGTTGCCACGCTCGAGGACGACGAGAGCCTGACGGTCCTCGACGATCGCGCGCAGGGCGGCGAGAGCGGCCTTGGTCGAGGGCTTGTCGCCTTCGAACAGGGCGGTGACAACGTGGATGCGGTCGGCGCGCGCACGGTCGGACAGAGCGGAGCGCAGGGCGCCCTGCTTCATCTTCTTGGGGGTGCGCTGGTCGTAGTCACGCGGCTGAGGGCCGTGGACGATGCCGCCACCGGTGAAGTGAGGCGCACGGATGGAGCCCTGGCGGGCGTTACCGGTGCCCTTCTGACGGAACGGCTTCTTGCCGCCGCCAGCGACCTCACCGCGGGTCTTCGTCGCGTGCGTGCCCTGACGGGCGGCCGCAAGCTGTGCGACGACAACCTGGTGCATCAGCGGAATGTTGGTGGGAACGTCAAAGATGGACCCGGGGAGGACGACGGAGCCCGCCTTCTTGCCCTCGAGGTCGATGACGTCGACGTTACGATCGTCAGCCATGATCACGCACCCTTCACGGAGGAGCGAACCAGGACCACGCCGTTCTTGGGGCCCGGGATGGCGCCGCTGATGAGCAGCAGGCCCTTCTCGGTGTCCACGGCCTGGATCGTCAGGTTCTGAACAGTACGACGGTTGCCACCCATGCGGCCGGCCATGCGCAGGCCCTTGAAGATGCGACCGGGGGTTGCGCAGGCGCCGATGGAACCGGGCTTGCGGTGGTTGCGGTGCGCACCGTGGGAGGCGGAAACGCCGGCGAAGCCGTGACGCTTCATGACGCCGGCGAAGCCCTTGCCCTTGGTGGTGCCGGAAACGTCGACGGACTGGCCTGCCTCGAAGGTGGCGGCGTCGAGTTCCTGGCCGAGCTCGTAGGAGTCGTGCTCGGAGGTGCGGACCTCGGCGAGGTGGCGACGGGGGGCAACCCCGGCCTTCTCGAAGTGGCCCTGCAGGGGCTTGGTGACCTTACGGGAGTCGATCTCGCCGAAGCCAAGCTGGATAGCGGAGTAGCCGTCGACCTCTTCGGTGCGAACCTGGGTGACGACGTTGGTGCCGACCTGCACGACAGTCAGGGGCACGAGGTGGCCGTCGGCGTCCCACACCTGGGTCATGCCGATCTTGCGGCCGAGCAGCGCCTTGATGGGCGCAGCAGCGTGCTGCTTCTTGTTAGTCATTGCAGATGTCCTCAGAGCTTGATCTCGATGTTGACGTCCGCAGGCAGGTCGAGGCGCATGAGCGAGTCGACGGCCTTGGGGGTCGGGTCGATGATGTCGATGAGCCGCTTGTGCGTGCGCATTTCAAAGTGCTCGCGGCTGTCCTTGTACTTGTGGGGCGACCGAATAACGACGAACACGTTCTTCTCGGTCGGCAGCGGCACCGGGCCCACGACCGTGGCGCCAGCACGCTGTACGGTGTCCACGATCTTGCGCGCGGAGCTGTCGATGACCTCGTGGTCATACGACTTGAGCCGGATGCGGATCTTCTGTCCCGCCATGCCGTCTTACCTCTTCTCGTACAGATTCGCCGCCGGTCCCCGCACTCGGGCGTGTCGCAGCCGTTGTGCTCGCGATTGCTCGCGATGGACCGACGTCTTGTCCAAAGATCTTGGGCATATTGCCCGATCCATGCGTGATGGCACGCATGGACCACCCCAGAGACGCTGGGGCATCCGTGCCATTCTGTCAGAGTTCCACCCGCGAGTACAAACCCAGGGAGCCGTTCTCGCATGTGAAACCACCGACAGAGTGGCGACAGTTCGGGCCGGGGCTACACATGGCAGCCCGACCGTCACCAAGAAACTACCGTACCCCGCACTCGGGCGTGTCGCAACCGGGCATTGGTCACAACGAAGGGACGAGGCCGTGGCACAGCCGCGCGAGTACGCGGTGTTGCGTGGATCAACAGGGACCACTCCCCTCACGGTGGTCACAGAGCTCACAGACCGGTGGCACGCGCTGCGCGCACCAACGATGCCGCGCATCGGGTTATCCGAACCACCGATAACAGCGAAGGGCCCCGCCTCTAACAAGAGGCGGGGCCCTCAATGCCGCTGGATCAGCAGCGAATCATATCTGAGTAGAACTCAGCAGGTGATTCACTTGATGATCTTGGTGACACGACCGGAACCAACGGTGCGGCCACCCTCACGGATAGCGAAGCCGAGGCCGGGCTCCATGGCGATGGGCTGAATCAGCTCAACGGAGATCTCGGTGGTGTCGCCAGGCATGACCATGTCGGTGCCCTCGGGGAGGGTGATGACGCCGGTCACGTCCGTGGTACGGAAGTAGAACTGCGGACGGTAGTTCGAGAAGAAGGGGTTGTGGCGGCCGCCCTCTTCCTTCTTGAGGATGTAGACCTGGCCCTCGAACTCGGTGTGGGGCGTGATGGAGCCGGGGACGGCCACAACCTGGCCGCGCTCGACCTCGTCGCGCTTGGTGCCACGGAGGAGCAGACCACAGTTCTCGCCAGCCCAGGCCTCGTCCATGGACTTGTGGAACATCTCGATGCCGGTAACCGTGGTCTTCTGGGGCTCACGGATACCGAGGATCTCGACCTCGGAGTTGATGGGCAGCTTGCCACGCTCAACACGACCGGTGACGACGGTGCCACGACCGGTGATCGTGAAGACGTCCTCGATCGGCATGAGGAAGGGCTTGTCCATGTCGCGCTCGGGGGTGGGGATGTAGGTATCCACCGCGTCCATGAGCTCCTCGACCTTGGCAACCCACTCCGGGTCGCCCTCGAGGGCCTTGAGAGCGGACACCTGGATGATCGGGGCGTCGCGGTCGAAGTCCTGGGACTCGAGCAGGTCGCGGCACTCTTCCTCGACCAGTTCCATCATTTCCTCGTCGTCGACCATGTCGGACTTGTTGAGGGCGATGAGGATGGTGGGGACGCCGACCTGACGGGCGAGCAGGACGTGCTCGCGGGTCTGGGCCATGGGGCCGTCGGTGGCGGCGACCACGAGGATCGCGCCGTCCATCTGGGCAGCGCCGGTGATCATGTTCTTGACGTAGTCAGCGTGGCCGGGGGCGTCAACGTGAGCGTAGTGACGCTTCTCGGTCTGGTACTCGACGTGGGAGACGTTGATCGTGATGCCACGATCGCGCTCCTCGGGAGCGTTGTCGACCTGATCGAAGGGGGTGTACTCGTTCAGATCGGGGTACTTGTCGTGCAGCACCTTGGTGATAGCTGCCGTCAGCGTCGTCTTGCCGTGGTCAACGTGACCAATCGTGCCGATGTTGACGTGCGGCTTGGTGCGCTCAAACTTGGCCTTCGCCACTTGTGTCCTCCTGGACTCGGGTAGATATTCTCAGCCTACGGCTAGGTGTCAGCTTAACACCACTGGGGCTTGAGACCTACTGGGTTTACTTGTGTGTGAGGCGGCTCGCAGGGGCAGGTCACCCTGCCCCACGAGCCCCCGGTGGGACTCAGTTGCCCCGAGACTTGCCGACGATCTCATCCGCGACCGCGCGCGGAACCTCGGCGTAGCTGTCGAACTCCATGGAGTAGACAGCGCGGCCCTGCGTCTTGGAGCGCAGGTCGCCCACGTATCCGAACATCTCGGACAGCGGCACCTGAGCCTTGACGACGCGGACGCCGTGCTGCTCATCCATCGAGGAGATCTGGCCACGACGGGAGTTGAGGTCGCCGATGACGTCGCCCATGTACTCCTCGGGAGTACGAACCTCGACGGCCATGATCGGCTCGAGGAGGACGGGGTTCGCCTTCTTGGCGGCTTCCTTCAGCGCCATCGAGCCAGCAACCTTGAACGCCATTTCGGAGGAGTCAACCTCGTGGTAGGCGCCGTCCAGCAGCGTGGCCTTGATGTCGACCATCGGGTAGCCGGCGAGAACGCCGGACTGCATGGCGTCCTTGATGCCCGCGTCAACCGACGGGATGTACTCGCGAGGAACGCGGCCACCGGTGACCTTGTCCTCGAACATGTACTCTTCCTCGGAGTCGGCCGGGAGGGGCTCCAGGGCGATGATGACACGCGCGAACTGGCCGGAACCACCAGTCTGCTTCTTGTGCGTGTACTCGTACTTCTCGACCGCCTTGCGGATGGTCTCGCGGTAGGCAACCATCGGGTTACCCACGTTGGCCTCGACCTTGAACTCGCGACGCATACGGTCGACGATGATGTCGAGGTGGAGCTCACCCATACCACCGATGATGGTCTGGCCGGTCTCGGCGTCGAGCTCGACGGTGAACGTCGGGTCCTCTTCCGCCAGCTTCTGGATGGCGACGCCCATCTTCTCCTGGTCGGCCTTCGACTTGGGCTCGACGGCGACCTGGATAACGGGGGCGGGGAAGGTCATCGACTCGAGGACGATCGGCTTGTCGATCGCGCACAGCGTGTCACCGGTCGTGGTGTCCTTGAGGCCGATCACCGCGTAGATGTGGCCAGCGTGTGCCACGTCGACGGGGTTCTCCTTGTTGGAGTGCATCTGGAAGATCTTGCCGATGCGCTCCTTCTTGCCCTTGGTCGAGTTGAGGACCTGGGAGCCGGACTCGACCTTACCGGAGTACACGCGGATGAAGGTGAGCTTGCCGTAGAAGGGGTGAGCGGCGATCTTGAACGCCAGAGCCGAGAAGGGCTCCTTTTCGTCGGGCTTACGAACCTCGGTCTCTTCCTCGGTCTCAGAGCCGGGGAGGAAGCCGTGAACGTCGCCGATGTCGAGCGGGGAGGGCAGGAAGTCCACGACGGCGTCGAGGACGGGCTGCACGCCCATGTTGCGCAGAGCGGTACCGCAGTAGACGGGGAACGCGCGCGAGGAGATGGTCAGGAGGCGGATGCCTTCCTTGATCTGCTCGAGCGTGAGCTCGCCGTTCTCCAGGTACGCCTCGGTCAGCTCGTCGGAGCCCTCGGCGGCGGCCTCAACGAGTGCCTCGCGGTACTCCTCGGCCTGCTCCTGGTACTCCTCCGGGATGGGGCCGCGCTCGACGATGGAGCCGAGCGTGTCGTTGCCCTTGTCGTCCTTGGCCGGGTAGGTCAGGGCCTCCATGGTCAGCAGGTCGATGTTGCCAACGAAGTCGTTCTCGGCGCCCATCGGGAGCTGCATGACGATCGGGGTCGCGTGCAGGCGGTCGCGAATGGTACCAACCGAGAAGTAGAAGTCGGCGCCCATCTTGTCCATCTTGTTGATGAAGCAGATACGCGGGACGTCGTACTTGTCGGCCTGACGCCACACGGTCTCGGACTGGGGCTCAACGCCCTCCTTGCCGTCGAACACGGCGACGGCGCCGTCGAGGACGCGCAGCGAGCGCTCAACCTCAACGGTGAAGTCAACGTGACCGGGGGTGTCGATGATGTTGATCTGGTTACCGTTCCAGAAAGAGGTGACGGCGGCGGACGTAATCGTGATGCCGCGTTCCTTTTCCTGTTCCATCCAGTCGGTCGTCGAGGCGCCATCGTGCGTCTCGCCGATCTTGTAGTTGATGCCCGTGTAGAACAGGATGCGTTCCGTCACGGTCGTCTTGCCGGCATCGATGTGAGCCATGATGCCAATGTTGCGGACCTTGTTGAGATCCGTCAGCACCTCTAGTGCCACGAGTGTGGTTCCTTCGTTCGAAGTAATGGGTGTTCTTGCTGCGTGAGACGAGGCCCGGTTGCCCAGGCCTCGTCTTTAAATCACCAGCGGTAGTGCGCGAAGGCGCGGTTGGACTCAGCCATCTTGTGCATGTCCTCACGGCGCTTCACAGCGGCACCGAGGCCGTTGGAGGCGTCGAGGATCTCGTTGGCGAGACGCTCGGTCATGGTCTTCTCGCGGCGCTGACGCGAGAAGTCAACCAGCCAGCGCAGGGCCAGCGTCGTGGCGCGCGCGGGGCGAACCTCGACGGGGACCTGGTAGGTCGCGCCGCCGACGCGGCGGGAGCGGACCTCGAGGGCCGGACGAATGTTCTCGAGAGCGCGCTTGAGCACGGAGACGGGCTCCTGCTCGGTGCGCTCGCGAACGGTTTCAAGTGCGCCGTAGACGATGCGCTCGGCGACGGTCTTCTTGCCGTCGAGGAGGACGCGGTTGACCAGCTGGGTCACGACCTTGGAGCCGTAGACCGGGTCATCGACGAGGGGGCGACGGGGAGCGGGGCCCTTACGAGGCATTACTTCTTCTCCTTCTTCGCGCCGTAACGGGAACGAGCCTGCTGACGGCCGCGGACACCCTGGGTGTCGAGCGAGCCGCGGACGATGCGGTAACGCACGCCGGGCAGGTCCTTCACACGACCACCGCGCACGAGCACGATCGAGTGCTCCTGCAGGTTGTGGCCCTCACCGGGGATGTACGCGGTGACTTCGATGCCGGACGAAAGGCGCACACGAGCGACCTTTCGCAGAGCCGAGTTCGGCTTCTTCGGCGTGGTGGTGTACACGCGGGTGCACACGCCGCGACGCTGGGGGGAGCCCTTCAGCGCGGGGGTCTTCACCTTCGCGCGCTTCGAGACACGTCCCTTGCGGACGAGCTGCTGAATGGTAGGCACTGGGTCTCCAGTTTCTTTCCGTCGGCGGCCTCCCCTCACGTCGAGGGGTGGCCCTGATTGTCAGTCTTCCGCGACTGCGCAACCCCCATGTGGGCACACGTGTCCGCTGGGGGCCGGTGCGCCATGATAACCGCGAGGGTCAGAGAATGACGCCCGGAGCTCCGACGGACGGAGCCCGCTCCCGGTTTCCCGGGCACAGAGGTTCCACAGAGGCGGGAACCACCCTCAAGGATAGTGGGAAACGTCGCCGTTCGTCAAAGGGGCTGACGTGTGGTTCCCCCCTCATCGACGAGGCCGGGGCCGGGCACCGCTCGCAGTGTGTCGTCCCGCAGTGTGTCGCCCCGCAGTGTGTCGTCCCGCAGTGTGTCGTCCCGCAGGGCCGGGCGTCCGATGCGCACAGGTCGGCGCACACCGTGTTCACAAGCGCACGGAGGGGCCCGCAGGCGCTTGCCTGCGGGCCCCTCCCCTACGAGCCAGCGATGCTCACTGCCACCCGAGGGTCATGCACATTCCGGTTGTTCCCGGATCGGTCACTTCTCCGCCTTGTCAGCCCCGGCCTCGTCGATGGAGGCGGCGGGCTCGACGGTGATCACGGCTTCGTCCTTGCGGGCGCGGTAGCGACGAATCGCCACCAGCTCAAGTCCGAGGAGCGCCAGGATCGCGGCGCCTGCCACCACCCAGGTGATGTACTCCCAGGTATTGCGGGTAACCTCGGGCTGGCCGTTCTCGTACATCCACGAGTTCGCGACCGTGTAGAGGATGTTGTGCGAAGCGTTACGCAGCGCGGTCACACCCGCGGCATCCTGCACGTTGACCGTCGCGATCGGCATGTCGATCGTCGCGAGCATCAGGTCGCCACCACCGCGCGTGATCTGGTCGGCATTCTGGTATCCGTAGCCCGCGAAGTAGTCGGTGAGGACCATGCCGCGGAAGCCCCACTCGTCGCGCAGGACGCCGTTCAGCAGCGCCGAGTTCGCACCCGCGTACTCCGGACCGATGTAGTTGAACGCGCTCATGATCGCGTGCGCGCCGCCGTCCTTGACGCCGATCTCGAAGGGACGCAGGTAGATTTCGCGCATTGCCTGCTCGTTCGTCCAGGTCGCCAGCATGTGCGTGCGGTTGGTTTCCTGGTCGTTCAGGGCGAAGTGCTTGAGGAAGGCGTACACGCCCCTCGCCTGGGCGCCCTTGATTTCCTCGGCGACCAGCGTTCCAGCCAGGACCGGATCCTCCGAGAAGTACTCGAAGTTACGTCCCGCGTAGGCGTAGCGGTGCGTGTTCGTTGCCGGCGCGTACCAGCCCGAGACCTGCATGTCGTGCGCCATTGTGCCGATTGCGTCGCCGAAGGACCGCGCGAGCTCCTTGTTGAAGGTCGCCGCCACGGACACCGCGGACGGCAGGCCGATCGAGCCGACGCCCGTGAAGTTGTTGTTCAGCGAGGCCGGGCCGTCCACGTCGGAGACGCGCAGCTTGCCGATCGAGGAGATCGCCGGGGAGCCGTAGCCGCCCTTGGAGATGAGTGTGTTCATTTCCTTGACGGTGAGCTGGTCGAGGAGCTGATCCCACGTCGGGTCGTCGTAGTCGAGGCCAGCGAGGTCACCCAGGACGAGGCCATTCCTGGCACCCGTGGTGGGCATCGTCGCGCTGGAGTCAGCATCGGCGGCCGCCGCGTCATAATTCGAGGTCGCAAGGAACTTCGCCTTATCGGCCTCGCTCATCTCGAAGTTCGTGGGGGCGGCGGTCGACTCCGCAAAGTTGGCGAAGTGGCCGGCGCGCGACAGGTAGGTGACGTCACCCTTCGCGTCGTCGAAGCGGTTGGTCGCCACGACCTGGTCACCGTCGTGCGTGTTGTCCGAGGTGTCGAAGGTCTGCGTCGCGCCCACCGTGTACGTCTTCTCGTCGATGACGTCGTGCGAGTTGGAACGCGCGGAGATCGTGTAGTCGCCGGCCTCGAGCACGTAGGCCTTCGCATTCACCGAGTCGTAGGAAGCGAGCGCGTCACGGTTCCACGTGACCGTCAGCGTCTGGGACTCACCGGGCTCCAGCAGCTTCGTCTTCTCGTAGGACAGCAGGTTCGCCGCAGCCTTTTCGATGCCGCCGTCCGTGTAGGGCGGGTTGTCGTAGATCTGCACGACGTCCTTACCGGCGACCTGGCCCGTGTTCGTCACGGTCACGTCAACGGACATGGTACCCGTGGCCTCGTCGACCGTGATGTCACTCATCGACTGGGAGAACGTCGTGTAGGACAGGCCGAAACCAAACGGGTAGACAACCTCGTTGCCGTAGTCGATGACGCCCTCAGCGGCGGCCGTCTCGTACCAGCGGTAGCCGACGTAGATCGACTCGTTGTAGTTCACGAAAGACGGCTGCGTCTGAGTGCCCTTGTTGAAGGGGTCATCCTGGGCGAACTCCGTCATGTTCGTGTACTGGAAGTCGCCGAAGTTGTTGGCCGCGGGACCCGCCTTAATGTCGCGGGCGAAGGTGTCGGGGGTCTTGGCGGAGGGGTTCACCTCGCCGTCCAGGATGCGGCCCAGCGCGTTGAAGCCCACCTGGCCGCCGGGGATCGCCCACACGATCGCGTCGATCTCCGGGTCGTCCTGGAGGTCGCCCAGCTGGAAGGCGTTGGCGGCGTTAATGACGACGACCGTCTTCGTCGAGGTCTTCTTCGCCAGCTCGATCATGTCCTTCTCGGGACGCGTCAGCTCGAGGTAGCCCTGGCCGTCCTCGAAGTCCGCGTACTCCTCGGAGTTGTTCGTGTAGCTGAAGTACGGGTTGTCCGCCATTTCCTGGTTGACGTTGCGCGGCAGGTCGAAGCCCTCGCCGCCCGAGCGGGCGATCGTCACCACGGCGGTGTCACCGAAGGCAGTGGCGTTGGAGAGCAGGTCGTCAGAGTACTTATCCTGCGTGGGCTCGGGCAGCGACCAGTCGGCCTTAAACATGCCGACCTCGGGGCGCTCCGCGCGGTAAGAGGTGTACAGGTTCGTCAGCTCGTCGTTCGTGGTGAAGCCAGCGTTGTGGAGGCCGTCGAGGAGCGTCGTAGTGGGATTGTCCTTCGAGAGCGAGCCGGAGCCTGTGCCGCCGTAGATCGGGTTCGTCGAGCCCCAGCCCCACACGTTGATCGCGGAGCCCTTGGCGAGAGGCAGGGCACCGTTCTGATTCTTCAGAAGGACCATGCCCTCGTCCGAGATATTGTTGCCCAGTTCTTCCACCTGAGCCTTCGAGACGTCCGTCAGCGCGCCGGTGCCGGCAGCCAGGTCAAGCACCTTCTTGAAGCCGCCGTACATCATCGACACGACGGCCACGACGACCGCGACGAGCGCCGCGACCCAGGCCGTCGAGCGCGTGAGCTTGCGGGCAGGCTTGCCCATCTTGAAAACAGCGAGGGAGACGATGATGGCGAGCGCCAGCGCCGCGCCGATGACGATCAAGGGGACCTTGATCGACTCAACCATCTTCCACACATCAGACCAGTTGATGGAAAGCATTGTTGATGTCCTCTTTCAGCTTCGAAACCCTGCATCCCAGAGTCAGATCAGCTCCCTGTCCATCCCGTTTGTGTCTCCATAGACGTGGGTCGCCGCAGACCAGGGGCAGATGGGAACCGCCACCACCTATTCAACCGCACGGTCGCCCCTGCGCCGTGGGGCCTCGTGCGTTCTGTCGGATTCGCTGCACAATCTGTCAGGATGGGCAGCCTGACGCCCCGCGGACTTCGCCACCTACTCGGGAAGCGGCTCTCCCCGCCAGCCTCGTTCCCTGTCCGAGGTCGGGGCCAGCAGCTATTCATGCCCCAACGCCACGTCGGCATCAGCCCCGCCACCGACGAGTGACGTCACAGGGGATGCGCGAGGGCCCGGCCCCCTCGCGGGGACCGGGCCCTGTACCGTTGTCGACCGGATTTACGATCAGCGTGCGCGGCGCTTGGCCGCCACGAGGCCGACGCCGGCGACGCCGAGCAGGCCGACGAGCGCGATGGCAACGCCGGTGTTCGCGCCGGTGCTGGCAAGCTTGTTGCCGTCAGAGCTCTTGCCACCCGCGGGCTGCGGCTGCCCGGGAGTGGGCTGCGGCTGCTCGGGGGTCGGCTGCGGCTGCTCGGGGGTCGGCTGCGGCTGCTCGGGGGTCGGCTGGGGCTGATCGGGCTTCGGAAGCTCGGGGAAATCGCACGTCGAAGACGCCGAGGTATCGGACTCGGCGATGGCTGCGCCGCTCGTCGTCGTCCCCGAGATCTTCACGAGCGGCGTAACCTCAGCGCTACCGGTGATAAGGAACGAGAACTTCACCGACCCGTTGGCGGGAAGCTCGAGATCCTTGAAGGTAAGCACCTTGCCCGCGACCGTCGGCTCGGGGGCGCCGCTGGCCGACTGGGGAACGTAGGTGGCGTCGTCCGACAGTGTCGCAATGACCGTCTGAACCGACTTGACATCAGGGTTCGGGTTTGTGATCGTCACGCCGATGGTGCGCGTCGCGGTGGAGTCGGCGCCCGGCTGGGCGACGGCGCATGTCGCGGAGGACAGCGCGACCTGGCCCTTCGGCGAGAAGGAGGTGATGAGAGAGTAGTCGGCCGTCGTATTCGGCTCGAGGGTACGAGTCCAGCTCAGAGCCATGCCGTTGTCCCGGTTGTCATCGGCGTGGTCGAGCTTGTTGGGCAGCGGCTCACGGTCCTTGACCTTGTCCCAGACCTCGTTAAAGGAACTGTAGTAGTAGTTCGAACCGGCGGTCGTCGGGACGAACTGCTCGACTCGGCCACGATCCGTGTGCTGGCCGGTTTCCGGATCCTTCGCTCGGCAGATAACCGTTCCCGTGTTCGCGTCGTACTCACCGAAGCCGTAATCGTTGTCCTGGAGGTAGCAATCCGCCGCGTGGTAGAGAGTAAAGTCCTGAGCGGTATCCGAAATGTTCTTCACCGACGAGGTCGTCGCGTAGAAGTCATTGCCCGTTGAGTAGGTGTCCGTCTGCGTGATCTCGAATCCGCCGCCGCGAACGACAGTCGTGAGGACCCACGGATCGGCTTGGGTACCCGTTCCCGACTTCGTTTGCGAGACCGGCGTCCAGGCGATCGCCCCTGTGGACACCGCAGCACGAGACTTCAGCTCCCCCGGACCGAACAGCTCAGATCCCACAGCGAGGAACGTTCCACAGTCGGCTGGATCCGTCGCGGATCGAGAATTATAGAACTCGTTATAACTATCGCCCTTGTAGTTGATCGAGCAGTTGAGCGTGTCGGAGATGGCAATCCGAACGAGCGGTCCGTCCGCATCCTCAATCGTGGGACCAGCGGCGAGGGCCGCCAACGGGTTGAGAACGAGGGTCGCGGAGCCGAGCGCAGCAATGACCAGTTTCTTGGACAGGCGCATGAGGAGACATCCTTAAGCGTTGATGGATATGGTGCGGTCAATCTAGCATCCGCGTCGCAGCTTTCCAAATGGTTGAACTTGTCATGTTCGACCGTCGCAGCTGGCACTCGATCTGCGCCGCCGTTAGACATCCCCGGCATGCTCAGGGCGTGCAAGCAGATACGACAAAGGGCCCCGGCCTTGTCACGCTGTCACGGACGAGGCCGGGGCCCTCACGGGTGAACGATCCCGATTACTCGCGGAAGTTCATGCCAAAGTCGATGGCGCCCAGCGCGTCGAGGAAGTCCTCGGACACGGAGCCGTCACCGAAGTCGGCCTCGGAGTAGTTCGAGTTCGCCATGGCCTCAGCCGTCGGCTCGACGATGACGTCGTTGTAGCGCGACAGGCCGGTACCAGCCGGGATGAGCTTACCGAGGATGACGTTCTCCTTGAGGCCCACCAGGGAGTCCGACTTGCCGTTCATGGCGGCCTCGGTCAGGACCTTGGTGGTCTCCTGGAAGGACGCGGCACTCAGCCACGAATCCGTGGCCAGCGACGCCTTCGTAATGCCCATCAGCATCTGGCGGCCGGAGGCGGGCTGGCCGCCCTCGGCTGCGACGCGGCGGTTCTGCGTCAGGTACGCCATGCGGTCGACGAGCTCGCCCGGCATGAACGTCGTGTCGCCGGGCTCCAGGATGGTGACGCGGCGCAGCATCTGACGGACGATGACCTCGATGTGCTTGGCGTGGATACCCACGCCCTGGTCGCGGTACACCTTCTGGACCTCGTCCACGAGCATCTTCTGGGCGACGTTGCGGCCCATGATGCGCAGGATCTCCTTCGGGTCCAGCTGGCCCTCGGTCAGCGGGGTGCCCGCAGCGATGTGCTGGCCCTCCGAGACGAGGAGCTTCTGGCGGCGCGACACCTCGATGACCAGGTCTTCCTTGCCGTCGTCGCGGGTGATGATCACCTTACGAGCGCTCGGATCCTCGTCGTCGATGTGGACGCGGCCGGCGGCCTCGTTCATCTTGGCCTCGACCTTCGGGCTGCGCGCCTCGAAGAGCTCCTGGACACGGGGCAGACCCTGTGTAATATCCGCTGCGGAGGCGGCGCCACCGGTGTGGAAGGTACGCATCGTCAGCTGCGTGCCGGGCTCGCCAATCGACTGGGCGGCGATAATGCCGACGGCCTCGCCGATGTCGACCTGTTTGCCGGTGGCCAGCGAACGGCCGTAGCACTTCGCGCAGGTTCCGACCTGAGACTCACAGGTGAGCACGGAACGGACAACGATCTGCGCGACGCCGGCGGCGACGAGCTCGGCGAGCTGATCGTCACCCAGGTCGGTGCCTGCGGGCATGACGACCTCTCCGGCCTCGTTGACCGCGTCGCGGGCGAGGTTACGGGCGTAGGCGGTCGTCTCGATGGTATCGGACGCCTCCCACTCGCCGAACTCGTTCTTGTGAGCGATGTCGATCTTCAGGCCCGCGCGGGTGCCACAGTCGGCCTCGCGGACGATGACGTCCTGCGAAACGTCGACCAGACGACGTGTCAGGTAGCCCGACTCGGCGGTACGCAGAGCCGTATCGACCAGGCCCTTACGGGCGCCGTGCGTGGCGATGAAGTACTCGAGAACCGTCAAGCCCTCGCGGTAGTTCGCCTTAATGGGCTGCTCGATCAGCTTCTGCTTCGGGTCGGACACGAGGCCACGCATACCGGCGATCTGCTGAACCTGCGACCAGTTACCACGGGCACCCGAGTTCACCATGCGGTACACGGTGTTGCGCTCGGAGAAGTTCGCGCGCATATCCTCGGCGACCTCTTCGGTGCACTGCAGCCACAGCTTGACGAGCTCCTCGTAGCGGGTCTCCTCGAGGATGATACCCGTCTCGAACTGCTCGACGATCTCGGCGGCCTTGGCCTCGTAGCGGGCCAGGATCTCGCGCTTACGCGGCGAGGCCTGAATGTCGGAGAACGCAATCGTGATGCCCGACCACGTCGACCAGTGGAAGCCGGCCGACTTCAGGGCGTCGAGGCAGTCCGCGACGAGCACGTTCGGGTAGCGCTGCGTCAGGGTGTTCACGATGTTGCCGAGCTGTTTCTTGCCGACGACCTCGTTGACGAAGGGGTAGTCGGTGGGCAGCAGTTCGTTGAAGATCGCGCGGCCGAGGCTGGTCTCGAGGATCAGCTCGTCGCCGCTCTCCCACCCCTCGGGGGCTTCCCAGCCCTCGGGCGGCACGGTGCCGTCGGCGAAGCGGATGCACGCGGTCGCGTTCAGGTCCAGTTTCCCCGCGTCGAACGCCATCTGGGCCTCCGCCTGGCTGGAGAAGTACGGAACCACGGGGTTGCCGTCCTCGTCCTTCTCGACCGGGATCGACGGGTCGGGGTTCGAGGTCAGGTGGAACAGGCCGATGATCATGTCCTGCGACGGCATGGCCACGGGGCGGCCGTCGGAGGGCTTGAGGATGTTGTTTGTCGACAGCATGAGGATGCGGGCCTCGGCCTGCGCCTCAGCGCCCAGCGGCAGGTGAACGGCCATCTGGTCGCCGTCGAAGTCGGCGTTGAAGGCGCCACAGGCGAGGGGGTGCAGCTGGATGGCCTTACCCTCAATGAGCTGGGGCTCGAACGCCTGGATGCCGAGGCGGTGCAGCGTGGGCGCACGGTTGAGCAGCACGGGGTGCTCGCGGATGACGTCGTCGAGGACGTCCCACACCTCGGGGCGCTGACGCTCGACCTTGCGCTTGGCGGCCTTGACGTTCTGCGCGTAGTTCTTCTCAACCAGGCGCTTCATGACGAAGGGCTTGAACAGCTCCAGGGCCATCGCCTTGGGCAGACCACACTGGTGGAGCTGTAGCTGCGGGCCGACGACGATCACGGAACGACCCGAGTAGTCGACTCGCTTGCCGAGCAGGTTCTGACGGAAACGACCCTGCTTGCCCTTGAGCATGTCCGAGATCGACTTGAGCGGACGGTTGCCGGGACCCGCGACGGGGCGGCCGCGGCGGCCGTTGTCGAAGAGGGCGTCAACGGATTCCTGAAGCATGCGCTTCTCGTTGTTGACGATGATCTCGGGGGCGCCCAGCTCGAGCAGTCGCTTGAGTCGGGTGTTGCGGTTGATGACGCGGCGGTACAGGTCGTTGAGGTCGGAGGTCGCGAAGCGGCCGCCGTCCAGCTGCACCATGGGGCGCAGGTCCGGGGGGATCACGGGGATCTTGGTGAGGACCATCGAGGCCGGGGAGTTGCCGGTCGCGACGAAGGCGTTGATGACCTTCAGGCGCTTGATGGCGCGGGCCTTACGCGGGCCGGAGTCCGAGGCGATGGTCTGGCGCAGCGCGGCGACCTCGCCCTCCAGGTCGAAGGTCTCCAGGCGCTTCTGGATGGCGGACGCGCCCATGTCACCCTTGAAGTAGGTGCCGTAGCGGGCCACCATCGCGCGGTAGAGGCGCTCGTCGCCCTCGAGGTCGCCGACCTTGAGGTCCTTGAAGCGCTCCCACACGGCCTCGAGGCCGTCGATGTCGCCGTCGAAGCGACGACGGATCTTGGCCATCTCGCGCTCGCCCTGCTTGCGGGCGCGCTCACGCTCCGCCTGCGAGGCGCCGTCCTTCTCCAGGGCGGCGATGTCGGACTCGAGCTGCTCCGCGAAGTCGTTGATCGTGGCGTCGCGGTTGTTCTCCATCTGCTTCTTCTGCACCTCGAGTTCGGCGCGCAGTTCAGCCAGATCCTCGTGGCGACCCTTTTCGTCGACCTCGGTGATCATGTAGGCGGCGAAGTAGATGACCTTCTCGAGGTCCTTGGGCGCGAGGTTGAGCACGTAGCCCAGGCGCGAGGGAACACCCTTGAAGTACCAGATGTGCGTGACGGGGGCGGCCAGGTCGATGTGACCCATGCGCTCACGGCGGACGCGGGAGCGAGTGACCTCGACTCCGCACTTCTCGCAGATGATGCCCTTGTAGCGCACGCGCTTGTACTTGCCACACGCGCACTCCCAGTCGCGGGTGGGACCGAAGATCTGCTCACCGAACAGGCCGTCGCGCTCGGGCTTGAGCGTGCGGTAGTTGATGGTCTCCGGCTTCTTGACTTCACCGTGGCTCCAGACGGCGATGTCGTCGCCGGTGGCCAGGGTGATCTTCAGGCTGTCGAACGTTTTGGCGTCCAGCAAAGTTATCTCTCCCTATCAGATCGCGTCGATGGTCGCCGCAGCGTTCGGACGGGCATCGAGTGTAATACCCAAGTCCTCACGCGCATTGAAGTCTTCGTCCTGCTCGCGCAGGTCAATGACGTTGCCGGCCGCGTCGAGGGCTTCGACGTTCAGGCACAGCGAGCGCATTTCCTGGATGAGGACTCGGAAGGACTCGGGGATGCCGGGCTCGGGGATGTCCTCGCCCTTGACGATGGCCTCGTACACCTTGACGCGGCCGGTGGTGTCGTCGGACTTGATGGTCAGCAGCTCCTGGAGGGCGTAGGCGGCGCCGTAAGCTTCCAGGGCCCACACCTCCATTTCGCCGAAGCGCTGGCCGCCGAACTGGGCCTTACCGCCCAGCGGCTGCTGCGTGATCATCGAGTACGGGCCCGTCGAGCGGGCGTGGATCTTGTCGTCGACCAGGTGGTGGAGCTTGAGCATGTAGGTGTAGCCCACCGAGATCGGGTACGGGAACGGCTCGCCGGAGCGGCCGTCGAAGAGGCGCGCCTTGCCCTCGTGGTTGGTGAGGACCTCGCCGTCGCGGGTCGGGTTCACGTTGCGCAGCAGGCCCGCGAGTTCGTCGGCCTCGAGGCCGTCGAAGACGGGGGTGGCGACGCGCGTGCCGGGGGCGACCGTGATGCCGTCGGCGGGCAGGTGTGCCGTCCACTCTTCGCCGGCCTCGACGGCGGCCGAGGCGTCCCAGCCCTGGTGGGCGAGCCACCCGAGGTGGTACTCGAGCACCTGGCCGACGTTCATTCGGCCGGGGACGCCCAGCGGGTTGAGGATGATGTCGACGGGCGTGCCGTCGGCGAGGAACGGCATATCCTCGACCGGGAGGATCTTGGACACGACGCCCTTGTTGCCGTGGCGGCCGGCCATCTTGTCGCCGATCGTGATCTTGCGTCGCTGAGCGACGTAGACGCGCACGGTCTGGCGGACGCCGGGGTTGAGGTCGTCTTCGTCGTCGTTGAATTCACGGACGCCGATGACGATGCCTTCTTCGCCGTGGGGGACGCGCAGGGAGGTGTCGCGCACCTCGCGGGCCTTCTCGCCGAAGATGGCGCGCAGCAGGCGCTCTTCGGAGGTCAGCTCGGTCTCGCCCTTGGGGGTGACCTTGCCGACGAGGATGTCGCCGGCGGTGACCTCGGCGCCGATGCGGATGATGCCGCGCTCGTCCAGGTCGGAGAGGGATTCCTCGGAGACGTTGGGGATATCGCGGGTGATCTCTTCCTCACCGAGCTTGGTCTCGCGGGCGTCGACCTCGTATTCCTCGATGTGGATCGAGGTCAGGATGTCCTCTTCCACGACGCGGCGGCTCAGGATGATGGCGTCCTCGTAGTTGAGGCCTTCCCACGACATGTAGGCGACGAGGAGGTTCTTGCCGAGCGCGACCTCGCCGTTGGAGGTGGCGGGGCCGTCGGCCAGGACGTCGCCGACCTCGACGCGGTCGCCCTCGTCCACGATAACGCGCTGGTTGGTGCAGTTACCGGGGTTGGAGCGCTCGAACTTTTCGAGGCGGTAGGAGTCGCGGCCGCCCTCGTCCGTGGAGACGACGATCAGGTCCGCGGATACCTCGGAGACGACGCCGGAGTGCGCGGCGAGGATCATTTCGCCGGAGTCGTGCGCGGCGCGCAGCTCCATGCCGGTGCCGACCAGCGGGGCTTCCGTGGTGAGCAGCGGCACGGCCTGACGCTGCATGTTCGCGCCCATGAGGGCTCGGTTAGCGTCGTCGTGCTCGAGGAAGGGAATGAACGCCGCGGCGACGGACACCATCTGGCGTGCGGAGACGTCCATGTAGTCGACGCGATCGCGGGCGATCAGGGTCGGGTCCTCGCCGGCGACACGGCACAGGACGTCGTGCTCGGCGAAGGAACCGTCGGCCTCGAGGGGCGACGAGGCCTGGGCGATGAAGTGGCCCTTCTCGTCGTCCGCGGTGAGGTAGCGGATTTCGTCGGTGACCTTACCGTCCTTGACGACGCGGTAGGGCGTCTCAATGAAGCCGAAGGGGTTGATGCGCGCGAAGGTCGCGAGCGAGCCGATGAGGCCGATGTTCGGGCCTTCAGGGGACTCGATCGGGCACATGCGGCCGTAGTGCGAGGGGTGGACGTCTCGGACTTCCATGCCAGCGCGGTCACGGGACAGACCGCCGGGGCCCAGGGCCGACAGGCGGCGCTTGTGGGTCAGGCCGGCCAGCGGGTTGTTCTGGTCCATGAACTGCGAGAGCTGGGAGGTTCCGAAGAACTCCTTGATCGCGGCCACGACGGGGCGGATGTTGATCAGCGTCTGGGGCGTGATCGAGTCCGTCTCCTGGGTGGTCATGCGCTCGCGCACGGTGCGCTCCATGCGCGCCAGGCCGGTGCGGACCTGGCCCTGGATGAGCTCGCCGACGGCGCGGATGCGACGGTTGGCGAAGTTGTCGATGTCGTCGACCTCGACGCGGACCTCGACGGGCTCGCCATTGCGCGTGCCGGCGAAGGTCTTGTCGCCCTGGTGGAGGGCGAGGAGGTACTTGACGGTGGCGACGATGTCCTCGAGGGAGAGGGTCGAGGCCTTGGGGTCGGCTTCGATGGCCAGCTTCTTGTTGATCTTGTAGCGGCCGACCTTGGCCAGGTCGTAGCGACGAGGGTCGAAGTAGAAGTTGTTGAGCAGCGTCTGGGCGGCGTCGACGTTCGCGGGCTCGCCGGGGCGCAGCTTGCGGTAGATGTCGAGCAGGGCTTCTTCCTGCGTGCCGACGGTGTCCTTCTCGAGGGTTTCGAGCAGGACCGGGTACGCGGCGAAGGTGTCGCGGATCTCGGACTCGGTCATGCCGATGGCCTTGAGGAAGTGGGTGACCGACTGCTTACGCTTGCGGTCGATGCGCACGCCGACGGCGTCGCGCTTGTCGATCTCGAATTCGAGCCACGCGCCGCGTGAGGGGATGATCTTCGCGCCGAAGGTTTCCTTGTCGGTCGAGCGGTCCGAGAGCTTCTCGAAGTACACGCCGGGGGAACGCACGAGCTGGGAGACGACGACGCGCTCGGTGCCGTTGATAATGAAGGTACCGCGGGGGGTCATGAGCGGGAAGTCGCCCATGAACACGGTCTGGGACTTGATTTCGCCGGTTTCGTAGTTCATGAACTCGGCGGTCACGTACATGGGTGCGGAGTACGTGTAGTCCTTCGCCTTGGCTTCCTCCATGGAGTACTTGGGGGATTCGAGGCGGTGGTCGTGGAACGACAGGCTCATGGTGCCTGCGACGTCCTCAATGGGGGAAATCTCATGGAAGATTTCTTCGAGGCCGGAGACGTCGGGGACGTCATGTCGGCCGGATGCCTGAGCGGCTTCGACGCGGGCCTTCCACGCGTCATTGCCCAGCAGCCAGTCGAAGCTTTCGACCTGCAGGCCCAGCAGATTGGGGGCCTGGAGGGGTTCACGGAGCTTCGCGAACGAGATGCGGTGGCTGGGCTGTTTGGCGGTGCTGTTGGCAGCCAAAGGGGGTCCTTCCCTGCTGTTACGGTGCGCACGCTTCCTTATCACCCATTATCTGACGCGTCCTGGTCCGTCAAGCGCCTGTTACGACGGCTGGATACGGGTCACCTCGGGCATGATAAGGCGCAAATACTCAGGTTACCGTGAGTCGCGTCGCGAGTCAAGGGTCCGTGTGATATGTGCAGGGTCTCACGGGAACGAGGCCGTGGCCGGCTGGTCCGTCAGGCGCGACGAGCCTGTCAATTTTTCTGTGTATGGGGGTTAGAGGTAGGGGGTGATTCGGTCGGGGTAGGCGGTGGTGAGTTGGGCGAGGGCTTGTTTCCAGTTGGTGGTGGTGTGTCCTTCGATGAGGCGGGTGTGTCCTGTTCGTTTGTTGGGGGGTTTGCCAGCGTCTGTGAGGCGCTGGGCGGCTCGTTTGTCTTCGATGTTGCAGATGGCGAGCCACAAGAGTTTGACGGCGGCTTCTTCGCTGGGGAAATGCCCGCGGTTCTTGGTGATTTTGCGTAGCTGGTAGTTCAAGGACTCGATAGCGTTGGTGGTGTACACGACGCGGCGCAGCATGGGCGGGAACGCCAAGAACGGCGTGAAGCGCTGCCAGGCGCGCTGCCAGGTGGCAACCGTTTGGGGGTAGCGCGCTCCCAGGTCGCTGGCCGCGAAGTCCTCCAGCGCCCCTCGGGCGGTTTCCTCGTTGGGCGCGCTGTACACGGCCTTGAGAGCCGCGGCGACGCTCTTGCGGTCCTTGTAGGACACGAAACGCATGGAGGCGCGGATTAAGTGAACGACGCAGGTTTGGACCATGGACTGGGGCCAGGTCGCTTCGATGGCTTCAGGCAGGCCAGTAAGTCCGTCGCAGCACACGATCAGGACATCGCGTAGGCCTCGGTTGGCCAGCTCGGCGCACACGTGGGCCCAAAAGGAGGCGCCTTCATCGGCTTGGACCCAGATGCCCAGCACGTGCTTGACCCCCTCCATGTCCACTCCGACCGCCAGGTGAGCGGCCCGGTTCTCCACCCTGTGATCGCATCGGACTTTGATGCGGATCGCATCCAGGTAGATCACCGGGTAGAACGCTTCTAAGGGGCGGTGCTGCCACTCCAAGACGGCCTCGCACACCGCGTCAGTGATCGTAGAAATCGTCCCAGCGCCCACCTCCACGCCCAGGGTGGAGGCCAGGTGATGGCGGATATCGCGTACCGTCATCCCCCCGGCATACAAGCTGATAATCATCGAATCCAAACCATCAAGGCGCCGCTGTCCTTTACGCACCAGGCGCGGGGTGAACGAGCCCGCCCGGTCCCGGGGAACCTCGATCTCGAAGGCTCCCACCTCCGACATCACGGTCTTCTTCGTCGTGCCGTTCCTCGTGTTCGAGCGCGCCTGCCCACTGGCCTGGCCCTTCTCATACCCCAAGTGCTCGGTCAGCTCCGCGGCCAACCCGCGCTCCAACGCCTCCTTAAGCAACGCCGGCAACAAGCCCTCGCTACCCGTCATCTCGACCTCGCCAGCATCAAGACGCTCAAACAACGCATCCAACGCCCCCGAGCGACGAAGCTCCTCCACCGTCTCACGCCCACTAGCGCGAGCCACAACAACATCATCATCATTCATCATGCATCAATCCTTTCAAACAAAAGACGGATACACAGACAATTAAACACGCCCGGCGCGACGGCGGCGGCTCCCAGGCTGGGTTGGTGGTGCCCCAAGTCGGGCTTGAACCGACGACCCACATCTGAGCAGCTTGCCCGTGCCACAGCACCTGCGACGTGCGTGGACCATTACATCGACAGATGACGACAGATACCACCGACATACGCGACAGACCCAATGAGCGGTTCGTAGTTAAATGACAATACCCAGACAGACACCCAGCCACCACTACAACCACGAGGCACACCAGACGAAACTCGGTACACAGGTTTGCATTCTATGTTTTACGATGACGTACGTGGAGCATCTGGCAGCTCAGGTCAATGTGCGCTCCACACATGGTCAGGGTGTTACTAGGTACACCAAGACAGTTTGATACGCTCACAAAACGGATAGACACACATCTCTTGCAGTCGAGAGGAGACACTATGAATGTTCGTTATACAACCGCCATCCATCAGTCCTTCGCGTCCCAGATGAGAGGATTCCGGCAATGAGCAATGGACCTATCACAACACGTTTCGAGGAGCGAGTTAATAAGGAACTAGCACGCCTTGGGATTGACGGCTCTTCAGAGTTGAGTGTGGGTGGAGGCGTCTAGGCCTCCTGCGATGAGGAGCATTCGGAGTTGGTAGTTGGTGGGGTTGCGGTAGCCTCTGGCGGTGCGTCTGCCTAGTTCGATGATTCCGTTGATTGCTTCAGTCGGGCCGTTGCTGGCTCCGCCGGTATCGAAGTAGGCCAAGAAGGCATCCTTCCACGTGCGTAGGGTCCGACCCAGGCGAGCGATTTCGGGGATGGGACACCTTGGTAGGCGCTCAATAAGGCGTGTGGCCAGGTGTCGGCCTTGGGCGGGTGTGGCTTGGTGGAAGACCTCGCGGACTTGCTGGGTGAGCAGGTAGGCGACTTCAACACTGATATGCGCCTCATCTGCCACGAAGGCCTCACGGAGTCGTTCCTTTTGACGCTTCGTGAGCCGATCACGCGAGGCACGCAAAAGATTGCGGATCTGATAGAGGGGATCCCCCTTGCGTCCGCGGTGACCCAGGGTGTCTTGCTGGACGCGGCGGCGTACCTCATCGAGAGCGTCGCCAGCGAGCTTGACGATATGGAAGGCGTCCAGCACGCTGGTTGCGTCTTGGAGCTGGTCATCGATGGCGTTCTTATATCCCTGGAAGGGATCCAGCGTCGCGATTCGCACTCCCGTGCGGAAGTCTTCGCCGCGCTCGGCCAGCCAGTTCTTGTACACGGTGCCAGACCTTCCCGGGACCAGGTCCAACAAGCGGGCCGTGGGATGATCCTCCCCTCGCGTCAGGTCCACGATGCCGGTGAGCTCACGGGGGCCCCGTCGGCGTCGGTCCTGGTGATGCCATACGTGCTCGTCAACCCCCAATACCTGCACCCCTGCGAAGCGGGCGGGGTCCTCAGATGCGGCTTGCAGACGCGGCTTGATATGGGACCACACGGTGTTCCACGTGGTTCCTAACTGGCGGGCCAGGCCAGCGATAGTGGCTCCCTCGAAGCGCAACTGTCGGATCGCCCAGCGGATCGCCCGCACACCCAGACGCGCCCGAGGTGCGCACATCGAGTGGTTCTGCTCGCTAAAGGTCGCGATCTGGCAGGTGGTTTCGCGGCATATCCAGCGTCGCTTAAACCACCGGATCCGTACTGGAACCCCTGCCCAGGGCGCGTCGATCACCTCCACCACCACACGCCCGTGACCTTGAGCAATCACCCCACAACCCGGGCACCCCGCCAGCTGGTTGCACGACTCAACATCGAGCACCAGAGCATCTGGGGTGCGAGCCACGCTCATCAGATGGAAGCCCTCCAAACCGACGAGCAGATCACACCGATCACAACGATCAAGCGACACAGAGCAGCAGCAGGTAGGGTGAGACATTGTCGAGGTCCTTTGAAGATCGCGGGGGTTGAAGTCCGCTCATCATCAAGGACCTCGACCTCTACCCGCAACCCCCGACCAACACCCGGTCACCCACACTCAACTCGGAAGAGCCGGATTGACGGCGATGTTCAGGCCTTCTTAGCACGGCTCGTTCGCGCATTCATCGACACTATCGGTGAGCTGGAAGCAAGCCGAGAACTAACTCCTACGGTTCAGGCACTTCGAGAAACGATTGAAATTATCGACGATATTGATACGACCGCGACCATTGATAACAGCGACGGCGGTGCGCTTGGTGCCATCTATGCACGGTACGTGAACGCGCGCGACATCCCGAGTTGCTGGATAGCCGGTGTCGAGACCACCCAACACATCCTCATCAATGTTGCTGATCAACTTGGTGCCACCAGCGGCTCCCAACGCAGACTCCGGGTAGTCATCACGCCCGATCTTTCTATCTGTCACGATGATGTCGTGATCGGCTACGTTACGGGTAGGAGCGCCGAGACTTTCGCAGACCTTACCGCTGACGGCCCCATCCAAACACTCGCCACTCTCATCTACGCGCGCAGCAAAGATCTGTGGTGCGTCAAACTCGGAGAGATCAGCTAGAGAACCAATGCGTACGAGCTGCCACTATTGGCAGTTCACGTCGACATCGAGCCCGCCGACCTCATGCCCACCCCCGACGGGAACGGCGGCTGGATCCCGGCGCCTTTCAAACCTGCCAGGCGGCGAGATGCTGATGCATTGGTGCCCCAAGTCGGGCTTGAACCGACGACCCACGGATTATGAGTCCGCTGCTCTGACCGACTGAGCTATTGGGGCGCTGCCATCCTACCGGATGACGTTCGTATCGCTCCACCCGCCACCCCGGAACAATCTGTTGCCCACCCGGAGCGACACTGGACCTTGGTCGCATCTACACTTGTTTTACCAGGTCACAACCATGGAAAAATAAGGAGGCGACATGAACGTCGCAGAACAGATCGTCGGGCAGCTCGTCGATGCGGGCGTCCACCGCATCTACGGCATCGTCGGCGATTCCCTCAACCCCATCGTCGACGCCGTGCGCAAGACCGGCGGCTCCCAGAAGGGCGGCATCGACTGGATTCACGTGCGCCACGAGGAGGCGGCGGCGTTCGCGGCATCGGCGGAAGCTCAGCTGACTGGCAAGCTCGCCGTGTGCGCGGGCTCGTGCGGCCCTGGCAACCTTCACCTCATCAACGGCCTGTACGACGCGAACCGCACGGGCGCGCCCGTCCTGGCCATTGCCTCGCACATCCCGAGCGTCCAGATCGGCTCCACCTACTTCCAGGAGACCCACCCGGACCGCGTCTTCGAGGAGTGCTCGGTGTACAACGAGCTCATCTCCTCGGCCGCGCAGTCCCCGCGCACCGTGAACTCCGCGATCCGCCACGCGGTCGGCCTGGGAGGCGTCGCCGTCATCACGCTGCCCGGAGACATCACCGACCTCAAGGCCGTCGAGCACGTTCCCACCTACGCGCCCGCACGCCCGGCGACGCTGACCCCGAACCCGGCGGACATCGACGAGGCGGCGGCGCTCCTCAACAAGGCGGACAAGGTCGCGATCTTCGCGGGTGCGGGTGTCGAAGGCGCCCACGACGAGGTCATTGCGCTGGCTGACGCCCTGAAGGCCCCGATCGGCCACACGCTGCGCGGCAAGCACTTCATCCAGTACGACAACCCCTTCGACGTGGGCATGACGGGCCTGCTGGGCTACGGCGCGGCCGCGGAGGGCATGAACGACGCCGACGTGCTGATCCTGCTGGGCACCGACTTCCCCTATGACCAGTTCCTGCCCTCCACCCCCACGATTCAGGTCGATACGCACGCTGAGAAGCTGGGTCGTCGCACCGACGTCGGCCTCGCGATCCACGCGCAGGTCAAGCCCTTCATCGAGGCCCTGCTCCCCCACCTGCGCGCCGGCCGCTCGGATTCCTTCCTGAAAGCCAAGATCAAGAAGCACTCGGAGATCATGCACGCTCCCGTGGGCGCATACACGCGCAACGTGGAGAAGATGCGTCCGATCCACCCCGAGTACGCTGCCCACCTCCTCAACGAGACGGCCGCGAAGGACGCGATTTTCACCGCGGACACGGGCATGTGCAACGTGTGGACCGCCCGCTACATTGATCCGCTCGGCACCCGCCGCCTGATCGGTTCGCTGCTGCACGGGTCGATGGCCAACGCCCTGCCGATGGCCCTGGGCGCCCAGGTCGCCTACCCGGGTCGCCAGGTTGTGTCCGTGTCGGGCGACGGCGGCCTGTCCATGCTGCTCGGCGAGCTCATCACCGCGAAGATGTACGACCTGCCGGTCAAGGTGGTCGTCTTCAACAACTCGACGCTGGGCATGGTGAAGCTGGAGATGCTGGTCAACGGCATTCCGGACTTCCAGACGGACGTCCCCGATACGAATTACGCGGAGATCGCCCGCGCAATTGGTTTCCACGCGGAGCGCGTCGAGGACGCATCGCGCCTGGAGGGCGCCTACCGCGAGGCGTTCGCGGCGCCCGGCCCGGCCCTCGTCGAGGTCATCACGGACCCGAACGCCCTCTCGCTCCCGCCGGCCATCACGGGCGGCCAGGTCGTCGGTTTCGCGACCGCGATGAGCAAGATCGTCCTCAACCGCGGCATCGCTGAGGCTTTCTCGATGGCAACCTCCAACATGCGCAACATCCCGCGCCTGTAGGTCTCGCTCGGGAGGCTCTCCGGGGACGAGGCCGGGGCTGGGTTATTGCACGACCTAGCCCCGACCTCGTTTTTCATGACCCAACCCACATTTGTCAACATCCTCTTTTCTAAAATACTGGTTTTTACCCTCTCAAATTGAGATTGACAAGCGTAGAACTTGTACCGCATTGCGCCGCACCGCAACTTGACACCTAATTTTGCGTGCATTTTCCCTCTAATCTGTGAAGCGTTCTATCGCTCTCGTCACACAGGAGGAAGTGCCATGCACGCGCTCGCAGCAATGGCTAGCGCGGCCGGTGCGGTCGACCTCGACACTTTTCCCGCTTGGCTGAGGATCACCCACTTCATCAACTTCGTGATGATGGGTTTCCTCATCCGCTCCGGCTGGGAGGTCCTCGCATCGCACCCGCGTCTGTACTGGAACAATCACTGCACACCCGGATCCGAGTGGCTCAAGTTCACCAAGGACAAGGTCTCGACCGTCCCCGGCGAGTTCACGGCGCGCGATGACCAGCGCAACCTGCACCCGCTGATCTCCCTGCCCGGACGCGGACAGATCGGCCTGGGCCGAGCGTGGCACGCGCTCGTCACGGCCATCTGGCTCGTCAACGGCCTCGTGTACGTCACTCTCCTCTTTGGGACGGGCCAGTGGCGTCGCATCGTCCCAACCTCGTGGTCCATCTTCCCCGAGGCCTGGGAGAGCGCAAAAATCTACATGGGCCTGCAGATCCCCTCCATCGAGCACTTCCAGCCCTATGACGCCCTCCAGAAGCTCATGTACTTCACGGTCGTCTTCATTGTCGCGCCCCTCATGATCGCGACCGGCCCCATCATGTCCCCCACGTTCGCGGGACGCTTCCCGAAGTACGTCAGGCTCTTCCGCAACCGTCAGACGGCGCGCTCTATCCACTTCCTCGGCATGGCGTTCTACTGCGTCTTCGTCGTCATTCACGTCGCGCTGGTGTTCATCGTCCACCCGAAGTACAACATCGCACACATGATGCTTGGCGAAAACTACAACGACATCACGGCGGCACAATTCGCTCAGGCCGTCACCATGCTGATCATCGGCATCGTCGTCGCCATCACCCTGTGGATCGGCGCCTCCTACTGGTCGCTGTCGAATATGCGCCGCGCGCAGCGCTGGGTGTGGGGTGCCACGCAGCCCATTCGCGCGCTCACGATCGACCGCTTGAAGTCGCGTCAGGTAGCGAAGAAGACCTTCACCGAGGCTGATATTTCCCCGTTCCACTGGGTCAACACGCGCCCGCCGACAAAGGAACAGTCCGAGGAGTACATCGCCCTGCGCGAGGACGACTTCAAGGACTTCCGCCTCGAGATTGGCGGCCTCGTCGAGGAGGAGAAGTCATTCTCCATCGATGAGCTGAAGGCCCTGGGTAAGGTCACGAACATCACGATGCACACCTGCATGCAGGGATGGACGGGCATCGCGAAGTGGGAGGGCATCCGCCTCAAGGACCTCCTCGAGCAGGTCACTCCCACGGAGGGCGCGCACTACCTGATGGCGACCTCCTTCGGACACGTCGGGCACACCTACGACGGGCGCCCCACCGAGCCCTACTACGAGTGCATCGACCCGTCGATGATTGACGACAACGAGTGCATCCTCGCCTGGGGCATGAACGACGAGCCTCTGCCCGAGGTCTACGGCGGACCACTGCGGCTGCGCGCCGATTCCCAGCACGGCTACAAGATGGTCAAGTGGGTGCGTCGCCTCGAGTGGATCCACGACTACCACGAGGTGGGCGATGGCCAGGGCGGTTCACGAGAGGATTCGGGCCTGCAGCACTACGACGCCCGCGCCTGATCCACCGCCTTCGAGCGTTGCCGCGCCTCCTTCCTCGTCCCCACGCATGCGCATGCGGGTTCGAGGAGGGAGGCGCGGTCTCTGTCTGGCAGTCTCTGCGCCCGAGCGCACGGAGGGCCGCGCAGTCTATGCGTACCGGCGGGCGATTCTCACCGCGTCGGTCACGTAGGAGCGCCCGAAGATGGCGCAGTGGATCATGATGATGTGCGCCTGGTGCAGGGCGATGCGTTCGCGCCAGCCGTCCTCCAGGGGCGAGGCCTCGTCATAGGCGGCGAGGATCCGCTCGTAGTGGGGGCAGCCGAAGACGGCGAGGGCCGCGAGGTCTTCCTCGGCGTGCCCACCCTGCGCGGCGGGGTCGATAAGGACGGCGCCGCCCGGGGTCCACATGATGTTGCCGCTCCACAGGTCCCCGTGGGTGCGGGCGGCGCCGATGTTGTTGTGGCGGTTTTTCGCGTCTTCTACGAGGCGCGGCTGGCCGTGGTCGAGTGCGCCCGATTCGAGGCGTTCGCAGAGCTTGTCGATGAGCGTTCGTTCGGCGGCCGTGAAGGTACGGTCATCGGCGTAGGGGGCGATGCGCTCGCGCGCGTAGAAGCTGCCCCAGGACTCGCGAGGGGACGAGGCCGGGGTTGCCTCGTCGGGGTTCGCGCGGTTCGCACGGTTCGCGCGGTTCGCGCGGTTCGCGCCACCCTCTTCGCCGCGAGCGCTCGGGCGACTCGGCAGGGACAGGGGTGCCTCGCCCATCCAGCCGTCGCCCGCGTACCCGTCGGGGGCGGCGCCTAAGTGCCTGGCTCCGGCCGCGTGCGTGTGGGCGAGGGCGCGGCCGAACTCTTCGGCCGCCCTTGGGGTTGGGGACACGGAGACCAGGCGGGGCTCCTCGAGCCATGTCGCGCCGTGATCGAGAACGGGCACGATGGCTGCGCCGGGGTCTGAGGCCTCGGCGAGCCACGCAAGGCCCGCGACCTCGTAGGCGATCCGCCCGCGGCGGCCGTCCGACTTCCTCATCGTGTCCATGGGCGCTCCCCCGTTGCCTTCCCGCGGCCCGCGCGAGGGGCCGCCACTGCACTCCCCCATGCTATCGCCCACCTCGCCACCCGCCCGCCGCGCCGCATCCTCTCGGGGTGCCCAGGCCTCGTCCCCCTTGGACACATACCGAGCAAACATCGATATACTGCCTGTAGAAGCACAGTCCGACACGACGAGGATGTAGGCCTCCATGACCCTCACGACGACACAGAAGTCCATTCAAGAGCTGCTGCACGGCGACCGCCAGTACCAGATTCCTGACTTCCAGCGCCCCTACGTGTGGGAGGAGCAGCAGGCGGAAACCCTCGTGAATGATCTGCTTGGCGCGTGGCGCACGAACGACGGGGACTACTTCCTGGGGTCGATCGTCCTCGTGCAGCACCCCAGCGGCGACGACGTCGACATCATCGACGGACAGCAGCGCCTCACCACCCTGTGCATTCTCGTGTCTCTGCTGCGTCACCTGGAGGAGGATTCCGCGCTGCGCGGAGAACTCGGCGAATTGCTCCTCATTCCGCAGTCGCGCATCAAAGGCTTGGACGAGCGGCCGCGCCTGAGCGTGCGCGAATGCGACCGCGAGTTTTTCGACACGTTCATCATCGGCGACAACATCGACTCCCTGCTCGACGTCGACGGCGATAGTCTCACCCGCCCCTCGGTGCGGCGCATCGTCGCCAACGCGCGCGCCATGCTCGACGTGCTGGGCAATCCCGACACGCTCGCGCCCGGAGAGATCAGCGACTTTATCCGCTACCTGACCCTGCACGTGTCCCTCATCGAGGTGTCAACCGATTCCTACCAGGCGGCGCACCGCATTTTCTCCGTCCTTAACACGCGCGGCGTTCCCCTGTCGGCCGCCGACATTTTCAAGGCGCGCGTCCTGTCCCGCGTGGAGCCCGACGCCCGGGCCCGCTACGCGGCCCTGTGGGAGCAGTGCATCGACTCGCTGGGCACGGAGAACCCAGACGCGTTCTTCGGGCACCTGCTCACGCTCACGCTGCGCGCCCCCGCCAAACGGGCCCTCATCGACTCGTTCGACGAGCAGGTCCTCACTCCGTTCTTCACCTCCAGGAGCGGCGAGGAGTTCATCGACGAGGTCTTGGTTCCTTCCGCTCGCGCGTACACGCTGGCGACGCTGGAGCCTCTGGTGGGGCACCACGCGGCCACGCCGCTTGAGCTGTTGCGCCTGTATGACTCCTCGGATTGGAAGCCAGCGGCGATGAGCGTGTTGCGCGCGGGGCGCGGCGACGAGGAAACCGTGTCGCTGCTGTTCCTCCTTGAGCGCGTCTACGGCACGGCTGTTGCCGCGCGCCTCAGCCCCTCGTCGCGCACAGCGATTATCACCCAGTTCATTGCGGCTTTCGAGGACGGCGAGCCCCTCAACGCCGCCTGCTCCGTGCCGGACAGCGTCCGCCACCGGGCCGCCGAGACGATCTCGAGGCCCCTGCCGCAGTCCTCCATCCGCAAGGTCCTCCTCTACCACGCGATGGTCGCCGAGCATGGGTCCTTCCCGACGCGCCTGCCGCGCTCCATGGGCGTCCTGTGCGGGCTTCCGGCCAGCCACATTCGCGGCGTCGACGAGGACATCGACCTGCGCGCGTGGAACAAGCGACTGGGGAGCTTCATCCTGTCCACCATCAAGTCGCGCACCGTCAACCAGGCGCCCGACTGGGACACGGTGGCGCGCGCCGCCCGCCACGTGATGACGCTCGGCGACTTCGCGGTCGGCTCGCTGCCCTGCGCCGGGGGCGAGATTCACGCCGCCGACCTGGAGGAGCGCCAGCAGCACCTGACCCAGCTGATCTTGGACTACTGGGACATTCGGCGAGATTCCGATGGCGTGGACCTGTCTGTCCTGTCCAGCGCCGAGCTTGAGGCCGCCGTCGATAAGCGGTCTGCTGCCCGCGGCCGCCAGGTGCGCCTGGCCGACGTCGTCGCGACCGGCATCATCTCCCCCGGTGACACGTTCACGTGGCGGCGCCGCAACCTCGGCAACGTCTACGTCGTGACCATTTCCCCTCAGGGCACCATCGTCCTGCCCGACGGCCAGGAAGTGTCCTCCCCGTCGGCGGCCGTCGCTGCCCTGACCGGCACCAGCAGCGCCGCCGCCCTCGACGTGTTCGTGCGCGAGTCCGACGGCAAGAAGCTGCGCGACCTGTGGGATAGCTACAGGAGCCGATTCGGGGCGTAAGTTGTGACAGAAGGGGCCGCCCGCGCGCTCGCCGCGGCGGCCCCTGCGTCTACGTGTGCCAGAAGCCACGTCAATACAGGTGCAAGCGGCACACACGCCCGCTTGCACGTGGGCCCCTCGCTGTGCACGTTAACCCGACATCTCGCACGTTAACCCGATATTCTGCGCGTGGGCGGCGCTGCTTAGGCTCACATTATCGGGCCCGCGTGCAGATGAGAGGGCCCAGGCTCACATTATCGGGCCCACGTGCGCGTTAAGGAGCGCGGGCGACTCGTGCACCTCTGTACTGCAAGCCGGGACGCCTCAGGGCTCATTCGAAGCAATGTCGCATGCAATTCGATTGACTGAACTTTGAACATAACGCGAAAACGTTGCAATTCCAACGACACAGATTTGTGCTGCACACGAGTCGCGAGGGAATTGCATGCGAAATTGGGGGCACAGCACGCTTCGTGTTGGAGTACTGCCCCTCAAGATGTCAGATTGCGGCGTGGCTTGCCATTCCGCGTGGCGTTCGCTCTGGGGCGCGCTGCCTTCAGGCCAATTCACCGCTGTCCACCGGGTACGGAAGCCGCGCCACCGCACTCCGCGATACCTGACACAGGGCCCGTTTGGGGGTTTTGCACCATTAGGAGCACTGTGTCGGCGTGTCGCCGGCGTGTCGCGGCTCTAATGGTGCAATTCCCCCCGTGTGGTGGCGGTGTCATCGGCAGGCAAGTCGCTCCTCGGTCCTCGTGTAGTTCCACTCCCCCGTTTGGTGGCGCCCTCGACGAGCGCCGATTTGCCCAAAACGCAGACCACCTCACCTACAAAAGCCCATTTTCAACGTTTTTCACCGAGGTGGTCTACGTTTTGGGCACCACACCCTCGTGAGTCATGGCTTGCACACGGTTGATCGGGGGGAATTGCACTACATGAGGGTCCGATACGCCGATGACAGGCCTCCGCACAGCTTCGTGTAGTGCAAAACCCCCACAACCGACGGAGCAACGAGCGCGCGAGGACCGCACCTGGGCCTACGCGGATAGGTTATCGGCACGCGGATAGGTTAATAAGCTATCCGCATACTCATAGCCTATCCATATCGCAACAACCTATCCGCATACGCGGCCGGTTTCGTAGGTCTGGACTGCAGGCATGCACGGAACGGACCGGCCGCGGTGCCGGTGGGCGGCGGAGGGACCGGAGGACACGGCCGCGGTGCCGGTGGGCGGCGGCAGGGCCAGGCCGCGGTGCCGGTGGGCGGCGGCAGGGCCAGGCTGCGGTGCCCGTGGGCAGTGGCGGGGCCTGGCCGGGCTTCGAGCCGACGCGCCGAGCGAAGCTCGCGGCGCTGACGGCGAGCGGGCGGGCAGCCGCCCACGGGCACACCGAGCAGCCCGGCCCACAGAACACCACGTGCGGCGCCAGGGACACCAGCGGTGTCACGAGCAACACAACAACAGGCGCCACACCAACGCGCCCGAGCATGCAAAAAACCGACATCCACAATCGGATGTCGGCCTGTGGTGGAGCTAGGGGGATTCGAACCCCCGACCTTCTCATTGCGAACGAGACGCGCTACCAACTGCGCCATAGCCCCAAGGACGGATATACCTTAGCACCCTCCGAAGTCTTCACGCAAGCCGACCGAAATCAGCACGCCTTCGCACCGTAGCTGCCGCGCCGTAGCTGCCGCACCGAAGATTCCACATAGAACACGATACCGAGCAAGACACCCCACTCCCCCAGCACCACCAAGGTACCGCGAAAGAACCGCGCCGCGAGCCCGGTGGCTCGCGGCGCGGCAACGACAGCAAGAAGCAGCCCTATTGGGCCCGGCGCGCGTCCAGGACGGCATCCAGGTCAAGGGCAACGGCCTGATCGGCGACGACCTCTTCGGTCGAGCGGGCACCAACCTGGGCGGTCTGTGCGATTGGGCGCGCGGGAATCGCCGCCGTGATGCGCGGGATGCCCCGCAGGTCCGTGTCCGCATGGACGATGCGGCCGCGAATACGATCACGCGACGCGTAGGTCGGCGCGGGGATCGGGGCGACGGTCCAGGCGCGTGCGGGCGTGTCGGCAACCTCGACGACCTCGGGCACCTCGACATTGAAAACGAGGGAGGGCACGGATCCTGTCTGGGGAGCAGACTCGGCCCCGGCCTCGCGCGAGGCGCTCGGACGCGACTCCGCCACGGCCTCGCCCCCACCCCGAGCGGCGTCAACAACACGCGGCTGCGGCGCGGGCGCCGTCGGACGACCGGCACCACGCACGTCGGCGCGCAACTTCGTGAGCTGCTCGAGCTCACGGTCCGAAGCACGCTGAGAGCGGACAGCCGCGACGCGGGATGCCGCCAGCGACGCAACCAGAGCGGCAACCGGAACAACGAGCCACGCCCAAGCAATCGAGGTCGCGACAATAACGATGCCGAGGATGACGGTCGACAGGGCACACACACCCGTCACGACCATGCGGCGGCGCCCGGCCGCACTCTCCGCGGCAAGCCGGGCGGCGCGGCGCGCGCGCAGCTTGGCAATGTCGCGGACGGCCCTATTGTTGCGGCGGTCGATGACGGGCCGGGTACGTCCAGTGGTGGCCGTGTGCATGCTTCCTCCGCTCATCAGTGCGCGCCGCGCCAGGATCGTCCCGCTGGCGTGATCACACGAGTCTAATTCTGGACCATTCGTATGAATGATGCGCAGTCTCGGGGAAAATCGGTCGATCTCACGAGACTGGACGATTGCCGTTCGGCGCGCGACCAGCGACGGTACGGTCGCGAGAAGCGACACGAATACCGCTGCGATGACGAGTCCACCAATTTCCACCCTCTCAACGTAAAGGGGTTTGCGAGTAGCACTGTCGCGCCTCGCGGGCGTGTCGAGCTCTCAAACCTCCCGGTAAAAAGATGACTAACCTCAATCGTCACACGTGTAACATTAACCCCACGAACATCACTTTCAAGTGACACTGGCCACTCACGAAGCGCGGTACTCGGCACCCACCCTAACCGATCGCCGGCCTGCCCCAACGACGCTGCACGAGCCCACCCTCAGGCAAAGACTCCGCATCAATAAAGAACGCGACATGGTCGGCCCACTCCCCCGCGATGTGCATGAAACGCGGCCGCAGGCCCTCCTCGACCAACCCCAAGCCTCGACACAGGCCCAACGAACGCTCATTCTCAGGACGCACACACACCTCGACGCGATGCAGGCCAAGCTCCCCCACCACCAGGTCAAGGACGAGCGCCGCCACCAAGGACCCCAGGCCTCGCCCCGCCCAGTCCGACACAATCCAGTAGCCGAGCATCCCCGACGACATCGCCCCCCAGTGCACGTTCGACACGGTGAACTGGCCGACGAAGCGCCCATCGATCTGAACGCCGAAAATCAGGCCGGTCCCCTCCCGATGATCACGCTCCGCCCGACGCATGTACTGCGAAAACGTAGGGATATGCTCGAGAGTATCCGGCGGCAGAGTCGCCTCCCACGGACGCAACCAATGCCCGTCCGCCCGACGCACAGCATCAAGGGCCCGGTGCTCCTCTCCGCGCACAGGACGCACGACGAGCTCACGCGGACCCGCGCTGCCCGCAGGCCCGGGGCGCAAGAAACCTCGCCCCACCGGGTCCACGACGCGCAGCGTCAGCATGTCAATGTCGCGCCCCCACACGCACCGGGGGCGCCGGAAGAAACACCTCATTCGAGGACCAGGCACTGGAGGGTGTCACCTGCGCGCACGGTCGTCACATCCTCGGGCACGACGGCCAGCGCGTTCGAGTCCGCGAGCGCGGACAGCAGCAACGAGGCCGGGGTCCCCATGACGGCAGCGTTGTACCCGGCGCGCGGGGAGCCGGTCAGGCGCACGCGCACGAACTCGCGCCGGCCTCGCGGCGAGTACCAGGAACGGTCAATGGCGGCGCGCACCACGGGACGGTTCACGGCGGTCCATCCCTGCATGTGGCGCAGCGCAGGGCGCACGAAAACCTCAAAGCAGACCTGAGCGGACACGGGGTCACCAGGCAGGCAGACGATCGGAGTGCCGGGGCGCCCCTCCTCGCCACCGACGGTGCCCACGCCCATGATGTGCCCAGGCCAGGCGGCGACGTTGTCGAAACGAACCGTGCCGAGCGCCCCGAGGACCTCGCGGACCGTGTCGCCGCTCCCATAGGAGATGCCGCCGGTCGTCAGGACGAGGTCGGCGCGCACCAGCTGGTCCTCGATCGTTTCGCGCAGGCGGGCACGCTCGTCGGGGACGGCGGCGACACGGAAGGTCTCGGCGCCCGCGTCGGCAACAGCGGCGGCCAGGGCGTGACCGTTGGCGTCGAACACGGTGCCGGGGCGCGCCTCGCCGCCGGGCTCGACGATCTCATCACCGATCGAAATGATGACGACGCGCGGACGCGGGTGGACGAGCACCCGGTCGCGGCCCACGCCGGCCAGGAGCGCCATCTGACGCGCCCCGATACGCGTGCCCGAGCGGAGCACGGTCTCACCCTGCGCAACGTCCTCGGCGCGGCGGCGAATATTCTCTCCGCTGGCCGGGGCGGTGCGCAGGGCGACCTGCGCGATACCGTGGTCGGTGAACTCGAGGGAGACCACGGCCTCGGCGCCCGTGGGCATGGGCGCGCCGGACGCGATACGAATCGCGGTGCCCGGCACGAGTGCGGCGGGGTCGACCGCGCCGGCGCGGATCTCCTCGGTGACGGGAAGCGTCACCGGCGTCTCCAAGGTGGCCCCCTCGCAGTCACGCACGCGCACGGCGTACCCGTCGCACGCGGACAGGTCGGCGACCGGGAGGTTGAAGGGCGCCTGCACGTCCTCCGCGAGCACGCAGCTCACCGCATCGACAAGCTTGACGTCGAGCGGGGGCACCGCGTGGGCGACGGCCTGGCAGTCCTGGTAGAAGTCGGCAACGCTTCGCATAGTTGTCAGTCCTCGAGCTTGGAGCGCAGGAACTCCCTGAGTTCCCCTCCAAGCGCCGGGTCCTCAAGGGCGAGCGTGACGTTAGCTTCGAGGTAGCCGAGTTTGTCCCCGGTGTCGAAGCGTCGCTCGTCGATGACTACACCGTACAACCCTCCACCCTCTTCTTCGGGGAGGTCGATCATGCGCGCGTACCCATCTGTGAGCTGATACTCACCGCCGGCGCCCGGTTCGATGTTTTCGAGGGCCGTGAACACGGCCGGGTCGAGCAGGTAGCGGCCGACGACCGCGTACTCGGACTTGACCTCGTCGAGCGGAGGCTTCTCGGTGACGTCGGTGATGCGCATGAGCTGCCCCTCTTCGAGGTCGACGCCCTCGGGGATCGGCAGAACCTCGACGGCGGTCGAGGCGTATGCGGTGGCCTGCTCGGGGGTGACCTTGAGCAGGGCGACGACGGTGCCGCCCAGGGCGCCTCGCACCTGGATCATCTTGCGCAGCAGCTGCGATCCGGGCTCCATGAGGTCGTCCGGCAGCAGGACCGCGAAGGGGGCGTCGCCCACGTGAGACTTGGCCTGAAGGATCGCGTGGCCCAGGCCCAGGGGGTGCCCCTGGCGCACGGAGTGGACGCGCGCGTACTTCTTGTACTCGTTGACGTACTCGAGAGCCTTTTCCTTGCCGGCCTTCTCCAGGTCGGCCTCGAGGCCGGGCTCGGCGTCGAAGTAGTCTTCGATGGCCTGCTTACCCGCGCGGGTAACAAACAGGACATCCTTGATGCCAGCGTCGGTGGCCTCGCGAACGATGTATTCGATCGAGGGGCGGTCGACGACGGGGAGCATCTCCTTGGGGACCGACTTGGTGATGGGCAGGAAGCGGGTTCCGCGACCGGCCGAGGGGACAACGGCGTGCACGACGGGCTGGTGTCTATCTGTCATACTGCAAGCGTAGCGAAAAAACGACTGAAGAGGGAGACGATGGCCACAAAAACAACTCTCCGCGCGGAGATCCGAGGCCGTCGCAGGGCCCGCCGAGCACTCTCCAGCCCCCAGATAGGCGCACGGTCGTCACATACTGACCAAGCTCCCCTACCCGTGCGTCACCGCGCCGAGGCCGAGGGGATCGCCTCCGAGGTACGCGCCCTGGCCTCGTCGATGGGCGGCGTCACGCTGCCCGCGCTCTTCGTCTCCACCCCCCTAGAGCCCGACATGTCCCTCGCGCTCGGGTTGTTCCCCCGCGTGCTCCTGCCCGTCCTCTTCGACGAGGCCGGGGATGCCCTGGGTGAGCCGCGTTGGGGACTGTGGGAAGCCGGTTCCGCGCTGGCGACCCCGGGGCCCCCTCCCGCTCAGCCGGTCGGCGAGGCCCTCGGATCGCAAGCGCTGGCGGGCGCCGACCTGATCCTCATTCCCGCGCTGGCGGCGAGCGAGGACGGGACGAGGCTGGGGCAGGGCGGCGGTTGGTACGACCGAACGCTGCCCCACCGCGCCCCCTCGACTCCAATCGTGGCCGTCGTCTTCGACGACGAGGTGCTCGCCGGCGGCCAGATCCCTCGCGAGCCTCACGACGTTCCCATCGACGCGATCATCACCCCCACGCGAACACTCCACGTTCCCGTGCGGCACGCCTGACGCGATGCCAGACGTTTGTCATACACATCTCAGGGCGCCCTTTTCGGCGCTATTTCAGTAACGCCTGACCGAATTACAGAAAGTGCGACGAAGATTACCCTCTAAACACTGTCGTTAAGACGAAAGTCCCCCTAATGTTCTCCATGGTAACAACGCGCCCGCGCGGCGCCAGCCCCGGCGGCTCCCGCCCGCCGCGCCGAAGCTTTCGGCGATTCAGTCTTGTCGGCAAAGCCGACCTTTCACACAGGAGAACCCATGCTTAAGGGCTTCAAGGAATTCATCGCTCGCGGTAACGTCGTTGAGATGGCCGTTGGTGTCATCATCGGTAACGCATTCAAGGGCATCGTCGACGAACTCGTGACCGACATCCTCAACCCCGCGATCGGCGCTCTCTTCGGCAAGGCGGACTTCAGCAAGTCCTTCATCCTCCAGATCGGCGACTCGCAGCTCCTCTTCGGCGCTCTGCTTACCGCCATCATCAACTTCCTGCTCATCGCCTTCGCCGTGTACTTCTTCATCGTCGTCCCGATGAACTACTTCGCCAAGATGCGCAAGAAGGCCGAGGATGCGGCCCCCAAGGAGGTCTCCGAAGAGGTCCAGCTCCTCACCGAGATCCGCGACGCTCTCGCCAAGGGCGACCGCGCCTGATCATTCCCCTCGTTGCGAGGGATGGCGGGGCCGATGCACGCATCGGCCCCGCCGCTTTTGTATTAACACCACACGAGAGCACCACTGTGGCCTAGTGCCCGGCTGGCTCTCTCACCCCACCGACACCCCACTGAAGTGCCCGATCGCGCACGCTTCCCCACAAATCTCGCACGTAATTTAACCCGGTCACTTTTGAGCACCACGAGAAAACGTTGGAATACCAACAACCTGGTTTCAAAGTTTGAATGAAGCGTAGGGGAATTACGTGCGACATTGGTGGGAACTACTGAATCGAGCAACGAGCCGCACCACAGGCACACCGCATGAACAACTGCCTGGCAGTCCCGCCCGGATAGCGGCGCGTATCCGGATAGGTAGAGAACATCCGGATAGGTAACGAAGATCCGGATAGCTTAATTTCCTATCCAGATGCGCACAACCTATCCAGATGCGCACAACCTATCCGGATGCTACTCGCGCCTACGCCACCTTCTACGCGCGCGCCTGGGCGTGCGGCCCCAGTAGGCGGCGACCGTGATCCCGACGCTCTGCCCCTACGCGCGCGCCTGGGCGTGCGGGGGCACGTTGGCCAGCAGGCGCGCGTCGTTGGCGCCATCGCCTCGGTCGGGGGAATCTGCCATGGAGCCCGGGCGCGTGTCCTCGGGCCGCACGCGATCCTCCCACGAAGGCGGCAGTCCTTCGGCGATGAGGCGCCGGTCCACCTCGGAGACGAAGCGCGCGACGCGACGGCGCTTGCGAGGGGCCTCACTCATCGCCGGACTCCTGGTCGCCGGGCTCCTGCTCGCCAGGCTCCCCGGCCTCGTCGGCGTGCGGGGCGGCGGGCCGGGTGCGACGCACGACGTTGCCGAGGACAGCGTCCGACTGGAAGCCGCGGCGCGTGATGCCCAGGGCCTCGCGCAGCTCCTCGGCGGTCTCCAGATCGGTGCGTTCGACGCCGTCCGAGCGCACCCACGCGGCCATCTCATCGAGTTGGTCGTCGGAATAGGCCGCCAGCGGCAGGCCCTTCGCGATCGCCGGGCGGGGTCCGCGGTTTTCCTCGGACGCGCGTTCCTTGCGTGTGATGGCCAGCAGCATGCCGGTCGTGTCCTCGTCGGCCTTCTTGCGACGCTGGGACTCCTCGTCGAGGTCTACATCGAGCATGGGCATGCGCGGCGAAGCGGGTGCGGCCTCACCAGCCCCCTCGCCCGACGTCTCACCCGACGTCTCACCCGAGGCATCACCCGATGCCTCGTCCGAGGCCTCGCCGTCGGGCCGGTCGCCGCCCTCAGCGCGCGCCGAGTCGGGCTGGTCGCCCGCGGCGACTGCTTCCTCCGAGGCGTCGTCGTCGCTCACGCGCTCGGGCACCTCGACGGCGGGTGCCTCGTCGTGGGCGTTGAGCTCCTCGAGGGCGTCCAGGACGGCGTCGACGATCGTCGAGGCCTCCTTCTCCGGGTCAATGAACAAGGCCATGGACAGGGCGGTGTAGACGCGCCAGCCCTGGGCCTCGAGCCAGCGTGGACGGGCACGGTCGCGCACGCGCTGGCTGGGCTCGGACAGGTATTCCTCGTCGTCGGTGAGGACGGCGACCAGCAGGCGCCCGGGCGAGTCCGGGTGGCCGATGGCCAGGGGGACACGCATGCCGCCGGGGATACCGACGTTCGCGACGACCTCGAGGCCGCGCGAGTACAGGTGCTCGGCGAGGTCGACGAGGAGGCGATCGGGTTCGCCGGCCAGCACCGGCCAGGCGTCCATTCCCTCGCCCGCGTGCCCCTCGGCGATCTCGAGGAGGTCTACGAGCATGCGCGTGCCCTCGTAGTGGAGGCGTTCGCGGTCGATGTCGGCGCTGTGCAGGGCAGACACGAGGGTGAGGTCGCCGCGTACAACGCGCAGGATTTCGGCCAGCGTGTCGGCCCCCTCCTCGCTGGAGAGCACGCCGAAGTCGTGGATGACGCGCCCGTGGGGCGTCTTCGCGAAGCCGACCGACAGGATCAGGGACTCGCGGGTCAGGCCCACGGCCTGGTTGGGGCCGACGACCACGAAGGGCTCGGGGGTGGCCGGGTCGAAGAAAGAAGCGAGGCCAGGTTCGTCGGCGCGCACGGAGGCCAGGGCCTCGGAGATGCGCTGCGCGTGGCGGTCCGACAGGGCGATGACGGCCAGGGAGCGCTCGGGACACTCGACGGCGTGTTCGATGACGGCGTCGACGACGGCGCGGACCTCGGCGCCCGTGGACTCGATCGCGTGGGCGCCGGGCGCGGGCATGCCGGTGGCCTCAACCCAGCGGGCGCTCACGGGCGCGTTCGCGGCCGTCCACGGGACGGGGATTCCGGCGTGCTCGTAGCCGTAGCGTGCCAGGAGCAGGGCGACCTGGTCGTTGAGGCGCCTGGGGCCGGGTTCGACGCGCAGGGTGGGCAGGACGTTCGCGAGTGTGCGCGTCGCTCCGTCCTCGGAGGCGGCCGCGAGGTCGTCGATGACGACCAGCTGGTGGCCGCGCGCGATGATGGGCGCCAGCTCCGCCAGAGGCAGGCCGTCGGCGCCGTCGAGGACGACCATATCGACCGTGCGCCCGGTGGGCGCCAGCATGGGCACCATCGCGGGGACCGTCATGAGGACGGGTAGCAGGTGGCGCACGAGCGGGTAGACGACCAGGAGCTCCAGGTCGGTGGGGGCGCCGCCGTCGAGGAGCTCGCGCAGTTCCTCGTACTGGCTGGGGCGCGCCGCCAGCGCGTTCGTGCGGATTCGACGGACTCCGGTGATGGCCTGGGGGATCAGCGAGGCCACCTGGGCCTCGTCGAGCTCGCGTCCCTCGCGGGCGAGTTCCTCCAGGGAGCCGGGATCGACGCCGCCGAGGGCCGGCGCGGCGGCGAGCATGGCGCGCAGCAGGGAGGCCCACCAGGCCAGGTCGAGCTCGGTATCGATCTGTTCGTCCGAGACGCCGCGGTCCGCCAGGTCCTGGGCGAGGGCCTCGAGGCCGCGGTCGGCCAAGCGGGCGCGCATCTCGAGGCGGGCGGGGACCTCGCGCGCGGCTAAGGTGTCGCCGGACCAGCGTTCGATGAGGGTCGCGAGGCGCTGCAGGTGAGTGCCCACGAGGTTTTCTTCCTCGGCGACGAACACGGGCGCAATGGCGTCCAGGTCGTCGCGCACGGCGTCGGTCAGGGCCGAGATTTCGCCGATCTTGGCGGGCAGGATCGGCCAGGAATCGTCACCGCACACCGCGCACCAGGCGTCGCGGCGCTCCTGGACGCGGATGAGGGCGCGGTGCAGGTCGGGCACGTGCACGCCGGGGCGCACGAGGTCTTGGGCCTGCTTGACCAAGCGCGTGCGTTCGGAACGGCCCATGGAGATGTCGTGGTCCTTGCGCCACTGCTTGGGGGCGGTGGCGATCACCATGTCGGCGGCGCTGCGTTCGAAGACGCGGGGCTGGAAGACGTCGAGGACGTCGGCGATGCCGTCGAACATGGCCAGCTGGCGGTCCCACTGGGCGAGGGTGCCGGCGGGCTTGATGCCCGCCTCGCCGGCGACGGCGGCGATGTGGACGCGCAGCTGGGGCAGGGTTTCCGACAGGCGTTTGACGCGCAGCAGCACGTCGCTGGCCTGCTCGTCGGAGGTGAGGACGGCGGAGGACCATGGGGAGGACGAGGCCGTGGTGAGTCGCCCGGAAGCGAGGGCCTCGCGCAGCAGGGCGCGAGCGCCTTCCCCCTGGTCCAGCGCGATGTCGTAGAGGGTCTGCTCGGACAGTCGAACGCGCGTCGTGGGCGCGTCCTCGCCGCTCGTGAGGTCGGTGAGGGCGCGCAGGGCGTCCGCCGCGCACACGCCGAAGCGGCCGTAGGACTCGTGCAACGCGGTGGCGTAGGCGGCCAGGGAGGAGCGGACCTGACGCAGGCGGGCTCGCAGCGCGTCGACGTTTTCTTGGTCGACGACGGGCGACATGTCTTCCATGGCCTCGCGGACGCGCCCGGCGAGGGTGCGCCGCGCGTCCGAGTAGCCGTCGATGTTGGCGACCACGTCGGCCAGACCCAGGTCCGCCAGGCGCGAATACGCGGCGATCGAGCGCGACGTCTGGGTCGAGACATGCAGGACCGAACGGCCTGTGGCGGCCGCGTCGGCCAGGATCGCCGCGACAATGGAGGCGTCGTCGGCGTGGGCGGGCACGTCGATGAAGACGCTGCGCCCGTCGGAGGCGGCCTCGACCGCGTCCTGCTGGGTGGGGATCAGGTCGCCGACGCCCTTTTCGGCCCACGGGTCGCGGTCGCCGGGGTTCGTGGGGATGGGCTCCGCCCTCAGGTCGCGGCTGGCGTCCTGGTCGCCCGCGAGCGCGCGGATGACCTCAGAGTCGGCCAGGGCCTCGACGTCGGCGGCGAGGCTGGCGGCCAGGGGCCCGGCGGGGTGGCAGAAGAGCCCGACGACCAGCTCGTCGCGCAGCTCGAAGCGATTGAGGACGGAGCAGGTTTGGCGCAGGGCGCTCATGGCCTGGGAGGAGGAGAAGCCGTGGTGTCCGCTGGCCTGGGTAAGGATGTCGCGGCCGTCGACGTCCTGTCCGGCGGCGCGCAGGGCGTCGGCGAGTTCGGGGGTCAGGAGGGCTCCCCGTCCCAGGGCGATGAGGACGTCGTCGTCGCGGCGCACGAGGCGCACGGGGCGCAGCAGGGCGGGGACGGTGATCGCTTCGGCGCCGTGGCGCCACGTGGCGGTGCCGATGCCCAGGTGGATGGGCCCGGTGCCGTGGGTGGCGGCGCGTTGTTCGGAGCGGGCGATGATCGCGCGGGCGCGGTCGAGGGCGCGCCCGAGGGCGATGGGTTCGCGGATGAGCAGGCTCAGGCGCACGGGGTGCTCGGTGTAGAGCTGCGCGAGGCCTCCCGGGTGCGCGTCGGTCAGCGACAGCGTCGGCAGGGATTGGCTCTCGGCGGCGATGGTCTCCTCGAGTCGTGTGCGCCACGCGGAGCGCGCCTGACCGACAAGGGTGGTCGGGTGCGTCGGCGTGGACGAGGCCTGGGGGGCCTCGGGCTCTGGAGCGGAACGGCGCGAAAAGATACTAGGAACCACGGTTCCACCCTACGGCAGGGTGGCTTATTGACCGGCGCGGCGCGCCCGGATGAGGTCGACCACGGAGATGCTCACAACGGCTCCGACGATGAGGAGGATGCCGGCCGTGAACAACCGGAAGAAGCTGATGAGTGATAGTTCGATGCCGTGGTGTTCCATCAGGTAGTCGGCGGAGACACCGGAGGCGCCCCAGCACAGGGCAGCCACGACGGTCATTGCATAGCCGAGCGCGTTACGCAAGAGTTCCCCTCACAGTGCCCCCGAGACGATTCGAACGTCCGACACCCGCTTTAGGAGAGCGGTGCTCTATCCCCTGAGCTACGAGGGCGTGACACTTTGTCCGGGCCAACTCTAGCAAAGTGGGCGCCGCCGCGTCGCGCGACCCGAGCCTCGCGCGTGGGATATCACGGACCGGACGCGCACGGACGAGGCCGGGGCACCCGCGTGGTCACCCCGGCCCGGTCGGTGGCTCGTTAACGGCGTTCCCACTCCGTGTGGACGGCGGTTGTGCCCTCGCCCAGGTGGGCGGAGGGGACGACCATGACGGGGCAGGTCGAGTGGTGGAGGACCGTCTGCGAGGTCGAACCGAGGAGCACGCCGGCCAGGCCGCCGCGTCCGCGGGTGCCGACGACGACCAGGTCGACGGCGGTGGAGAACTCGATGAGCAGCGAGGCCGCGGAGCCGTCGAGGGCGTGACGCGACACGTGCATGTCGTCGCCGTCGAGGGCGGCGTCGATGGCCGCGTCCATGCCCTCGCGGACCTGGGCGAGCAGCGCCGAGTGGTCGACGCCGGTTGGGGTCCACGCCATGACGGAGGGGCCGACGGCGATGGGGACGGCGGAGACGGCGGTGACGCGCGCACCCCAGACACGCGCCTCGGAGATTGCGCTCTTGAGGGCGCAGGAGGGCTGATCGGTGCCGTCGATGCCGACGACGACGCGCTCGACGGGTGTGAACTTCTTGCCCGAGGTGTGGCGCGGAACCACGACGACCGGGCACTTGGCGTGCGCGGGCAGGGCCGAGGAGACCGTGCCCAGGAGGCGATCGGCGAAGCCGCCGCCCCCTCGCGAGCCGACGACGATCATGTCAACTTCGGCGGAGAAGTCGATGAGCACCCCGGCAGGGTCGCCCGGCTCCGTGGATCCGGACACGTGCGTGGCGCCGCGTTCGCGTGCCACCGCCTTGGCTTCTTCGACGACCTGCTCGGCGCCCGCTTTGAGGGCTTCGTCGTCGAGGACGGCGTATCCGCCGTCGAGGGCGGCGGCTGAGTAGGAGGCCAGCGCGTAGGTGCACAGGCAGTGGATGCGCGCTCCGGTGCGCGCGCCGTGGTCGGCGGCCCAGGTGACGGCGGCAAGGCTCTCCTTCGAGCCATCGACACCGACCAGAATGACTTCGGTGGAACTCATCATGTCCTCCTCGTGGTGGCAGTCACTTATATTGTGCCGCATTTTGACGGTGTGCGAAACCCCAAGCCGAGGAGAAAAGATGATCGCCGCGGCCCCGAGGGGCCGCGGCGATCACCGAAAGGTCTTGCGACTCAGTAGCGCACGTAGGTCGCGCCACCGCGCACGGGCGAGATCTGGGAGAGGCGGCCGGGGACCGTCGCCTCAACCATCTGGCCGTTGCCGATGTAGATGGCGACGTGGCCGGGGTAGGACACGATGTCGCCGGGCTGGGGGTCGGAGACGATGGTGCCGCCAGCGGTCTGCGCGGACGAGGAGTGCGGCAGGTTGATGCCGGCGGCCGCGTAGGCGTACTTGACCAGGCCGGAGCAGTCCAGGCCGGCGAGGGTCTCGCCACCGTAGACGTAGGGGATGCCGGTCAGGCCCAGGGCGACGGACACGATGTCCGAGCCGGCTGCGTTCACGGCGGCCTGGCGGGCGGAGGTGTCGCTGGAGGTGACCTCATCGCGGGTCTCGGAGCGCGAGGCGGCGGAGGCGGAGGTGTTGGACTCGCTCGCGGCGGCGGGAGCCGGGGTCGGCTCGGGGGCGCGGGGAGCCTCAGCCGTGATGGACTCGGCGGCGTCGTCCTCGGCGGTCCACGCGATATCGGGGACCTCGACCGTCGTCACCTCGTCGACGGCGATCGTCGTGGTGTTCAGGTCGGCGCTCTGCGGTTCAGACTGGGGGACGGCCGGGGCGGCGTTCGCGACACCGGCGGCGATCGCAGTCAGCGCAACACCGGCGGCCGACGCGAAGGCGATCGGGCGAGCGGCGTTCGTGGTGGCTACACCCTCGACCACGGAAGCGGTCAGCGGGCGGCGTGCCTGGCGGTGACGCGGAGTAGGCTTAGAAGTCTTCACTCGTTTTCTCCCTGTTTCCCTGCGAGGTTAGCTGTCGGGTTCGGGCGGGAGGCCCGGCTCGGCGTGCGAGCTTCACCCCAAGGCTACGAGGAGCCGGTGATGGGTTCCCCGCGTGAGACGCTTTGTCCGTCCCATTCGTTGTCTCACTTCGGGTACCGAATGGGCGGTCGGTCTGATGACCGGTACTCACTATAGCCTGCACGGCCGGTCAATGTCACGTTCCGGTAACGCCTCAACACCCCACCGTTACCATTTCGTGATATTTGTGCCTGGTCGTATCAGGGAAAACTCCCCCTATCGGCAACTCGTCACACCCATTTCACGATGCGAGACGCTCGCTTGTCCCCGCACAACGAAGGCCGAGACCCCACCGGGCCCCGGCCTCGTCACCCCGAGAAGGTCACTCCGAGAAGGTCACTCCCCGCGCACGAACAGATGAGCGGCCAACGCCATCGGAAGCGTCAGGTAACCGCTGACCTCGCCGGAGCCATCCAACGCGGCCACGCGCACGACGTCCCCGTGAGCAGACAGGGCCACGCGTTCCCCCGGGCGCAGCCCCAGCTCGTCGAAGGACGCCAGCAACTCAGCGTCGGCCTGGATCGGCTCGCCGATACGCCCCAGGGTCAAAACGCCGGACTCGAGCGAGCGCACCGCCAGCTCGGCGGAGTGCAGGCGCTCCGCCCCGTCCACGCCGGGCAACGGATTGCCGTAGGGATCCACGGTCGGATCGGAGAGCAAGTCCACCAGCCGCGCCTCGACGGCGTCGCTCATCACGTGCTCCCAGCGGCAGGCCTCGTCGTGAACCTGCGCCCACTCCATGCCAATGACGTCCAGGAGGAGACGCTCGGCGAGTCGATGCTTGCGCAGCACCTCCGTCGCGCGGGCGCGCCCCGCCTCCGTCAGCTCCAGGCGCCGGTCCCCCATCACGTGCAGCAGGCCGTCTCGCTCCATGCGCGCCACCGTCTGCGAGACGGTCGGACCCGAATGGCCCAGGCGATCCACGATCCGGGCGCGCAGGGGCGTCACCCCGTCTTCCTCGAGCTCAAGAATGGTCTTGAGATACATCTCGGTGGTGTCAATCAGGTCTGCCACGTCGTCCTCCTTCAAGGGGCACCTACGAACACCAGGATAGGGTGACCTTTGTTGTCTGGAAGGAAACGACACAATGACGCGAAAAAATGCGCGTCGTAACGTGTCGTTCTTCACGACAATTCGATTAATGGGCGTGATGGAAATGCCGGCGAGCGCGGGGTTAGGCTGTTGTCATGGTGGATTTCCCCGACATTGACCCGGCTCTCCTACCGGCCGACGGACGCTTCGGCTGCGGCCCCTCCAAGGTGCGCACCGACCAGCTCGAAGCCCTTTTTGCGCCCCTCCTCATGGGCACCTCCCACCGCGCGGCCCCCGTGCGCCGCGTCGTCGCCGACCTGAAAGAGGGCCTGCGCGCCCTCCTGAACGTGCCCGACGGCTACGAGGTCGTGCTCGGCAACGGCGGCGCCTCCGCCTTCTGGGACGCCGCCTGCGCCTGCCTCATCTCCTCGCGCGCCGCCTTCGGCTCCTGGGGCGCCTTCGGCGCGAAGTTCGCCGCCTCGGCGAAGCGTGCACCCCACCTCGCCTCCCCCCTCATCGACGAGGCACCGGCCGGCTGTCTGGCCACGCTCGCCCCTCGCGACCCTGAGCAGGGCGTCGACGCCTACGCATACCCCCACAACGAGACCTCAACCGGCGTGGCCTCCCCCGTCTACCGCGTCGACGCCCCGGGAGCGCTCACCCTCGTCGACGGCACCTCCATCGCAGGCGCCGCGCCGATCGACCTCACCCAGGTCGACGCCTACTACTTCTCCCTGCAAAAAGCCCTCGGATCGGACGGCGGCCTCTGGGTCGCTATTCTCTCCCCCGCCGCCATCGAGCGGGCCCGCCGCATCGAGGCCTCCCCCTGCGGGCGCTGGATCCCCCCATTCCTGTCCCTGTCCGCCGCCATCGACAACTCGCGCAAGGACCAAACCCTCAACACGCCCGCGGTCGCGACGATCATTATGGCGCAGCGCCAGGTCGCGTGGCTCAACGAGCGCGGCGGCATGGAGGCCGTGAGCGCCCACTGCGCCCAGGCCTCGTCCCTCATCTACGACTGGGCGAACGCCCACCCCGCGCTCTACCCCTTCGTCGCCGAGGAGGCGTGGCGATCCCCCGTGACGGCCACGATCGAAATCAACGCCGACATCAAGGCCACCGACCTGGCGGCGCACCTGCGCGCCCACGAGATCGTCGACATCGGCGCCTACCGGGGCGTGGGGGCCAACCAGCTGCGCATCGGCACGTGGCCCAGCGTCGAGATCGGCGACGTCGAGGCCCTCCTGGAGTGCATCGACTACTGCCTGGAGCGCGTGCTCTAACTCCCGGTCCCCCGGGGCGCGCCTCAGTCCTCGTCCAGCGAGCGGCGCGGCGCGTCCACGGAGGAGTCAGCCTCCACGCCCACCCACGGGAAGGTCGGGCGGGCAACAACGCGCCCCTTCCAGTGGATCATCGCCCAGACCCCGCAGATGAGCGCGATGCCCAGAGACGCGATGCCGCCCACCAGGATCGACCATCGCGCCCCGAACATCGTCCCCACCCACCCGATGAACGGCGAGCCGATCGGCGTCGCACCCAAGAACACGAGGGAGTAGAGCGCCATGACGCGCCCGCGCTTGTCGGGATCGGTGCGGGTCTGAACCAGGGCGTTCGCGCTCGTGTTCATCGTCAGCATGCCATAGCCCGTGGGGATCGACAGGAGCGCAAACCACCAGTAGGAGGGGGCCAGGCCCAAGAGGATCTCGGCGGTCCCATAAAACGCCGCGCCCAGGAGAATCGTGCGCAGGCGCGGAACGCGGCGCGCGGCTCCCGTCGACCCGAGAATCGACCCGAACGCCATGAAGGTCGACAAAATACCGAACGACCCGGCCGCCTTACCGAACACGGTCGTGGCCATCAGCGCGCTCGTCATCTGGAAATTCATGCCCAGGGCGCTGACGACAAAGATCAGGGCGAGGATGATGCGAATATCCGTGCGGCCATGCACGTACGCAACAGATTCGCGCAGCTGCCCGCGAGCGCGCGGGATGAGGGTGCGCGGGTAGAGGCGGTCGGCGCGCATGAGGGCCAGGGCGATGACGGGGGCGGCAAACATCCCGGCGTCAATCAGGAAAACGGGGCCCACCCCCCACCAGTCGATGAAGAAACCCGCCGAAGCCGGGCCAATGAGGCGCGCGGTGTGGAAGGCGGTGGCGTTCAGGGCGACGGCGTTCGCCATCTTGTCCTGGGGCACGAGCTCGCCGACGAATGCCTGGCGTGCGGGCGTGTCGACCGCGGAGATCGTCCCGGAGATGAAGGCGAGGATGTACTGGTGCCACAGCTCGCCCGTACCCGTCAGCACGACGACACCGATGACGAGGGAGACGAGGCCCACCCCCGTCTGCGTGCACTGGAGGAGGCGCCGCCCGGGGATGCGGTCCGCGAGCACACCCGCCCACGCGGAGAACAGGATGATGGGCAGGAACTGCAGGGCGGTGACGACGCCGACCTGCGAGGCGTCGTGATCGGTGAGAACCGTCAGTACGTACCAGTCCTGGGCGACGCGCTGGAGCCACGCGCCGGTGGACGCAATCAGGGAGGCAACGAACCAATACCGGTAGTTCACGTAGCGCATGGATGCGAATGTTGCCGACACGCCAGACCTCCCTCTCTCTCGCTGCCGCTGCGCGCGCCGAACGAGGCGGGGGCAGCCTTTGGCGATCTCCCCTCCTCGGCGCATGTTCCTAGGATACGACTGCCCCGCCGGAGTGAGGCTCCGGCGGGGCAGGAAGGGGACGACAGGTGACGAATCAGCCGATGCCGAGGAGGCGCTGGAGCGGGCCCATCAGGAAGTAGATGATGAACAGGACGGACACCAGCCACATGAGCGGGTGAACCTTGCGGGCCTGGCCCTTGACGAGCTGGATGAGCGAGTAGGTCACGAAGCCGACGCCGATGCCGACGGACACGGAGTAGCCGAAGGGCATGAAGGCGATCGTCATGAAGGCGGGGATCGCAACTTCCTCGGAATCCCAGTCGATGCCAGTCACCTGGGTCATCATGAGGAAGCCGACGAACACGAGGGCCGTGGAGGCGGCCTCGGTCGGGACCAGCTCGACGAGGGGCGCCAGGAAGGTCGACATCAGGAACAGGATACCGGTGACCACGGAGGCCAGGCCCGTGCGCGCACCCTCGGCGACGCCCGAGGCGGACTCGACGTAGGAAGTGTTCGAGGAGACGCCGCCGACGCCACCGGCCACCGCGGCCAGGGAGTCGATGATCAGGATCTGGCGGGTCTTGGGCGGGTTGCCATCCTTGTCGAGCAGGTTACCCTCGGCGCCGACGGCCACCATGGTCCCCATCGTGTCGAAGAAGTCGGCGAGCATGAGCGAGAAGACCAGCAGGATCACGGAGACGACGCCGAGCTTGCCGAAGCCGCCGAAGAGGTCCACCTTGCCGAGCGTGTCGAAGACGGGAACCGCGATCGGCGAGCCCTTGAGCTCGGGCACGGTCTGGCCCCAGCCGGTCGGGTTCGTGTCGGAGATGCGATCAATGTGGGCGAAGGCCTGAACGATGACGGCGAGGATCGTGGAGGCGATGATCGAAATCAGCACCGCGCCCTTCACCTTACGCACGTAGAGGATCATCATGAGGAACAGGCCGAACACGAAGACGAGGGCTGGCCAGCCGTCGAGCGAGCCCGAGATGCCGAACTGGACGGGGGTCGCGCCGGTGCGCACGATGCCCGCGTTCACCAGGCCGATGAGGGCGACGAAGAGACCCAGGCCCACCGTGATGGCGGTCTTGAGGGCGGCGGGAACCGCACGGAAGACGGCCTCACGGAAGCCCGTGAGAACGAGCAGGAAGATGAGGATACCTTCCCAGGCGATGATGCCCATGGCCTCGCCGTAGCTGAGGCCGGCGCCAAGGACCAGGGTGAAGGCGACGACCGCGTTGAGGCCGAGGCCTGCGGCGAGCGCCAGCGGGTAGTTCGCGACAACACCCATGAGGATCGTCATGATGCCCGCGACGAGCGCGGTACCTGCGGCGATGCCCTGGGTCGTGATGGAGCCGTCCTTGGGAACGGCATTGCCCAGGATCGCCGGGTTGACGACCAGGATGTAAGCCATCGCGAAGAAGGTGACAATTCCACCGCGGATTTCGTGACTAATAGTCGAGCCGCGCTTGGAGATCTGGAAGAACGAATCAAGTGACTGTGTGAAGCCGCCGTGGGATGGGGCGGTCTGTGCTTGTGTGCTCACCGCTTAATCGTGCCTGCTCACGCGCCCGGGCGCAAACATACCCGCCGTGTTCCCACTTGTTGAGAAAGCACCCGGGTGCTCGTCCCGGGTGCTTCCCATCAGTGGGCGCTCGCCGAGGCCTCAGCCGACCTCGGGCCGCTCCGCTTCCTCAGTCACGTCCCCCGAGGGCGTCGCCTCCTGCGCCTGCCGTGCCACGGCCTCGTCGCCCGCCTGCTCTGACGCGCGCGGCATCGGCTCGGCGTCGAGCGCGCCCTCGTTGACGCGCGAGGGCCGCACGGGCCACGCGGTGCCGTTCTTCGGAACGTCCGTCTCCGAGTGAGACCCGCAGGTGTGGTCCAGGGAGACGACGGCGCCGTCGTCGGTCGCCCATTCGTTGGCGCACACGCCGAACATCGTGCGCATGCCGCCGCCCATTTTCATGAGAAAACCGCAGGTCGAGCACGTGTTGCGCGGACGACGGCCCGACTTGGGGCCGCGCTCCGACTCATACCAGCGCTTCGCAGCCTGGCTGCGACCCTCCTCGGACAGGACGCGGGGTCGGCCCAAGCCGAGCTCGCGCACGACCGGCAGGTCGAGGTCCTCGCTGGTGTCTTCGAAGCCCTGCTCCAGGCGCTCGTCGTCCGCCACGTAGGGCAGCGTGTCCTCGCGGGAAATATCGGAGGGGCGCAGGCGAGCCTCCCACGGCACCCACTCGGGCGCGAGGAGTGCCCCCTCGCGCGGCGTCATGTCGACCTCGCACACGGTGGCGACGCGGCCGCGCGGCACTCGGGCGACCGTCACCGACCAGCACCAGCCCACGTACCCGGCGTCAGTCGACGCGAAGTAGTGGGTTCCCAGGCGCTCCGACACCATCTCGAAGCCCACGTGCTCGCCGACGGGACGCGGGTGCGCCACGGCCTCGGCGCCCGCGCGGGCCACGTCTTGCGCGGCCTCCAGGACGGCGTCTTTCTTCACTGCCCGAACGCGGGCACCAGTCTTAGGCATCGAATTCCTCTGCGACGGCGCGCAGCACCTTCGCGATCTTGGTCGCGTTGTCCGGGTAGGAGCCGCGGCGCAGGGTAGCGCTCGAGGCGTCGAGGAGCTTGATGAGGTCCTCAACGACCGGCACCATCGCCTGCGGCTTGCGACGCTTGGCTCGGGCAACGGAAGCTGTCTCTTTCAGGAAGCGCACGCTCAGGGCCTGCGGTCCCTTGCGCCCGTCGGCCACCGAATACTCCACGCGAGCTCCCACCCTGGGGCTCGGCGCGTCGGACGGCAGCGCGGACGAGTGGAGGAAGACATCCGCCCCGTCGTCTCCCGTAATGAAGCCGAAACCGCGATCAGCGTCGAAGAACCTCACTTTACCGGTGGGCATGGTCCCCTCCTTCTATCAATAGTCTGTAGGCCGGGTAGGCTCCCCCTATCATAGGGCCCTCCCGCGCCCCGTGTGCGAGGCGTGCTCCCGCCTGTAGCGAACAGCACCGCCCGCTCCATCCCCCGCGCGCTTTCGCGTAGACTGACCCCACGGCAGTAATCACACGTCGCACACTGCGTCACATGGTGGACGCGCGTGCGTGACGTGGTATATCTTTGCCTGTTCGCCACAACGCAGGAGGGCCCCGTGTCACGAATCCGCCGTTTCAGCCTCGTCGCAGTTCTCGCAACGCTACTGCTCACCCTGGGCGCGCCCGCCTTCGCGACCGCACCGGTCACAACGAGCGGAATCGTCACCGACCCGGGCGGCTGGCTCTCCGACTCCGAGCGCGCGCTCATCGAAACCGCCGCACGCTCCGCGCGCGCGAAGGGCATCTCCGTCGACGTCGTCATCGTCGACAACCTCTCGGGCATCGACGGCGTCGAATGGTGCCACAAGACCCTCAATGCCTCCGGCACCTCGGACGGCAACATCATCTACTACATCGCCTACGACGAGCGCGTGGACGGCGAATGCGTCAACGGCGGCTCCATCTCGCAAAGCGCGCGCAACACCGCGCGCACGGCCGCCGAGTCAAAACTGTCCAGCAAGCCCCTGACCTCTTCCGACGCCGCCGCGGGTGCCGTCGCCTTCATTAATACCCTCGCGAACAGGTCCACCACCTCCTCCAGCGGCACGAGTAGCTCGGGCAGCTCAGCGAGCTCCACCTCCTCCGAGGGTCGGGGCGGCGCCATCATCGTCCTCATTCTCATCGTCGGCGGCTTCATCGGCATCGGGCTCGCCGTGTCCTCCTCCTCGCGTCGCAACGAACGCGCCGCGGAGCAGGTGACCCGCACCAGAACCGAAGACGCCGAGAAGAAGGTCTCGCAGGCCAACCGCCAGCTCCTCGCGGCAGACGAGCAGGTGCGTTCCGCCACCGACGAGCTCGACTTCGCGCGCGCCCAGTTCGGCATCGCCGCGACCGACCAATTCGCCCGCACCCTGGAGGCCGCCCGGGACTCCGTCGCGCGCTGCTTTGACACTCAAAAGCAGATGAATGACTCCACCAACCCGATCTCGCGCGCGAACCTGGCGACGAGCATCATGCGCGACCTGGGGACCTCCATGAACCCCCTGAGCGCCGTCCAGGCCTCCTTCGCGAAGAAGCGCAGCGAGCAGGCGACGCTGCCTAACCGCATCACCGAGACCCACGAACGCCTTATCGAGCAGCGCGCCGATCTGGAGCGCGCGAAGGCGGAGCTGGTGAGCATCGCGGGTATCTACCCCGCGCAGATGCTCGCCTCCCTCCAGGACAACCCCGAGCAGGCCGCCGCCCTGCTGACAACCGCCGGCACCGCCCTGGAGGAGGCCCAGCGGGTGGCCGAGACGGACCGGGCCCGCGCGGAGAGCGCCCTCGACACCGCACACCGCGCCCTCATGATGGCCACGCACCAGACCGACGCGATCTTCTCCGCCAAGTCCGACCTCGACGCGATCCACGACCGCCTCGGTGCCGCCATCGGCTCCATTTCGTCGGATATCAACGACGTGTCGTCCCTGAAGGCGGACCCGGCCATCTTCGACCCGCTCGTCGCCGATGCGCGCGCGGCGATCTCCGAGGGACAGGCCGCCCTCCTCAACAATGGCGACCCGTTGGCGGCCCTCGAACACCTGCGCAGCGCGGAGTCAAACATCGACGCCGCGCTCGCCCCGCTGCGCTCCAAGCGGGACAACGACGAGAGGGCTCTGTCCGCCGCCCGTTCCCAGGTGTCCCTCGCCGAGTCCGCTGTCATGCGCGCCCAGCGCTACGTCCAGGGGCGACGCGGCGCCATGAACATGAACGTCCGCTCCACCCTCCACGACGCCGAGCACTCCCTCGAGGCGGCCCGCGAGGCCCTGAAGAGCGACCCGAACGAAGCGACCTCCCAGGCATCGCGGGCGCGCACCCTCGCCGACCGCGTCATGGCCACGCCCCTGGCCCGACCCGATACGAGCTGGTACGACGAGGACGATGATGACGACTACCGCTCGAGCAGTTCCGGCTCCTCCCTCGGTGAGCAGATCCTGTGGTCGATCCTGTTCTCCAACAGCGGCAGCTCGCACTCGAGCTCCTCGTGGGGGTCCAGCTCGAGTTGGGGCAGCTCCCGCTCGAGTTGGGGCAGCTCCAGCTCCAGCCATTCCTCGGGCGGCGGGTTCTCCGGGAGCTCCGGCAGCTTCGGCGGCGGCGGGTTCTCCGGCTCCAAGGGCCACTTCTAAGCGCGTCGCACCGCCTGAGAGCCACCGCCGCGCACCCGGCTCGCGGCGGCCTGCCCGCCTGAGCGCCCACGTCGCGTACACTGACCCCAGACACACAACGTGACGCAGATTGCAACGCTTTGGCGACATGGAGCCGCTTCTGAGCGCATGCCGTTCCGTTCACCACCGACCAGGAGGGCCACGTGGCACTGATCCGACGCCTGGGCATCGCCGCCGTCATGATGGCAGCGGTGATGCTCGGTGGCTCGCCCGCCTTCGCAACCGAGCCGCTCACGACGAGCGGATACGTCAGCGATCCCGACGGCTTCCTCAGCGCGGAGCAACGGGGAATGATCGAGACGTCAGCTCAGTCTTTCTATTCCGCGTACTCCATGTACATCGACGTTGCAATCGTCCCCACTTTCTCCGACCAGGAACCATCGACGTGGTGCCGGGCCACCCTGATGCAATCGCGCACAGCAGATAAGGGCATCCTCTACGTCCTGGCCTACGAGGACGGCACCGACACCTACTGCACGGATGCGAACCTGGGGCAGAAGGCGGCGTCGGACCCGATGACCAAGATGATGCTGGACGACGCGCTCGGTTTCGCCCGCCGCAAGCACACATCCACCCCCCTCACTCCCGACGAGGCGGCGGCGGGCGCTCGCGCGTTCATCGACGACGTGCGCTCCACGACCGACTTACACGCACGCATTGCTGCCAAGAGTCGCGAGAGGCAGCAAGCGGCAGAAGAAGAACGGAAGAGGGAGGCAGAAAGGAGCCTCGGCGGTCATATCACCTTGGGCGTCGTTGTGGTGATTGCAGCCGTCATCAGCATATGGGCCGCGGTGCGAGAAGACAACGGTCACGACGATTCCAGCGTCGATTCCGGGGCGTCCGTTCCGATCGTGGACCCCGTGAGGCGTGAGGCCCTGAGGGCCGCCGATGCGGCGAATCGGCGCCTGTCGGAAGCCGCGGAACAGATCCGCGCCGCCGAGGAGGACTGGAACTTCGCCCGCGCACAGTTCGGCACCGCCGCAGCCGAAGAGTACGGTCGTCGCCTTGAGGCGGCCAAGGAGGCCGTCGCGCGCGGACGCGACACCTACACACAGATGTGCCACACCGCCGACTCCCTGGCTAAGAAACGCCTGGCGGCGACAATCACGAAGGATCTGGACGAGGTCCTCCCTCCCCTGGACAAGACGCGCGCGGAGTTTACGGCACGGCGAAGGGAGCGCTCCACGCTGCCCGCGCAGCTTAGTGAGGCTCGTGAGCGTCTGGTCGAGGAACTCGACGATCTGGAACGCTCGAAGGAAGAGCTCTCCAGCATCGCGGGTCTCTACCCCGATTCCATGCTTGCTTCCCTCCAGGACAATCCACAGCGCGCGGCGGCGTTCCTGGAGTCCGCTCGCTCGGCATTGGACACGGCGAGCGCGCATATCGAGGCGGACCCGACGCGTGCCGCCTCGGCGCTGGACACCGCGCAGCGTGCTCTGACGATGGCGAATGCGCAGACGGACGCGATCTTCTCGGCGAAGACCGATCTCGACGCGATCCGGGATCGTCTCGGCGCCGCCATCGGGGCCCTGTCCGGCGACATCGCCGAGGTTGACGGCCTCGAGGCCGACACGGCGTTCCTGGCCCCGCTGGTCGCCGACGCGCAGGAGGCGATAGCGCTCGGCCAGCGCGCCCTGGTCAACGACGAGGACCCCCTCGGCGCGCTCGAGACCCTTCGCGACGTGGAGCTTCGCCTGGAGGCGGTGCTCGCTCCCCTTCGAACGCAAGAAGCGGCGGCGCTCAAGGCGCACGAGAGCGCTCAGCGTCACATTCGTGACGCCGATGCGACCCTCGCGTGGGCGCGCAAGTCCTTGAGGAACCGCCAAGGCTCCGCCCTGTTTGACGCGAACAAGCTCCTGCGCGAAGCGGAACAGGCGATTGGCGAGGCTCGCGTAGCCCTCGACAAGGACCCTCTACAGGCGCGTGCGGCGGCCTCGAGGGCCACCGTCCTGACCAACCGCGCGCTCGCGACACCGGGGCGCCAGTAGAGGAGGTGAACGACGACCCACTGACAATGGAGCCAGACGACCGCGGGCCACAGCGCTCGCGTCCGCACCCGGCCACCGGGTCATCAACAAATCACAATAATGTGACGGACCGCATATCATAGTGAATGCGCGGCGGCCCACGATCATGTACCTTATTCTGTTTGCCACCAACCAAGGAGGATAGCGTGCCACGGATTCGACGCCTAGGCATCGCAGCCGTCATGACGGCCGCGATAGCGCTCGGTGGCGCGCCCGCGTTCGCGACCAAGGCCGTGGGAGGCGCAGAGTCTGTCGTTGCTTCCGCCTCCACCCTCCCACACGCAGGATTCTGGCCTGATGCGCACCGCGTCGCGGCTCAGTCCTCCTCCCCCAGCCGGTCCTCGTCGCCCTCCCCCAGCCGATCCTCGTCGTCCGGCTCGACCGAACACGGCCGAGGATTCCTCTGGATGGTGGCCGCGGCATGCATCGGGCTGATCAGCTTGGCCATCAAGGGCACCAAGGACTCGCAGGAGAGCGAGAGCGCCGACCCCGAGCCCGCACCCACCACCGACGATACGGCACGGCGCGCACGCCTCAAGGCGCGCGAGGAACGACTCAGGGCTGCCGAGGAGGCCCACCGCCGCGTGCAGGGTGCGAACAAGCGCCTCGTCGAGGCAGCCGAGCTCGTGCACACCGCCGAGCAGGAGTGGGACTATGCGCGCGCCCAGTTCGGACTGTCCGCGACCGAGCGTTTCCATCGCCAGGTCGAGGAGGCCAAGGCGGCTCTCTCACGCGGGTACGACACCCAGAAGCGCATCCAGGCCGCGGTTGTCCCCCAGACCAGGATGCGTCTCGCCGCCGAGATGTCGAACGACCTGGACGCGGCCGTGTCCCCCCTGCGCGCGGCCACCGCGGAATTCACCGCCAAGCGCGCCGAGCACGCCGCACTTCCTTCTCGGATCGCACAGGCGCGCGAGCGCCTGGCCGAGGAGCTCTCGGACCTTGAGCGTGCCAGGGAGGAGCTGGCGAGCATCGCGACCATTTACCCCGCCAAGACCCTCGCTTCGCTTCAGGGCAACCCGGAGCGTGCCGCGCAGCTGCTCGAATCCGCCCGCGCCGCGCTGGAGACGGCGAGCGCGACGGTCACCAAGGACAACGCCCGCGCCGCCTCGGCCCTGGACACCGCGCGCCGTGCCCTGACCATGGCCAATGCGCAGACGGACGCGATCTTCTCCGCGAAGACCGATCTCGACGCGATCCGGGACCGCCTCGGCACCGCCATCGGTTCCCTCTCCGCTGACATTGGAGAGCTTGAGAGCCTCGAGTCCGACACGGTGCTCCTGGCCCCGCTGGTCGCCGACGCGCAGGAGGCAATCGCCGTCGGCCAGGCCGCCCTCATCGCCAACGACAGCCCGCTCGAGGCGCTCGACCACCTGCGCACCGTGCAGGCCAGGCTCCGCGCCACCCTCGAGCCACTGCGCGAGGCCACCCCGGCCTCGCGCCCAACGCCCGGTGAGGATCGATCATGACGCCTCTGCCCACGCGCGCTCGCGACACCGGGGCGCCAGTAGAGGAGGTGAACGACGACCCACTGACAATGGAGCCAGACGATCGCGGGCCACAGCGCTCGCGTCCGCACCCGGCCACCGGGTCATCAACGACCCACAATAATGTGACGGACCGCATATCATAGTGAACGCGCGGCGGCCCACAATCATGTATCTTATTCTGTTTGCCACCAACCAAGGAGGATAGCGTGCCACGGATTCGACGCCTAGGCATCGCGGCCGTCATGACGGCCGCGATAGCGCTCGGTGGCACGCCCGCGTTCGCGACCGAGGCGCTCACGCCAAGCGGATACGTCACTGATGTGGACGGCTTCCTCAGCGACGAAGAACGCACAACGATCGAGACTCGTGCAGAGTCCTTCTCCTCCAAGTATTCCACTGTTATCACCATCGTCATCGTCCCCACCTTTTCCGACCAGACACCATCCGAATGGTGCCAGGCCACCCTCACCAAGGTGCAGGACAACGACAATGTCCTTCTCTACGCCGTCGACTACGAGGAGGGAATAGACACATACTGCTTTGGCCAGGAGCTTACTCAGTGGATGCGCAACGATTCCATCGTCAAAAGGTACGTGGACAGCGCACTATCGGAAGCCCATCGGACATACACATCGACTCCGTTGACCTCCAAAGAGGCAGCGGCGGGCCCCAAGACCTTAATCAACAGTCTGCGCAGCTCCTTTGACACATACAAGCGCATTCGTTCCGAATACGACGCAAGCAGCCAGAACCTGAAGGATGAAGCCAGAAAGGAAGAAATCAAGAGCTTTTTTGCGTTCCTCATCGTGGGCTTACTTCTCGTCTTCGGCATTTTTTTTGGCCACTGGAAAAAGCTGCGGGAGCAAGAAGAACACGACGCAGAAATCGAATCCGCTGCATGGCGAATCCAACACCGCAGGGAAGAACGCGACGACAAGGCCGCTCAGCACGCTGCGGACAAGCTGGTCCAGCAGGCGAATGACCGACTGGCCGCAGCCGATCTGGAAGTGCGCGATGCCGTGAAGGAATGGGACTACGCCCGCGCACAGTTCGGCATCGCCGCGACTGAACAGTTCCGCAACCGGATTAAGGGAGCGAAGGAAGCCCTGTCTCGCGGGGACGCCCTCCAGCAGAAGTGCCGCATAACCTCGAACCCTGAGACTAGGAAGACCCTGGCGACCCAAATCATCAGTGATCTCGACACGCACATGGGTTTGTTGAGCGACGCGCAGGCCCCTTTCAGCACGAAGCGTTCCGAGCTCACCTCACTGCCGACCCGCCTGGCAGAGGCGCGTGAACGCCTGGCAGAAGAACTGGCGGCCGTGGAACGTTCCAGGGACGAGTTGGCGACAATCGCCGGAATCTACCCCGGCACGATACTAGCCTCGCTCGAAGACAACCCCGACAAGGCAGCATCTTTGCTCGCCTCGGCGCGCAGCGCCATTGAGTCTGCCCAGGCAATCATCGACACGGACACCGAGCTCGCCACCTCTGCTGTCGACACCGCCGAGCGTGCACTCCTCATGGCGCACCATGAGATGAACGCTATCTTCACGGCAAAATTAGACCTGGACAACATCGAGGAGCGGCTCGGCGCCGCTATCGCGTCCCTTTCCTCGGACATCGAGGAAGCCGACCTCCTGCAAACTGATCCGACACTACTTGCTCCTCTCATCACCGATGCCCGTGCGGCGATCACACGGGCTCAGGAAGCCCTTATCCACAACGACAATCCGCTCGACGCTCTCGAGCATGCTCGCGCCGTCGAGACCAAGCTGGACGCTACGCTTGACCCGCTTCGTACGGCCGAGCACCAATCCGGAGGAACACGCTCACCATAACGACGATTCCTCCACCACAGACGCCGGCTCAGTGACCGGTTTGGGCTCGCCGGAGCCCACCCACCGACCTGCGGGGCCCTGGCCTCGCGCTCAACCCGCGCACGAGCGCACATCACCACAAAGGAGAACATCATGGCTGAGAAGCAGACGATCCTGGGCCGTATCGCCCAGCTCGCGAAGGCCAACATCAACGCGATCCTCGACAAGGCCGAGGACCCGCAGAAGATGATCGACCAGCTGATCCGCGACTACACCAACTCCATCGTCGAGGCCGAGAACGCGATCGCCCAGACCCTGGGCAACCTGCGCATGGCCGAGAAGGACTACGAGGAGGACGTCAAGGCCGCAGCCGACTGGGGTCAGAAGGCCGCCGCCGCCTCCGCCAAGGCCGACTCCCTGCGCGCCGCCGGTGACGAGGCCGGAGCCACCAAGTGGGATGACCTGGCCAAGGTCGCCATCGGCAAGCAGATCCAGTTCGAGAACGAGGTCAAGACCGAGGAGCCCGCCCTTAAGGCTCAGCGTGAGGTCGCCGAGCGCCTGAAGAAGGGCCTGTCGCAGATGAAGGACAAGCTCTCCGAGCTCAAGTCCCGCCGCGACCAGCTCATCGCCCGCGAGAAGACCGCAAAGGCGCAGGCTCAGGTCACCGACGCCCTCTCCTCCATCAACATCCTGGATCCCACGAGCGAGCTCGGCCGCTTCGAGGATCGCGTGCGTCGCCAGGAGGCCCTGGCTCAGGGCAAGGTCGAGCTGGCCGCCTCCAGCCTCGACGCCCAGTTCGCGGAGCTCGAGACCGACTCCTCGCAGATCGAGATCGAGGCCCGCCTGGCTGCCCTCAAGGGCAAGTCGGCGGAGTGATCCGCGGCTAGCGTCGCACTCATAGAGCGGCCGGGCGGCCCCGCGAGGGGCCGCCCGGTTCGCATGTCACGAAGGCGTCGTTCGATCCCGCGGGCGCGGGTCGGCGCCTCACAGGAAGGACATCGGGTCGAAGTCGTCGATGTCGATGATGTGGAGCCTGGGCAGGCGCACCTGGAATGCGTGCACGTCGTATTCGAGGTCGATGATCTCCAGGCCGCGTTCCTCCAGCTCGTGGAGCTGGGAGGAGAGGAACTCCTTGAAGCACATGACCGCGACGCGGCGGCCCTGGTCCAGGAGCGTCTCGATCTGGGGCAGGAAGTCGGCGTCGTGGCTGGCCAGGATGACGTCGCCCGTGCCGATCTGCGCGATCGCGTCCATCGTGCGCTGCAGGCCGACGTCGACGACCTTCATGTCGGCGGGACCCGACAGGGGGATCACCGAGTAGTCCATCGCCGTCAGGGCCTGGACGAATCCCATGGGCAGGAAGCCCGAGGAGCCGTTGAGGAAGAACAGGCCCTTGGCGCGCTGGCCCCAGCGACCGTGCGCGCACTCCAGGACGCGATCCCATCGGGGGCGTTCCTCGGGGTTGGGGCGCCGATCCAGGACCGACAGGCCGAGCGTGGCGTCGATATTCTCACCGTCGACGACGAGGTATGTCGTTTGATTATTAGAGCTTTCCATGGGGTTAATTGTAGATGCTGCGGCGGGGGCCACTGTCGGCCTTGGGTCCTAGGACGGCACCGGCCGGCCCGCGAGCGCGACCGGCTCACACCCCACCGATGAAGTATGGTGCCTCGATGACGTCGTGGGCAAAGCGCTGCGCCTCTTCCGCGGCGCCGAGTGCCGGAGGCCCATCGAGGACGAGGGTGGCGAGGCCGTGCACGTAGGCCCACAGGGTGACCTCCGCGCGCGGGTCGTCAGTGCCGTACGCAAGCGCGGCTAGCGAGCGTAGCTGGGTGCGCGCAGCCAGGCTGGCCGCACGCAGGCCCGAGTGAGCGCCCGCGTCGTACATGTCTGATCGGAACATGATCCGGAAGACACCGGGGTTCGTCAGCGCGCAGGCGAGGTAGGCGTGTCCCGCGGCGCGCGTCACGTCCTGCGGCGCACGTCCCTCGCTCGTCTCCCTCGCCTCACGCAGCGCCCGTTCGAGGTCTCGGTATCCCTCCTCGACGAGGGCGACGAGGATGGCCTCGCGCCCCTGGAAGTAGTGGTACGGGGCTTGGTGGGTGCAGCCCGCGCGTCGTGCGACCTCGCGCATGGACAGGGATGATGGCCCGCCCTCGTTGAGCAGGTTGCGGCTGATGCGAAGGATCGTCTCGCGCAGGCCATCGGGGTTCGTATGGCGCGTCATGATCTCAGTGTAGCCGAGAAACAACCACGACTTGACAGTGTCTACCAACACATGTTCCCATAAGTAGACACTGTCTAGTTTTGGGAGTTCCCATGTATGACGCCATCATCATCGGCTCCGGCATCGGCTCACTGACCACTGCCGGACTGCTCGCACGCGCCGCCGGCGCACGCATCCTCATCCTCGAACAACACACCACCCCCGGCGGCCTCACCCACTCGTTCCGGCGACTGGGAGCCACCTGGGACGTCGGCGTGCACTACGTGGGAGACATGGAACCCGGCTCACGCCCACGACAACTCATGGACTACCTCACCGCAGGAGCCCTCACATGGAACCGCATGCCCGCAGGCTACGACCGCTTCTACCTGCCCGGCCACGGCCTCGACGTCACAATTCCCGCCGGCGCCGACGAGTATCAACGCCTCCTCACCTCACTGTTCCCCCACGAAAAGAAAGCCATTCGCCGCTACTGCAGGGACGTGAAGCGCGCCTATTCCTGGATGTCACTGCACTACGCCCGCGAGATGGTGCCCCCGCGCACGGCCCCCACCGTCCGCCTCGCCCAACGCGCGCTCGTAGGCCACGCGCTCGAACGGACGCAGCACTACATGGAACGCAGATTCCGCGACCCCGCACTTCGCTCCCTCCTGACCACTCATTGGGGCGACTACGGCGTCGAACCCGCGCGCAGCGCCTTCGTCGCCCACGCCATGATCGTCGGCCACTACATGAACGGCGCGTGGTTTCCCAGCGGCGGAAGCGCACAGATCGCGCGCATGATCGAGAAGGGAATCACGAGCGCCGGCGGACGCATCCGCCTCGGGCAAAACGTCGAAGAAATCCTCGTCGAGGACGGGGCCGCCGTCGGCGTGCGCGTCACCGACCATTCCGGTGCCGTGCCTCTCACCTACGAGGAGCGAGCGCCGATCATCATCTCCGGTATCGGCGCCCGCGAAACCTACCAGCACCTGCTCCCCACAACCGGGCCGACCGGAAGGCTGACCGCGCGCGTGCGAGAACAGGTCGCCGGCCTCGGCCACGGCGGCTCCGCCGTCACCGTCTACCTCACCCTCGACCACTACCCGGAGGGCGTGACCGGGGCGAACGTCTGGATCAACACGGACACGGGCCGCGCCGACCCGGCCCGTATGACCGCCGACCTCCTCGACGGGCACCCGCGCTCGGCGTTCATCTCCTTCCCCGCCATCAAGTCCGGGGAACCACACGCGACCGCGGAGATCATCTCTTTCGTCACGCCCGAGGCCTTCGAACGCTGGGAGGGAACGAGGCCGAAACACCGAGGCCGGGACTACGAGGCCCTCACGTCATCCATAGCACGCGCACTCATCGACCTCGCCGAGAGCGCCGTGCCCGGCCTGACAGACGCCGTCCGATACGTCGAGGTGGGCACGCCGCTCACCGTCGAACACTACACGTCCCACGCCCGCGGCTGTTTCTACGGGCTACCCCTCACGCCCGAACGCTTCGCCGCCGACCTCGCCTCTCCCTCGACCCCCATCGACGGCCTCTACCTGACCGGGCAGGACGCCGGAATGCCCGGTATCGTGGGCGCCGCCCTGGCCGGCATGTCCACGGCCTGCAAAGTACTCGGGCCCGCGGGATATCCCCGCATCATGCGCGCACTGCGCGATCAGGTCCCCACCCAGGATCACGCGAGCTCCTCCCACGACACGACGACTGAACGCACCGCCGGAGCGGCACGCCATCGGGCGACAGTACAACGCACTCGTTGGATGAGCCCCACCACCCGCGATATCACACTCGAGCTACCGGAATGCGCGACGTGGGAGGCAGGCCAGTACGCGCTCGTTCGGGTCGCCCCATTCGAATGGCGACCTTACTCGCTCGCATCAGCCCCTGGGCGCACCGTCAGGCTCCTCGTTGACGTGCGCACGAAGGGCATGGGCGCCTCCTGGGCGAGCACCACCGCACCCGGCGACGACGTCGACCTTGAGCTGCCCTACGGCCACTGGCTCGTCACGCCAGACCGGGACACGACCGACGCCGAGGCACCACACCGGCGCATTTTCATCGCAACAGGGACGGGCATCGCCCCATTCCTCACAGCGTTCGAGGCTGACAGGCGCGACGACGACATACTCATCGTCGGATGCTCACAGACGGAAGACGACCTGACAGGCCGAGTCGACACACCGCTGCCCCGGCTCATTCGATGCGTCAGCCGCGAGGCGGCGCCCGGCACGTTTCACGGGCGAATCACCGACTACCTGAACGCCGAGGGCATCGATCCCCAGGCCACGTACTACGTGTGCGGCTCCGCCCGCATAGTCCGCGACATTTCGCGCATCATCCAGGCCGGGGGCGCACGCGTTTCCTACGAGACGTTCTAACGCGCCGCTCCCACGCGCGGCGAGGCCGGGACCGCTTCACGCAGCCCCGGCCTCGTCACTGTCTATGGAGTGACAATCACAACACGTCGTCGTCGACCCAGTCGAGCGTACGCGTGACGGCCTTCTTCCACAGGCGGTAGGTGCGGTCGCGCTCGGCGGGCTCCATGGTGGGCGTCCAGCGCTTGCCTTCCTGCCAGTTGGCAACGACGTCGTCGGTGCTCTCCCAGTAGCCAACCGCCATGCCGGCCGCGTAGGCGGCACCCAGGGCGGTGGTCTCGATGACCTTCGGGCGAACGACGTCCACGCCGCACAGGTCGGCCTGGAACTGCATGACCAGGTCGTCGTGCGTCATGCCGCCGTCGACCTTGAGCTCCTTGAGCGGGACGCCGGAGTCGGCGTTCATCGCGTCGAGAACCTCGGCGCTCTGGAACGCGGTCGACTCCTCGACGGCGCGGGCGATGTGGCCCTTGTTGACGTAGCGGGTCAGGCCCACGATCGCGCCGCGCGCGTCCGCACGCCAGTAGGGGGCGAACAGGCCGGAGAAGGCGGGCACGAAGTAGACGCCGCCGTTGTCCTCGACCGTGCTGGCCAGCTTGCCGATGTCCGAGGACTTGACGATCATGCCGAGGTTGTCGCGCAGCCACTGGACCAGCGAACCGGCGACGGCAATCGAGCCCTCAAGGGCGTAGACGGCCGGCTGATCACCGATCTTGTAGGCCACGGTGGTAAGCAGGCCGTTGTCGGAGAAGACGGGCTCGGTGCCGGTGTTCATGAGCATGAAGCAGCCCGTACCGTAGGTGTTCTTCGCCATGCCCTTCTCGAAGCAGGCCTGGCCGAAGGTGGCGGCCTGCTGGTCGCCGAGGATGCCGGAGATCGGAGTGTCGACGAGGAGGCCGTTCTTGCGGCCGTAGCCGTAGATCTCGGACGAGGACTTGATCTCGGGGAGCATCGACATGGGAATACCGAAGATCTCGCAGACGTCCTCACGCCAGGAGAGCGTGCGAATATCCATGAGCATGGTGCGCGAGGCATTGGTGACGTCCGTGCAGTGCACGCCGCCGTTGATGCCGCCCGTCAGGTTCCACAGGACCCAGCAGTCGGTGTTACCGAAGAGCAGGTCGCCGGCCTCGGCGCGCTCGCGGGCACCCTCGACGTTGTCGAGGATCCACTTGATCTTGGAGCCGGAGAAGTAGGGGGACAGACCGAGGCCACAGATCTGGCGGAAGCGGTCCGGGCCCTCGTCGCCCTCGAGCTCCTTGACGATGTCGGAGGTACGCATGTCCTGCCAGACGATCGCGTTGTAGACGGGCTCGCCGGTGTTCTTGTCCCACACGACGGTGGTCTCACGCTGGTTGGTGATGCCGACGGCGGCGAGGCTGTGGCGGTTAATCTCCGCCTTCTGCAGGGCCTCGGCAACGACGGTGCGGGTGGTCTCCCAGATTTCGATGGGGTTGTGCTCCACCCAGCCCGGGTTCGGGAAGATCTGGGTGAACTCCTTCTGTCCGACGGAGACGATCTCGCCGGAGTGGTTGAAGATGATCGCACGGGTCGAGGTCGTGCCCTGATCGATGGCAAGAACGAACTTTTCGGTGGGGGTCATGAGTGTCCTTTCGGATGCGTTGTCACGTCGTTGTGTGTGCCGCGCCGGGCCACCTGCGCGGCTTGAGGGGCATCAGTGCCCCTGCGAACTTGTTATTCCCCAGCGCTGGGGATGGTGCGGGCGAGGCCGCGGCGGCCTCGCCCGCGCACTCACTCTCAGTGGAGAGCGAGGTAGTAGACAGCGGTACCGACGATAGCACCGATGATCGGGCCGACGACGGGAACCCAGGAGTAGCCCCAGTCGGAGCCACCCTTGCCCTTGATGGGCAGGATCGCGTGGGCGATACGCGGGGCGAGGTCACGGGCCGGGTTGATGGCGTAGCCGGTGGGGCCGCCCAGCGAGTTGCCGATGACGACGATGATGAGGGCGACGCCGAGGGGGCCGACCGCGGTCTCGGTGTAGCCGGAGACGTAGACCCACAGGATCAGGACGGCGGTGCCGATGGCCTCAGTGAGGCAGTTCCATCCGTAGGAGCGGATCTCGGGGCCGGTGGAGAAGACGCCGAGCTTGAGGGCAGGGTCGCAGTCCTCGTCGAAGTGCTTCTTGAAGGTGAGCCAGCACAGGACGGCGCCGACGAAGGCGCCGAGGAACTGGGCGACAATGTAGACCGCGACGTTGGTGCCGGTGACGGGGATGTCGCCCGCCAGGGTGACGCTGGGGTCGAACATGTGGCCGACGACCTTGGCGATCGTGACGGCGGGGTTCAGGTGGCCGCCGGTGCGGAACGCGACGTAGACGCCGGCGAAGACCGCGAGGCCCCATCCCCAGTTGATGAGCAGCCAGCCGCCACCCTTGCCCTTGGACTTGGGAAGCAGGTTCGTGGCGACGACGCCGCCACCGAGGAGCAGCAGGACAGCTGTGCCAAGGAACTCAGACATGAAAATCTGGCCCGTGGTAGGGACAGCCGCCTCTGCGGCTGCCGGAAGCAGTGTTGAGAGCATTTTTCCTATCTTTCTCCGGCGCGTCCTCACGCCGGGTCACCGGTGGGATACCACCGCTAACTGTGTGCCATCGAACAATATCAACGCGGACACTGTTGACGGGTCACCCCAAGTATTGCACTTGATGCACGTTAGCCCAAAACGAATGCACGTTCGTTCAGCATCGATAGTGTGACCCTGACCATCTGACGCAGATCAATCTAGCGGCAACGGGAGCCAAATGAATACTCAAAATCACACATCTGCACGCTTGTGCATGGCACACTAGAAAATGTGACAATACGTGACGAACAGGCGCACGAGGCAGCCTCGATGTACTACCTGCAGGGGCAGACGATGGAGACAATCGCCCGCCACCTGCAGGTATCGCGCTCTTCCGTGTCCCGACTCCTCGCCCACGCGCGCGAAGTCGGCCTGGTGCGCATCTCCGTCTCCGCCTCCCCGGGCACCAAGGGAACGCTCGCCGGGCAGATCGCCGACCTCTTTGGCGTCCAAGTCTCCGTCGTGCCCGTCCACGACGTCCACACCGAGGTCAACAGGCTCCACAACGTCGCCCTGGTCGCCGCCGAGCACCTCGTCGACATGCTCTTCCCCGGAGTCACCCTCGGCATCGCGTGGGGCAACACGACCGCCGAGGTCGCCCGCGCCATGCCCCACGTCACCTTCGCCGGCTCGACGGTCGTCCAGCTCAACGGCGCCGCGACCGCCACCGAGTCCGGCATGCCCTACGCCGAGGCCATCATCTCCTGCGCAGCCAAAGCCATCGGTGGGCGCATCGTCAACTTCCCCGTGCCCGCCTTCTTCGACTACGCCGACACCAAGCAGGCACTCTGGCGCGAACGCTCCGTCCAGTCCGTCCTCAACACGATCGACAGCGCCGACGTCGCCCTCTTCGGCGTCGGATCCATGTCCGCGCGCCTGCCCTCCCACGTCTACTCGGGCGGATTCCTCGAGCCAGACGAGATCGCCTCCGCACAAAACGACGGCGTCGTCGGCGACGTGTGCACCGTCCTCATCCGCGAAGACGGCTCGACGAACATGCACCTCAACGAGCGGGCCTCGGGCCCCAGCCCTTCAACGCTCAAGAGGATCCCGCGACGCCTGTGCGTCGTCTCCGGCACCTCCAAAGCCCTGCCACTACTGGGCGCCCTACGCGCCGGAGTCGCCACCGACCTCGTCCTCGACGACGGCGCCGCACACGAGCTCCTCGACCTCGTCCACACGCGCGCCCTGCACCCCCGGCCACGCGCCTAAGGATCGTCCCGCGCGCATTAGCGCCCGCCCCCGCCAAGGCGCGCCCGACAACGCGACGGGCCCCGGCCTCGTCCACAAAAGAACGAGGCCGAGGCCCACTCTCAGCTCAGGTCAGCCCAGGCGCTTGACCAGCGGGAACGGAATCGTCTCGCGGATGCCCTGGCCGGTCAGGACCATGAGCAGGCGGTCGATGCCCATGCCCATGCCGCCGCACGGCGGGAAGCCCTGCTCCATGGCGACGAGGAAGTCCTCGTCCATGACCATGGCCTCGGGGTCGCCGTTGGCAGCCGCGAGGGCCTGCGCCTCGAAGCGCTCGCGCTGGACGACCGGGTCGGCCAGCTCGGAGTAGGCGGTGCCCGTCTCGAAGCCGCGCACGTACAGGTCCCACTTTTCCGTCAGGCCGGGGCGCGAGCGGTGGTAGCGGGTCAGCGGGGAGGTGTCCTCCGGGAAGTCGTAGACGAAGGTCGGCGCCCACAGCTTGGACGCGACGAGCTCCTCGAAGATGTCTTCGACGATCTTGCCGGACACGGCGTAGTCGTCGACCTCCAAGCCGATACGCTCCGCGTACTTGACGAGGGTCTCGCGCGGCGTCTCCACCGTGACCTCCTCGCCGAGGGCCTCGGAGGTCGAGCCGTACAGGTCGATGCGATCCCACTGCCCCGACAGGTCGTACTCGGTGCCGTCGGCCAGCCGCACGATTTCCTCACCCTCGGACAGGTCGAAGGCGTCGCGCGCGGCCTGCTGGATGAGGTCACGCGTCAGCTCAGCCATGCCGTTGTAGTCCGAGTAGGCCTCGTAGGCCTCCAGGGACGTGAACTCGGGGCTATGCGAGGAATCCATGCCCTCGTTGCGGAAGTTACGGTTCATCTCGAAGACGCGATCCACGCCGCCAACGACCGCGCGCTTGAGGTAGATCTCCGTCGCGATGCGCAAGTACAGATCGGTGTCGAGCGCGTTCATGTGCGTGACGAATGGACGCGCGGCAGCGCCACCGTGGATCATCTGCAGCATCGGCGTCTCGAGCTCGATGTAGTCGCGGCGGAAGAAGTTCTCGCGGATCGAGCGGTTGACGGCCGCGCGGATGCGGACCATGTCGCGCGCGGCGGGGCGCGTGATGAGGTCGAGCTCGCGGCGGCGGATACGCTGGTCCTCGGACAGGGTGATCTCTTCGCCGTCCTCGGTGGTCCAGGTCTTGGGCAGGGGGCGCAGCGCCTTGGAGGCGATGGCCCAGGAGGCGTCGGGGGCGGGCAGCGCGGTGGGCGCGGCGTCGTAGGCGGCCTGAGCCTCGGGGGTGACCTCGGCGGGGGTCGCGAAGATCGACAGCTCGCCGCGGCGCGAGGAGATGACACGGCCGTGGACGAAGAGGTGATCGCCCAGGTCGACGTCGTTCTTGTAGGCTGCCAGGGACTCGGCGCCGACGGAGGCGGCGGAGAGCATGACCTGGATCTTGTTGCCCTCACCATCCATGAGGGTCGCGAAGCAGAGCTTGCCGCCGTTGCGCGCGAGGATGACGCGGCCCGCCAGGCCCACGTAGTCCTCGGTCTCTTCTCCGGCCTCGAGGTGGGCGTACTTCTCACGCACCGCCTTGATGGTGGTCGTGATCGGCAGGCGCACGGGGTAGGCGGGAATGCCGGCCTCCATGAGGCGCGCGCGCTTGGCCGCGCGAACCTTGACCTGCTCGGGGGTGTCGTCTGCGGGTGCTTGCGTGGGCGTAGAAGAATCGGTCATGCGCCTATCGTACCGGGATTTGGCCCCGCGACGAGGCAGGGGTCCGGTTGGGCTCCTCACGAAGCGTCCGGGCCACTTCCTTCTCGTACTGCGATTGAGACTCTCCGGCGCGCGTTCATTAGGCGGTGAGAGCGGCCAGTGGGAACGTGGTAACCCCGCCCTCGAGCGTCATCGTTGGACCATCTGCCGTCACGACAGCGGCGAAGGAAGGCGCTCCCATACGCTCATTGTCAACCACCTCAAGGAATCGCATCAGACTCTTGGCTCCAGCAGGTATTGCGGGCTGTCCGAGCTTGACCTCAATCGCTCCCCATCGACCGTCAGGCAGCTCGACAATCACATCGACCTCGCGTCCCGCCTTATCTCGATAGTGCATAACCTGCCCCCCAAGCTCCTGCATGTAGCTGCGCATATGCTGGACGACCATAGATTCAAACCAGAATCCCGCCGTGTTCAAGTCGGCGAGCAGCTTACGCGAGGATGCTCCCAAGGCCGCAGCAGCCAGTGCCGGATCAACAAAGTGAACCTTAGAGGCGGAGCGAATAGCAGTCTTCGAACGTATCTGTGGAGACCATGCATATTGTTCCTCGACAAGGAAAATACGTTCCAACGAACCGATGTACCCGCTAACGGTACGCGGCTGAATACCACCCACGCCTCGCATATCCGCCGCGATCGTTGTCAGCTTCAGCTCGGACGACAGGTTGCGCGCCAGCGAGCGCAGCAAGGCTGTCACTGTTCGTGGGTTACGGCGAGGTTCATCATCCAGACGCGCAATGTCACTGACAGCAACATCCTCAAGGTACGCGCGCAGATTACGCTGGGCATCCTTCTCTACCAAATCAAGGTCTGCGGGCCACCCTCCATGCACAAGGGCAGAGAGCATTGTGGGAACATCCATCGGCGAGGTGAGAGCAGGGGTTGGCAGATCACCGTCAAAGAGTCCCTCGAGCGAGACGGTTCCAACTCCTAGCCCACGCTCTTCGAGAGTCATAGGGCGCATCCGCAGACGCACGAATCTATGTGCACCAGAGTGTCGCATCGCATCCTGAGCGGGAACCGATGACCCGGTGAAGATGAACTGCCCCTTCGTACCACGCCGATCGATCTCATGCCTGGCCGTATTCCATAGCTCGGGCGCCAGCTGCCACTCATCAACGAGGCGCGGAGTCTCGCCCTCGAGCAGCAAACGCGGGTCCACCTGGAGCGCAGCTGCAACACTAGGCGAGCCACCATCGAGGATCACGACCGATGCGGCGTGGTGGCGCCCCGTCTGTGTCTTGCCGGACGCGCGGACACCATCGATCAGCACACCACCCGAGGTTCGCAATGCAGATTCGACGCTGCGATCAAGAATGCGCGGACGGTACATTTTCCCTCTCTTTCAAGTAAAAAGTAGCACATTTAGCTAATGTAGCGCATGTTTTGGACGACAATTAGCGCATGTTTTGGACGCATTTCAGCGCGCGTTTCGGACGGAAAATTGCACCCGTTACGCCTGCCTCGGCTCTGGCGTCACCTCTTCACGGCAGCTGGACCCCACTGGTGGCAACGCAGGCAGGGCACCCACACTGCCACCACGGGGTTAACGCGCGCATGAAAGGGCCCGAGATACGCGAAGCGCCCACTGTCACCAGTGGGTGCTTCCCCGTGCTGTCACGCGTTGCTTAAACGCCGGAGCTCTTCAAGCCGAGCTCGCGGGCACGCGCGGAGTCCTCTGGCACGGAGCCCGCGTGGTTGCCGGCGCTGACGATGCGGTTGGAGCCATCGACGAAAACGACGGACGGCTTGACCTGACGCACGAGGGACTCGGGCACCTGGGCATAGGCCATGATGATAACCAGGTCGCCGACACTCACCTTGTGGGCGGCGGCGCCGTTGAGCTGGATCGTGCCGCTGCCTCGCTCGCCGGCGATCGTGTAGGTCGAGAGGCGCTCGCCGTTGTTGACGTCGACGATGTCGACCTTCTGGCCGGGGACGATATTCGCGGCATCCAGCAGATCCTCGTCCACGGTGATCGAACCGACGTAGTGCAGGTCGGCGCCGGTGACGACGCCGCGGTGGATCTTGCCGATCGCCATCTCGCGCATCATTTCCATCATGCGAGCTCCCCCGAGCGCTCGGCGAAACGGCCGGCGGGACCGGAGGTGTCGCGCAGCGGCACCTCCATGTTGTCGATGAGGCGGGTCGTGCCCACCTTGGCGGCGACGAGGAGGCGCCCCTCGCGCGAGCCGTCGGACAGGATGGTGGGCGCGGCTGCGCCCTCGCCGACGGGCACAGACTCGGTGCCGGCGAGGATCTCGAAGGTCCCAGCGTCCACGAGAGCAATGTAGTCCAGGTCGATGCCGCCCTCGGCGTCGATGACCGCTCGGCACTGCGCCACGATGTCCGCGGGAGCGGCCCCGGCCTCGGCGACCTCGGCGCCGCGGCGAAGCGCGCGCGAGAGGGCACGGGCGCGGATGCGCTCGTCGTCGCTCAGGTACTGGTTGCGGCTGGACAGAGCGACGCCGTCCTCGGCGCGCACGATCGGCACGGCGTGGACGCGCACGGGGATGTCGAGCTGGGTAAAGACGGTGCGCAGGACGGCCAGCTGCTGGGCGTCCTTCTGGCCGTACAGGGCCACGTCGGGGCGCACGAGGTTGACGACCTTGGTGCACACGAGGGCGACGCCCGCGAAGTGCGTGGGGCGCGTCTTGCCCTCGAGGACGCGCGCGATGGGACCCGGGTCGATGGTGACGGTCGCGGGCGTGGGGTACACATCCTGGGGCGCGGGCGCCCACACGAGGTCCGCGCCGACCGTCTCGAGGGCATCCATGTCCGCATCCAGGGTGCGCGGGTATGCGTCGTAGTCCTCGCCGGGCGCGAATTGCGTGGGGTTGACGAAGATTGTGACGATCACGTGGTCGGCGAGCTGCCGGGCTTCGCGCACGAGCTGCAGGTGCCCGTTGTGCAGGGCGCCCATGGTCATGACGAGCGCCTTCGTGCCGGGCAGCTTCGCCAGCGCCTCGGCCAGCTGGGCGCGCGTGTGGGTCAGGATGGGACGGTGGGTCATGTTTCTATTCTTGCAAATGTTGATCCCCGGGCGCGAAAGAGAGTCGCTATCCTCACGCCTCGCTCTGTGGGGGACGAGGTCTGGGCGCGGCCGGCGGATGCCCGGGGTCAGGCGCCGGGGTCGAGGAGGGCGGCCTCGACGGCGGTCGCGGCTCGCTCGTCGAGGAGCCGGGCCTCGCGCAGGAGCCGTGTGAGGGCGCGTGTCATGTCCGCGTAGGTGTCGCGCTCCCCCGCGAGTTCCTCGCGCGAGCCGAGGCAGCGGGCGTGGGCCGCGATGGTGCCCGCGTCCCCGCGGGCGGCGGGTCCGGAGATGCCCGCGACGCCCTCGGTGAGAGCCCGGTCGAGGGCGGCCTCAAGGAGGGGGCGCACGTACAGGGCGGGGTTGTCGATGCCGGCCGCGGCGAGGATGCGCGTCGTCTGGACGGTGATGCCGGCGATGAAGTTGGCGCCGTGGGCGAGGCCCGCGTGGTAAAGGGGGCGGTCGTCCTCGGCGACGACGACGGGTTCGCCACCCATTTCGACGACGAGAGCCTGGGCGATCGGCAGGAAGGGCACCGCCGCCGTCACCGCGAAGGGGGTACCCACGAGGCGTGCCACGTCGACGCTGGTCCCCGTGAAGGTCATCGCCGGGTGGATCGCCAGAGGGATCGCTCCGGCGGCCGAGGCCGGTGCCAGCAGCCCGACGCCCGAGGCACCCGACAGGTGGATGACGATGTGGCCACTCTGCCAGGCGCCGAGGTCGGCGAGGCCGGATGCGAGGGGGCCGATCTGGTCGTCGGGCACGGCCAGGATGACGACCTCGGAGCGTCGGGCAACCTCCTCGGGGGACGCCAGGGGCACCCCGGGCAGCATCGCGTCGGCCCGCTCGCGCGAGGCATCCGACGAGGCGGAGACGGCGACGATCTGGTGCCCGACGGCGCGCAGGGCGGAGCCGATGACGGGGCCGACGTGGCCCATGCCGATGATGCCGATACCGAGGCGTCCGGGGGTGCTCATGGTGTCATTGTCGCCGATCCGCGCCTCACTCGCCGCGCGCCGTCGCGCGCGAGGTCGCCTCGACGACCTCGGTGACGCGCGAGAGCCAGCGTTCGGGGGCCTCGGCCTCGCGGCGCACCTTCGAGGCCTCGGACAGGTCGGCCCACAGCTCCAGGGAACGGCCCGCCTCGACGTGCTCGGCCATCGACGCGACCGGGCCGGGGACCAGCTCCGCGCGCACCGAGGCGACGCTTCGCCACCGCTGGATGGGCCCCTGACGCACGGACACCGACTGGATGCGCGTGAGCGGGATGATGGAGAATCGCAGGTTAAAGAACCCGTCACGGATCGCGAATACAGCATCGGTCAGGGCGAAGGCGCGGCGCTTGTACACCAGAGGATCCAGGATCCTCGCGCTGCGCGGGATCGGTGTCATCCAGCGGTCCTCGCCCGTGCCCGCGCGAAGGGACTCGATGAAGCCCTCGGGATCGTCCACCCCGAGGTCGGGGATCGCGATCGCGATGGCGCGCAGGAGATCGGCTCGGTGACCCACGGGCAAGAGCACGTCGGATGCGACGTCCACGGCCATGCCCTTATTCTTCTCATCCTTGGTGGTCGAGGCGTTACCCGCCTGCGTGATTTCCACGCGGTACCAGCCGAAAATACGCCAGATCAGCGGCTGAGTGACCTGGAGGGCGTGAATGCGCCCCGGAGGAATCGTCACCTGGCGGCGGGCCGTCAGGCCCCGGCTGATGCGCACGCCGTCGGCCGCGATGGACGCCGTGAAACCGAACTCTCGATCGAAACGCGCCCAGACGCCCGCCAAGAGGCTGAACGCGCCCAACAGGATGCCCAGGAAGCTCATCCGCGAGGTGACGCCGACGACCCCGACCAGGAAGCCGTTAAGGCCGAGGAGGAAGACACCGAAGAACAGGGCCACGGCGTTGTCAAAGGTCGCCAGCATGGAGGCCAAGAGTTTCACGAAGCCGACCTTGAAAACCGGACGCTCCGGGGCTTCCAGCGGGGACGCACCACTGCGGTACCCCACGGTCGCGGCCACGGAGTCGGCGCGAGGATCCACGGCCTCGTCGATCGCGCCCGAGGCAAGGGCGAGCAGGAGCGAACGCAACTCTTCGAGGCGGCGGCTCGCGAGCAGGCCCAGCTTGATGCTCGAATCCGCACCGCCGGCGACCTCAATGTCGAGGTACCCCAGGCCGACGATGCGACCGAGGAGCGAGTGGGAGACGTTCACCGTCTGGATGCGCGACAGGCGCGCGTGGCGCTGGGTGCGCTTGAGGATACCGGCGCGATACCACACGGCGGTCGAGGTCACCGCATAGCGCGTCATCTTCCACGACAGGTAGCAGTAGACGACGGAGAGAGCCAGGACCGCCACGACGACAGCAGTGAGGCCCAGCAGGACACGGACGCTCCCGAACAGGGCGGGATCCTCGCCCGACAGCCACGCCGCAATGACCGACGCGTTCGCCAGGATCACACCGCCGATGATGCCCGTCACCGATCCCACGACGCGGGGAAGGTAGGTCAGCGGGTGAAGCGGCTTCCATTCCTCGGGGGCGACCCCGTCAGCGGACAGGTCCTTACTCATAGGCCCATCAGCTCCGCAGAACCACGCTCGGCCAGAACGTCGCGCAAGCCCACCGCGTCGGCAACCGGCACGCCGCTAAGACTCGCGTCGGTCTTCGCGCTCGCGGTCGAGAGCTTGATCGTGGCGATACCCATGAAGCGCAGGACGGGCCCCTGCTTGATGTCGACGTACTGGATGCGGCCGTAGGGGACCAGGGTGAGGGAGCGGTTGATGACGCCACGGCGGATCACGAAATCCGTCTCCGCCAGGGCGTAGCGCAGGGCTCGCACCTGGGCGGGGATCAGCCACAGGCAGAGCAGGGCGATGAGGGCTGGGACGAGCATGAGCCACCACAGTGCGGGGATGCCGACGATGAGGACGAGGGCCGAGATCGCACCACACAGGGCGCCGCACAGGGCGAAGGCGTTGCCGAGGCGCAGGGCGGCGAGCCTGGGGGACACGTGCTGGAATTCGATGCCTGCGGGAGACAGGACATCCGTTGTGTTTCGAGGGGACATGTTTCAATTCTTACATAATAATTCCGCGCGCTTTCTTGTTGATCGGATGAGGGCGCCCGATTCGCGCGAGGGACAGACGCCGACATCATCGCGCGATTCACACCGACCTCCCAGGAAACATTCAGACTCATGGGCGACACTGACACCATGAGCACCACCGGAACAGAGGCGAAACTGCTCGTCGTCGACGACGAGCCCAACATCCGCGACCTCCTCGCCTCCTCTCTGCGCTTCGCCGGCTTCGACGTCGTCACCGCCGAGGACGGAAGCGGCGCATTTCACGAAGCCCAGGCCTCGCGCCCCGACCTGATCGTCCTCGACGTCATGCTCCCCGATATGGACGGCTTCACCGTCACGCGCCGCCTGCGCGACGCCGGCATCACCACCCCCGTCCTCTTCCTCACCGCGCGCGACGACATGCGCGACAAGATCCAGGGCCTCACCGTCGGCGGCGACGACTACGTCACCAAACCCTTCGGCCTCGAAGAGGTCGTCGCGCGCATCCGCGCCATCCTGCGCCGCACGATGGGCGCCGAGGAGGATGACGCCTTCCTGCGCGTCGGAGACCTGGTCATCGACGAAGACGCACACGAAGTCACGCGCGCAGGCGTCCCCATCGACCTGTCCCCCACCGAGTTCAAGCTCCTGCGCTACCTCGTCATCAACGCCGGGCGCGTCGTGTCCAAGATGCAGATCCTCGACCACGTGTGGGAATACGACTGGGACGGCGAGGTCGCCATCGTCGAGTCCTACATCTCCTACCTGCGCCGCAAGCTCGCGGTCGAGGGCGCGTCCGGGGAGCTCATCCACACCAAGCGAGGCGTGGGCTACATCCTGCGTGCCGAGGAGTAACGTGCACCCCAGCCTGGCTCAACGCGTCGAGGCCTGGTGGGACGCCAAACCCCTGTCCTCGCAGCTCGTCACGCTCATCACCTTCCTGCTCGCCGTCGGCCTCTCGCTGTCCGGCACGGTCATGATCGGCCTCCTCCAGCGCCACCTGACCTCGCAGATCGACGACCAGCTGATCGCCACCGCGCACACACTCCAGATCTCCGCCTCCACCGCGACCTTCTCCGCCGACGGCCAGGGCGCCATCCCCACCCTCTATTACATTCAGATCCGTGACACCAGCGGAAACGACCGCTACTTCTACTCCGAGGACACGCTCAAGGCCTCGGGCACACCCAACCTGCCCGAGCTCGTCGACACCTCCTCCGCTCCCATCTCATCGTTCCGCACGCTGCCCATCACCGTCTCCTCCTCGAAGATGGGCCTCGGATGGCGCGCCCTCGTCGTCCCCGTCTATGACCAGGACTCCGGCTTCTTCTCCGGGTACATGACGATCGCCCTGCCCCTATCCGACGTCCAGCACACCCTGCGCACCACGGCCTCGTACTTCGCGGTCGCCGGCTCAATCATCGTCCTCGTCGGTGGATGGGCGGGCCGCATCCTCGTGCGCCGCGCCCTCCTGCCGCTGCGCTCCATCGAATCCACCGCCGGCAAGATCGCCGCCGGAGACCTCACCAAGCGCGTCACCCCCCACCCGCCGACCACCGAGGTCGGCTCCCTGGCCCTCTCCCTCAACTCGATGCTCACCCAGGTCGAACAGTCCTTCGAGGCCCGCCAGACCTCGGAGCGCAAAATCAAGCGCTTCGTCTCCGACGCCTCCCACGAGCTGCGCACCCCCCTGGCGGCTATCTCCGGATACTGCGAGCTCTACTCCATGGGCGGCGTGCCCGCCGAACGCATCGACGAGGTCATGGGCCGCATCGGCTCCGAGTCGGCGCGTATGGCCAACCTCGTCGAGGACCTCCTCACCCTCGCCCGCCTCGACGAGGGCCGCCCCCTCGACATCACCGACATCGACCTGGTCAAACTCGCCGACAACGCCGTCTTCGACCTGCAGGCCCTCGACCCCACGCGCACCGTCGGGCTCATCGGCATCAACGGGCGCACGCCCCCGATGACCCTCATCGTCCCCGGCGACCGCGACCGTCTCTCCCAGGTCTTCACCAACCTGATCGGCAACATCGTGCGCTACACCCCCCAGGGTTCCCCCGTCGAGATCGCGCTCGGACGCAGCGGCGACACCGCCATCATCGAACTGCGCGACCACGGTCCCGGCATCGACGAAACCGACCGCGGCCGCGTCTTCGAGCGCTTCTACCGGGCCGACTCGTCACGCAATCGCAAGTCCGGCGGCTCCGGCCTGGGCCTGGCCATCGTCTCCGGCATCCTCGCGGCGCACCGCGGCAACGCCTCGCTCACCAAAACGAAGGGGGGCGGGTTGACCGTGCGCATCGAGCTCCCGACAGCGTGAAAGACGTAACGAAGAGGCCCGCACATGGGTATTTTTCCCTGTATTTCAAACATTTCGGGCCGGACAGTTCCCAGCAAACCATAGGAACTTTCCCCGATTTTTGACCAAAGGATGTGACCTCGGGGAAAAAGCGCACTAGCATGGCTGAGTATCCCTCAACAAGGAGAGTGGCCCATGGGTGCACAAGCACCTCAGTGGCTGCTGGCGTCGTTCGTCGACGCCATGCAGCAGATCGGCGCAACCGCGACCGACACAGACCTCGAACATGAGGGCGCGGACCTCATGCAGCGGTGGAGCGCGCCCAACCGACACTTGCACAACCTGCGTCGTCTCATGAACACGCTGACCTACATCGACGAGATCGCCTCCTCCGCGCACGACCCCGACATCCTGCGCGTCGCCGCCTGGTACCACGGCGCGTTCCTCAACAAGGCTCTCGAGATTAAGCTCGGCGGCTTCCAGGCGAACTTCGCGGCCACCCGCTGCATCGACCACGCGCATAACCGCCTCACCAACCTCGGCGTTCCCGAAGAGGTCGTCGCCCGCATCGATGAGCTCATCGCCTTCCTGACGCGCCACCGCGCCCCGCGCACCGACTTCGACGCGCAGGTGCTCGTCGACGCCGACCTGGCGTGCCTGTCGTGCAGCCCGCAGGATTACAAGAAGCTGCGGTACTCACTGCGCGCCGAGCTCAGCGAGCTCGACGACCTGCAGTTCACCAAGGCCCGGATGGCACTCGTCAAGAAGCTGCTCAGCTACGAGACGATCTACCAGTCCCCGCTCGGCTCCGCCTGGGAGGACACCGCCCGCGCGAACCTCGAGGTCGAACTGACGCGCTTGGAGCGAGACAAGATCAAGCTGTGCGAGGCCACCCACACCGAGGACACGGACGACGCCGACGATGCGGACGACGCCGACGAGGTCGTAGAGGACTCCACTACCACGACCGGCACCCTGATCATCAAGCGCCGTTCGATCAAGAAGCGCGTACCCGTCGCAACCCCCGACAACGAAGCCACGTCGTCCGGCGTCCTTCCCCGCAAGATCGAGGAGCCCAGCGGTTCCGACGAGCACGAGGAGGCCACCTCCTCCCTCGAGTCCGCGGTCGAGTCGCTCGACCTGCCCAACGCCGACTGAGCCCATTTCACGCGCCACACGGCCCGGCGCGCCACACGGCGCGCCGGGCCGTGCATATCCACAGGGAGCCGCCCGCCCGATCGCTGTCCGCGCCCCAAGCCTCGCTCGGTGCGACCTCTCGAAACCACGCCGCCGCGGGCACCGTGCCCCTCCACGGGCACCGCGCCCCTCCACGCGGGCTATCCACAGGCACTTATTGGCGCGGGCAGTTATCCACAGGGCGTTGTTTCCGCCTCGATTATGCGTTGTCACGCGCGTAGCGTCGAGGGTGACGGGCCCACCCGGGGCCCACAAAGGAGTGACATCATGACCGCTTACGCCGTTGACGCCGAACAGGTATCCGCAGCATCCGCACAGGCCTGCGCGACCGCCTCCACGATTCGCACCGAAGTCGACACGCTCATGTCCCAGCTGCTCGCCCTTCAGGACTCGTGGACGGGCGGAGCACAGGCCAACTTCCAGGCCACGATCACCCAGTGGCAGGGCATCCAGGCACAGACCCACGACGCGCTGGACTCCATCTCCACGCAGCTACAGGCTGCGGCGACCACCTACGCGGACGCCGAGGCGCACTCGTCGGCCCTGTTCGCAGGCGCTTAGACATGCACCTGAGGCGAGACGCGTCATCCCGCCCCCGGTGCAGTGCGCGTCGTCCGCCAGACACGCGCCTGGGGGCGGGACCCTCACGGGCCCCGCCCCCAGGCGGATCAGCATTAACGCCGAGCGGCTCAGTACATGCCGCCCATACCGGCGCCAGCCTCGTCGCCACCGGCAGCCGGCGGCTCGGGCTTGTCGGCGACGACGGCCTCGGTCGTCAGGAACATGCCCGCGATCGACGCGGCGTTCTGCAGCGCGGAACGGGTGACCTTGACCGGGTCGGAGATGCCGGCGGCCATGAGGTCGGTGTACTCGCCGGTCGCAGCGTTCAAGCCGTGGCCGGGCTCCATGTTGGCGACGCGGTCGGCGACCACGCCGCCCTCGACGCCCGCGTTCTCAGCAATCTGCTTGAGGGGGGCGGAGACGGACAGGCGCACGATGTTGACGCCGGTCGCCTCGTCGCCGGTGAGGGAGTCGAGCTTGGGCAGCGCCACGGCGGCGGCCTGGATCAGGGCGACGCCGCCGCCGGCGACCAGGCCCTCCTCGGAGGCCGCGCGAGCGTTACGAACGGCGTCCTCGATGCGGTGCTTGCGCTCCTTGAGCTCGACCTCGGTGGCCGCGCCGGACTTGATGACGGCGACGCCGCCAGCCAGCTTGGCGAGGCGCTCCTGCAGCTTCTCGCGGTCGTAGTCGGAGTCGGTGTTCTCGATCTCCTGGCGGATCTGGCGCACGCGGGCGTCCAGCATGTCCTTGTCGCCGGCTCCCTCGACGATGGTGGTCTCGTCCTTGGAGACGACGATCTTGCGGGCGCGGCCCAGCAGCTCGAGGTCAGCGTTCTCGAGGGAGAGGCCGACGGTCTCGGAGATGACCTGGCCGCCCGTCAGGATGGCCATGTCCTGCAGCATCGCCTTGCGGCGCTCGCCGAAGCCGGGGGCCTTGACGGCGACAGACTTGAAGGTGCCGCGGATCTTGTTGACGACCAGCGTGGCGAGGGCTTCGCCCTCGACGTCCTCGGCGATGATCGCCAGGGGCTTGCCGGTCTGCATGACCTTCTCCAGGACGGGAACGATGTCCTTGACGTTGGAGATCTTGGAGTCCATGAGGAGGACGTAAGCGTCCTCGAGGACGGCTTCCTGGCGCTCCTGGTCGGTCACAAAGTAGGCCGACAGGTAGCCCTTGTCGAAGCGCATGCCCTCGGTGGTCTCCAGGGTGGTGTCGAAGGAGTTGGTCTCCTCGACGGTGACGACGCCCTCGGCGCCGACCTTGTCGAAGGCCTCGGCGATGAGCTTGCCGATGGCGGGGTCGTTGGCAGAGATGGAGGCCGTGGCAGCGATCTGCTCGGTGGTCTCGACGGGCTTGGCGTCGGCGTGCAGCTGGGCGACGATGGCCTCGACGGCCTGGTCGATGCCGCGCTTGAGGGCGATCGGGTTGGATCCGGCGGCGACGTTGCGCAGGCCCTCGTGGACCAGGGCCTGGGCCAGAACGGTCGCGGTGGTGGTGCCGTCACCCGCGACGTCATCGGTCTTCTTGGCGACCTCCTTGACGAGCTCGGCGCCGATGCGCTCGAAGGGATCGTCGAGGTCGATTTCCTTGGCGACGGACACGCCGTCCTTGGTGATCGTGGGGGCGCCCCACTTCTTGTCGAGCACGACGTTGCGGCCCTTGGGGCCGAGCGTCACCTTGACGGTGTCGGCCAGCAGGTTCAGGCCGTTCTCCATGCCGCGACGGGCATCCTCATCAAACTTGATGATCTTGCTCATTGGGAATATATCCTTCCGCGATGCGGATCGGGTCCGGTGCCCGCGACGGACGACCGCGCTTGGTGGGCGGCCTCACCGGACCTGTGGTCTTGTCACTCTCCATGTCGGAGTGCCAAGTACGATTCTGGCACTCACCAGCATCGAGTGCAAGGCGAGGTAGGGGACGTGAGCCCGATGCGCTCAGGGCGTAACGCGCGCGACCCAGATATGCGCGAGCCGCCGGAACCCACGCGGGGCCGGGCGGCTCGCAGAACTCGCGCGCGCTTAGCGCAGGACGACGACGATGTCCGGGTTTCCCAGGCCGTTCTCCTGGCGGACGTTGTCGATACCGAGCTTGGACGCGATGTCCTTCGCGGTCCCTTCCATGCTGGGGTCCTCGTAGTACACGGTCGAGGTCTGCGTCGCCCAGCCGTCGGCGTTGGCCGCGGAGGTTCCGGCGTAGCCCGCCTGGTTGAGGATCGCCGCCTGCTGGCTGGCGTAGCCCTGGGTGCCGGTGCCGTTGAGGACCTGGATGACGGCGCCATGATCGGGCGCGGAGGATGCCGCGGACGAGGAGGGGCTCGGCGAGGGGGTGGCTTCGGTGCCGCTCTCGGCGGGCGCGGCGCTGGAGGGCGCGGCGCTGGGGGCGGGGGTCGTGCCACTGGTCGTCGTGATGGGCGCGGGGGTGGGGTTGACGGTGGTGGTCTGCTGGCGCGACAGGGCAGTGGCTGCTGCCCAGCCGAGCGCGGGAACGATCACGAGGATGGCCAGGAAGGGCCACACGTTCTTCCACTTGGACGGCTTGGGGCGGTGCATGCCGACGGGCATGTCTTCACCGGCGCGGTCAAATTCATCCCTGGGGTACTGAGAGCTCACACGTTCAGACTATCGGAAAAGACCGGCAGGGGCTCGTGTGGCACGCGGGATGTGTGGGGTGGCATGCGCGGCATTAGGCTGGTGTCATGAGCGATTACAATCCGCGTCCGCTGTCCGAGCTGATCGATCCGGGATGGGCCGCGGCTCTGGCGCCGGTCGAGGGCCGCGTCCACGAGTTGGGCGCGATGCTGGCCGCCGAGGTGGACGAGGGGTGCGGCTACCTGCCCGCGGGGACGGACGTGCTGCGCGCATTCACCTACCCCTTCGATTCGGCGAAGGTACTGATCGTGGGACAGGACCCGTACCCGACGCCAGGTCACGCGATGGGCCTGTCGTTTTCGGTTCGTCCGGGGGTCGAGATCCCTAAGTCCCTGGTCAACATTTTTCGGGAGCTCGGCGAGGACGTGGGCTGCCCACCCCCGTCGTCGGGCGATTTGACGCCATGGAGCGAGCAGGGAGTGTGCCTGCTCAACCGCGTGTTGACCGTGCGCCCGGGAGCCCCCGCCTCGCACAGGGGGCGCGGCTGGGAGGAGGTCACGCAGTGCGCGATCGACGCGCTGGTGGCTCGTCGGCGCGCGGACGGATCGCGCGCGCCCCTCGTCGCGATCCTGTGGGGCAAGGACGCGCAGTCGTTGGCCCCTCGCCTCGGGGACACGCCGATTATCGCGTCGCCGCATCCCTCGCCCCTGTCCGCGTATCGAGGTTTTTTTGGGTCGCGACCGTTCTCGCGCGCGAACCGGTTGCTCGAGGAGCAGGGGGCGTCGGGCGTCGACTGGTCGCTGGGGCGCTGAGAGGGAAACGAGGCGACAAGGCCGGGCATGGCCGCGAGGGCGGCGTCCGCGCCGCGGTGAGAAGTGCCGCGAGGAGGGGCTCGGCGGATACTTCTCTCTCTCCAATTAGACACACCACGACGGTTAGGGTGCCACGAGTTCACCCGCCATACGGGTCACGGCGGGATATATCGGGCCGAAGAAGCACGTTGTACGACACAACGTGTTGGTCAGGGCTCGGTCCCTGGCATCGTCGAGGGGGCGTCATCGGGCAAGCGCGCTCGCGCCGCCGCGCCTCCGACAGGATGCGCCCATCGAGGGATGACACCTGATCGATAAGATTCCACCTGATCAGGAAGATTCCATCCGATCAGAAGGGGTTGAATCTTCCCAATCAAGTGGATCGCTTCATCGGCGACAAGCGTCGTCGCGGAACTCGCCGACCAGGCCCCGCGCCAGCGAGGCCCTCCAAGGTTCGTCGCGACCGGCACCTCCCTGTCCGCCACGACCAAGTCCGTCACCCCCGCGCCAGCGAGGCTCTCCAAGGTTCGTCGCGACACCAGCCGTCGACACCGTCCCCGACGCCCAACAGGGCCTGGCCGGGCAGTCCTGCACCAGCGATGGAGCATACACCAGGGGTAATGGAGGGGGTTTTGCACCATTAGAAGCCTCCCCTCGGCGTGTCGCCGGCGTGTCGCGCCTCTATTGGTGCAATTCCCCCCCGTTTGGTGGCGCCCTCGACGTGGGCCAAGCTCGACCGTGCACCTCTCACAGCGCAATTCCCCCCATTTGGTGGCGGTCCGCGCGTGGCTTTGGTTGGTGTGGCGCCCAAAGTGCAGACCACCTCGGCGAAAAATGCTGAAAATCGGGTGTTGTGGGCGAGGTGGTCTGCGATGTGGGCACAACGGCGCCTGGCCTCGCGTGCTGCTCGCGCGCGAACCCCCGAACATGCACAGTAACCCGTCAATGCGCAGCTAAACCCTATTGGTGGCATGGTGGGCAGGGCGCCCAGGCCACCACCCATCGGGTTAACGTGCACATGAAGGGACCCAGGCCGCCACCGGCCGGGCCCAAGCCGCCACCTCACGGGTGAGCATGCGAGTGAAAAGACTCACGCGCGCACGATGCGTTCACACAAACACAAGAGGGCCCCACAGCTCGCAGGCGTCCCGACGCTCTCTCTATTCCCAGGGAGACGACAGAGGCGCGACCCCGAAGGATCGCGCCTCTCGTTACGGACGGTGGCCGCGCCATCGGCGCTGACAAGTCGACCATCCAGCAACACGTTTTGTCCAACCTCCACGTTGGCTCCCAACCAACTAAAACACCAACTTTCCCGCACCAAAAAGCCCAAAAGTCACGCTACCAGCAACACGTAGTGTCCTATAACCCGAAGAAGACGGCCGGGCCGCGCGCGGCCAAGCGCCGCCCCGAAGAACGACTATTGGGCCATGATGAGTTCCTTCGTTGCCGCGCGATCTTTGATTTGCCCCAGGGGCGCGCCAAACTGGATGAATCTAGCGCCAGCAGACCCCATCAACCCGCAAAGTACCCGCGCAGCCGCTACCAACCAACAGGTACGAATAAGCCGGGCACCCACTTTCCCGCAATAACAGGGGAAAACAGGCCACCCGGCCAGTGCCAGCCACACAACGGCCCTACCCGTGTGAACTAACCATTGGAGCCGGCTATCGGACTCGAACCGATGACCTGCTGTTTACAAGACAGCTGCTCTACCAACTGAGCTAAGCCGGCGGCGGACACTAGTGTGCCACAGGTTGGGGGCCCGGCGCGCGGGAGGAAGAGTGACACACCACGCCCCAGGTCAGTGGTGGGGCGGGCCCGCCACGCGAACCCGCCCCACCACCGTCTCGACGATCAGTTCGAGCTGGTGGTCGTCCCCTCGCTCTGCGACTGGCCGTCACCGCTCTGGGAGGGCTCGGTGGCGGCGGGCGCCGAGGTGGGATCGACCAGCGGGGTCGCGGAGTCGGAGAATCCGAAAAGCTCCTTAATGGTGGAACGCATGGACTCGGGGTCGTTGGTGAGCGTCACCAGGGTGGAGTGGTCCTTGACCAGCTCGGGGGTACCGAGCTTGTTGGGCTCACGCCCGTCGACGGACGCGTTCTTCCAGGCGTTGGAGGAGGCCTCGAGGTAGGGCTCGACGGCGTTGACCGGGAAGGTGGCGATGACGTCTGCGGGGACGCCGACCTCGGTGGCGATCTGCTTGACCTGCTTCCAGGACGCATCGAGGTTCTGGACGACCGTGCCATTGCCCGCCTGGAACTGGGAGCGGAAGTAGGCCAGGAGCGCGTGGTGGAACTCGACCCACTTGTCGGGGGCCTTCTGGGCGACGACCAGGGAGGCACCGGTCGCAGGCTTGAGGTAGTTCATGTTCACGGTAATAACGGGCTGCAGCTCAAGGTTGTAATGCCCTTCGGATGCCCAGGTCGTCAGATCCTCGCCCAGGACGGCATCGAGGTCGGCACACGCGTGGCAGGAATAGTCGAAGTACTCGGTGAGCGTGGGCAGATTCGGGTCGGCCTGGGAGGACACGCCGTTGCCGTTGACGACGATCGGGCGCCCATCCGCGAAGACTCCGAGGACCTCGGAGGCGTCGACGTTGCGGGCGGCGTTGATCTGGGACTGCTGCTTCCAGATCACGCCGCCGACGGCGCCGACGACGGCCAGGACGATCGCGGCGACGACGGAGATGACGATGATGCGGGTGCGACGGTCGGCGCGCTCTTGCGCCAGGCGCATCTGCGCGGCCTTCGCGCGCACGGGATCGACGTCGGGCTTCTTCTTCTGAGCCATGACCTTACCTTCCAGAATTAGTTGAATGTTGCAATAGTAGCGAGCGCAAACGCATTCGCCTAGTGCGACAGGCCACCCGTGATGGCGTACCAGGAGCCAATCAGGAACCCCACACAGCCTACCGCGAGGAGGGCTCGCCCCCAGAGCGGACGCACGACACTCCGCAGGGAGGTGGCGATTCCGACGCGCAGGTCGGCCGCGAAAGGCATGAGCCAGGCCGCCAGCAGCGTGAACGTCGCGAGCCCCCACACGATGGCCGCCCCCGTCGGATCGCTCGACCAATAGTCCTCGTGCGAGGGACTGGCCGAGCTGGCAGCATCGAAGGGCCAGCTCCACAGGATCACGCCCTGGTGGGAATAGGAGACGAGGACCCAGACCAGGTAGGGAATAAGCCCACCAATGACGAGCGCGAGGGAGCTGGTCAGCACGGATCGCACGAGCAGGATCGGGGACATGGCGATGACGGCCGCCCCGTCGCTAGATTTGGGCCCACGCAGGATACGGCGCCGCTCAACCCACCTGGTCATGGCGCCGACGAGGCCGAAGGCTGTCAGCGCGATGCCGACGATCATCGAGCCGGTGACGCCAAGCATGAACGGGAGGGCTGCGAGCGCGGCGAGCAGGGCGGCGCCGGAGAACCATGCCCCCTTGCTCCACGACGAGGCCGTGGCCCCCTGCCCCGAGGGGAAAGAGCCCGGCTCGCCAGCACCGGGAGCCCACGCGGGGCCAGAGGCCAGGGGCGCCCCGGGCATCTGGCGACCGCCGCCGGGAGCATACCCGCCGCGGGGGTCAAGGTATCCCCCTTGAGGGCCGGGATAGCCCCCTTGGGGAGCGAGATAGCCGCCCTGGGGGGCAGGGGGCGAGGGGCGGTCATACGGGGGAATGACCTCGGTCGGGTCCGCGTCATCGACCGCCTGCCAGGTGTCGGTCGCGTCGTCGTGCCAGGCGACCTCGCTGGGGTCGTCGTCCCACTCCTCCTCGTCCCACGCGACGGAGGCCGTGTCGACCTGTTCGGTGTGGTCGTTGGCGGCGGTGAATTCCGAGGCGTCGCGGCGCGGATGCTCGGGGTATGTGACAGCTCGGGCGCCGGTGGCACCGGGGCGCACGCCGGCCTCGTCCCACTGGGGAGGGGCGGCGATTTCCTGCGGGTCGGAGTTGATGGACTGGGTGCGCACGCCCGTGTCAAGGAGCTGAGCCCAGTTGACGGTCACGTAGTCGAGTTCGCCGGGAGCCCAGCCGACGGCGCTCATGAGATCGGCGACGATCAGGGAGGGCGAGGGACGATCGTCGGGGTCGGGGGCCAGTCCCCCCGCGAGCGCGTCGGCGACCATCGGGTGCAGCCCGGCCAGGTCGGGATCACCCTCGATGACGCGCAGCATGGTGGCGGTCACGTCCCCCTTGCCGAAGGGCGGGCGTCCGGTCGCGCACGACAGGAGCGTCGCACACCAGGCCCACCAGTCGGATTCTTTGGTGGCGTGGCCACCCTGAAGGAGCTCGGGCGCGGTGTATCCGGCCGTGCCGGAGACGAGGCCGGTGCGCGTCAGGTGCTGGTCCTCCACGGCCATCGCGATGCCGAAGTCGATAAGGACGGGCCCGCGCGGAGAACAGATGATGTTGGAGGGCTTGATGTCGCGGTGGATGATGTCGGCGTGATGAACGGCCGCGATCGTCGAGGCCAGGTGGTAGGACATGGCGGCGACACCGCGCAGCGGGATCGGGCCGGACACGAGGATCTCCGCGAGGGTGGGCCCATCCACGTATTCGGAGACAACGAAGGGCTGGCTCGCCTCCGTCTCCGCGTCGACGATGTGGGCGACGAAGGGGGAACGCACCGAGTTCACGGTGCGGGTCTCTCGCTCGAGGCGGGCGCGCGATTCCTCGGAGGCCGCCATCGCGGGATGCATGGCTTTGAGGGCGACGCGCGTGCCGCCCCCATCTTCGGCGAGCCACACCGTGCCCGCGCCGCCCGTTCCGAGTCGGCGGATGAGCCTGTAGCCGCCCAGTTCCTCGCCTTCTTCCACGCCACCAGAGTAGCGGCACCCTCCCTCATCTGTGTCCACCCGCGCGGGCAACCCCGGCCTCGTGAAGGAAAACGAGGCGAGCGCCACACCCACTCGTCCCCCTCCCGATCCACGATCCGACACGGACTGTACATGCACGGTCGACCGTGGTAATTTCTGCTCTAGTCGCGCGCGCGGAACGATCCGCGTTCGCACTCCGTGGGCGAAGACGCTCCACGGTCGCCCCACAACGGATCGTCCGGCACGTACCTGCCGGTGGGAAGGAATTGAACATGGCAACCGTTACCTTCGATCACGCGACTCGCGTCTACCCGGGCTCCGACAAGCCCGCCGTCGACCAGCTGTGCCTCGACATCGCCGACGGCGAGTTCCTCGTCCTGGTCGGCCCCTCCGGCTGCGGCAAGTCCACCTCCCTGCGCATGCTCGCGGGCCTGGAGGACGTCAACGGTGGTCGCATCCTCATCGGCGATAAGGACGTCACCAACGTTCCCCCGAAGAACCGCGACATCGCGATGGTCTTCCAGAACTACGCCCTCTACCCGCACATGTCGGTGCGCGAGAACATGGGCTTCGCCCTGAAGATCGCGGGCGTGCCGAAGGAGAAGATCAACAAGCGCGTCGAAGAGGCGGCCCGGATCCTCGACCTGGAGCCCTACCTGGACCGCAAGCCCAAGGCTCTGTCCGGCGGTCAGCGTCAGCGCGTCGCCATGGGCCGCGCGATCGTCCGTAAGCCCCAGGTCTTCCTCATGGACGAGCCGCTGTCCAACCTGGACGCCAAGCTGCGCGTCCAGACCCGCACCCAGATCGCATCCCTGCAGCGCGAGCTCGGCGTCACCACCGTGTACGTCACGCACGACCAGACCGAGGCCCTGACGATGGGCGACCGCATTGCGGTCCTCGCCGGCGGCCTCCTCCAGCAGGTCGGAACCCCGCAGGAGATGTACGAGCGTCCCGCCAACGAGTTCGTCGCCGGCTTCATCGGCTCCCCCGCCATGAACCTGGGCACCTTCACGGTGGACGGCGAGTGGGCGAAGATCGGCCCGGCCCGCGTACGCCTGTCGGCCGCCACCCGCGACGCGCTGGTCCCCGAGGACGGCGGAATGATCAAGATCGGCTTCCGCCCGGAGGGCCTGGACGTCGTTGACGCGTCCGTCGAAGACACCATCCCCGTCGAGGTCGACTTCGTCGAGGAGCTCGGCTCGGACGCCTACGTGTACGGCCACCTGGTCGGCGACGAGAAGGGCGAGGGCCTGGGCTCCGGCGCCGAAGGCACCTCCAAGCAGCTGATCGTGCGTGTTCCCCCGCGCACCGCCCCCGGCCGCGGCGGCGTCCTGTACGTGCGCATCCGCGAGGGCCAGCAGCACAACTTCTCGGCCTCCACGGGCGTTCGCCTGCCCGAGTGACGCGCGCCTAGCGCTCACCCCCTAGCAGCCCCGGCCTCGTTCGTTCATCTCCCGAACGAGGCCGGGGCTCGTTCGTGGGCGCGCCGACGCACGCACGTGTTGTACGCCGCGAAGCGCGCCTGACCTACTGTCGGGCTATGCGAGAGCCGCGAGAGATGAGAGAATGAGGGTATGGCTTTGGACATTACGGCGGCCGCGGCCGAGCCCGCGCTCCTTGACCTCCCTTGGGACATTCCTCTGGAGGAGTGGCCGTCGTCGCTGCTCGCCGCCCTACCGCGCGGTATTTCCCGCCACGTCGTGCGCTTCGTGAACCTGTCGGGACGCGTCCTGGCGGTCAAGGAGATCGGCGAGACGGTGGCCCACCACGAGTACGACATGCTGCGCGACCTCTCGCGCCTGGACGCACCCTCGGTCGTCCCGGTCGCGGTCATCACGGGCCGCGTCGGAGCGGACGGCGAAGAGCTCAACGCGGTGCTCATCACCGAGCACCTACAGTTCTCCCTCCCCTACCGCGCGCTCTTCTCCCTGTCGATGCGCGAAGACACGGCGACCCGCCTCATCGACGCGCTCGCACTGCTGCTCGTGCGCCTGCACCTCATCGGCTTCTACTGGGGCGACGTCTCCCTGTCGAACACGCTGTTCCGCCGCGACGCCGGCGAGTTCGCCGCCTACCTCGTGGACGCCGAAACAGGAGAGCTGCACCCCGATCTGACCCCCGGCCAGCGCGAATACGACGTGGACTTGGCCCGCACAAACATCATCGGCGAGCTCATGGACCTCCAGGCCGGCGGCTACTTCCCGCTGGAATCCGACCCCATCGACGTGGGCGACCGCATCCGCACCCAGTATGACCTCCTATGGACCGAAGTCACCGCGGAGGAGTCCCTGCCCAACCAACAGCGCCAATACCTCGTCAGTGAGCGCATCCGGCGCCTCAACGAGCTTGGCTTCGACGTCGCCGAGCTGCGCATGGCCTCGGACGACACCGGCGAGCACCTCGTCATTCAGCCGAAGGTGGTCGACGCGGGACACCACAACCGCAAGTTCATGCGCCTGACGGGCATGGACGTCGGCGAGCATCAGGCCCGCCGCCTCCTCGGCGACATCGACGCGTGGCGCGCCACCCACGACATGCAGGACGTTCCCCTGGAGGAGGCCGCCCACGACTGGCTCACCGACGTCTTCGCCCCCATCGTCCGCGCGATTCCCCGCGAGCTGGCGGGCAAACTGGAGCCCGCGCAGCTGTACCACGAGTACCTCGAGCACCGCTGGTACATGGCCCAGCAGGCCGGCCACGACATCCCGCGCGAGGAGGCCCTCGCCTCCTACATCACCAACATCCTGCAGTCGAAGCGCGACGAGGCCGTCCTGCTCGAACCCGCTTCGGAGCGTTCCTCCACGTTCAGCGCGGCATCGCACCCCGACCTATGGTGAAGGGGTACCGATACTCGCCCCTCGCACGCTAGGAGCACCTATGTCTGAATTTCCCCGCATCTTCGCCCACAGGGGCGCATCCTCGCTGGCTCCGGAGAACACGATCGCCGCGTTTTCTAAGGCCATGGAGGTCGGCGCGCGCTGGTTCGAGTTCGACGTGGACATCACGGGCGACGGCTCCCTGATCGTCATCCACGACGACACCCTGGATCGCACGACGACGGGTTCGGGTTCCTACTATCAGCTGGGTTTCTCCGATATTCGTCGCCTGGACGCGGGCCGCTGGTTCTCTGACACGTACCGCTTCGAGCGCATTCCAGAGGCCACCGACGTGCTCGCCTTCGCGCACGCTCAGCAGATGGGCGCAAACCTGGAGATCAAGCCGTGCGCGGGCGGCGACCGCCTGCGCGAACGCCTCATCGAGACCCTGGCCGTCACGCTCGCCGGGGACAAGGTCCCCTCGCGCCTCCTCGTGTCCTCCTTCGACCACGACCTGCTGCGTGCCTTCCACGAGGCCTGCCCGTCGGTTGCGCTCGGCTGGCTCATCGAGCGCGCGTCCGAGGAGTGGCGTGAGGGCGCTGCCACCCTCGGCGCCGCGGCGATCCACCCTGGCGTTGAGGGTCTCACCGAGTCCGATGCGCACGCCATGCGCGACGCCGGCTTCGAGGTCAACGTGTGGACCGTCAACGACGTGGAGCAGGCCCGCGAGCTGGCCTCGTGGGGCGTCACGGGCATCTTCACGGATCGCCCGCAGGATTTCCCTGCCGAGGCCCTGGCGCGCTAAAGGCGGCTGGGCGCGGCCGCGCTCGCCCACCGGAAACGAAACGACGGCCGGGGACGCGTGAGCGTCCCCGGCCGTTTCCCGTCGTGGGGCGTTGGCTCGTTACGCCTCGCCCGCGCGGCGCGCGAAACGCTTGGACACGTGCTTGGCCAGCGAGAGCTCCGCGATGGAGTCGACCACCATGAGGCCGCCGACGATGCCCGCGACACGCATCCAGCCCGAGCGCGGAGGGGTCGCGCGCACGGCGGCGACGAGCATGCCGACACCGACGATGGCCTCGGCGGCGACGGCCGCATGGATGATCCAGGGGCGTTCGACGGCGACGGACTCGTAGGAGTTCCACAGGGGCTTGACCACCGACTGCGGCTGCCCCATCATGATGTCGACGCTGCGGCCAATCGCGTTGGAGATGCCGCGCGCGAGGTGCACGGTGACGCCCTCGACGTCCTCAATATCCGTGGTCCCCAGGAGGAAGCCGGCGATGGAGCCGGGCAGCCCGAGTGCGCGCACGACCTTCCACACGGATTCTTCGCCCGTGGTCGCGACGGAGGCCCACAGGGCGTCCGCGTCGGCGCCGGGCACGGCCTGGGCGATGGCCTGCAGGTCGAGGCGGTCGCCGACCAGGTCGATGACCTCGCCGGGCAGGTTCAGTGCCTTGTCGTGGCCGCCGGGGACGATCGCGGCGTCCATGCCCCAGTTGTGGGACACGATGTGCTCCAGGTGGTCGTCGGTCACCAGGAACACCTGGAATTCGCCGTCCGTGACGGACAGGGTGACGAGGGGCAGGTCGCCGAAGTTCCAGCCTTCCTTCTCGGCGGGCAGCTCCGCGAGGAGCGCGCGGTGGTCGTCGGCGAGCTCCAGGTCGCCCAGATCCACGCCCTCCAGGGCCGCCAGGAGCGGCACCGACGAGGCGGGGGTGCGTCCGATCTCGACGATGCGGGTCGGAGTCGGCTCCGCGGTCGCCGAGGCCTCCTCATCAGAGGGCCACACGGTGCCCAGCGGCGAGTCGCCCTCGGGCAGGTGGTCGGCCGTCGCGTTACCGATGCGTACCTCGGCATCGAACAGAATAGCGAGCTCGTCGGCCAGCTCGGCGGGGGTGGGACCCGGGACGACCTCAGTGGAGCCCGCGGGGACGGTAGCAACGCGGTCGTCTGCGACCGCGACGTTGAGGCCGAGCAGCTGCGGCGTAGAGGGGAACCATTCGAGCTGGGCGAGGATCGCACGCTCCTTCAGCTCCCCGGCAACCACGCCGGGATCCAGCTCGTGGCCGATAATCATGCCTTCACTGCGGGTCCAATCCTGGGCCATGTCACTACCTTCCTGTCCGTGGTGACGTCGTCTCACCACTCTATGATTCCATTGTGTCGCGTGGGTCGCTTTTTCGCTCGCCCGAGCGGTCAGCGATGAGACTTTTGTTGCTCCGTGCCGCCCCATTCGACGACCGTGAAGCCGCTGCGCGTCGGTGACGGCGCGAGGGTCTGCGGTTGGACGACGGTGTTCGCATCGGCCTCGCGAATCGTCATGAACACCCTGATGAACGTGTCCGGCGTGACCCTCGCCCCGGCCTCGTCCGTGAAGCTGTAGGAGGCGTGCTGCGTATACGCGCTCGCGTCGAAGGAGACGAACGTGTAGTCGTAGGCGCGGATGCGCGGCGCCCAGTACGTGATGAAGTCAGCGGACTCCCGGTCGCTGAGGCCGAGCAGCGCCAGCTTCTCTTCCAGGAAGGGCACCGCGTCCTCGCGCGCGACGACGAATCCCTGCTGCGGCGGTTCCTGCCTCACCGGCCCATCCCAGAACAAGTACGGGTAGGTGCGCCCGCTCGCGTCGGTCAGCGTCCCATCGGGTGAGGCCGTCACCGTCCACGAGGCCTGGGTCCCTCGATCGGTCGCGCGTTGGTCGTCCGGGGCCGGGTACACGGTGTCGAGACTGCCCTCCAGATCGAGCGTCACCGTCAGTTGCTGCTCCTCCTGCGGATACAGATACAGGACCGGTTTCTCCGACACTCCACGCTCCCTCTCGTACACCAGGAGGAAAGCAGTGGCGAAAGCAAGAACAGCAACGACAATGCAGCTGAGGATGATGAGGGCTTTTTTCATGAGGTTTCCGTCTCTCTCAGGATGCCCCTCGTTGGGCGATCAACGCTGCGGACCATTGCGCAGGTACTCCATGATACGGCCCGCAATCCCTTCGTTTCAAGGGCGCACAGCCCGCTGCGCAACGATGTCCACGCCAGCAGTGCCTCTGGTGTCTGGACAAACAACAACCTGGTTGAGACCCGCAACATAGCCTGCTATCCTGACCGGTTATGCGGCTACTCGGATACAAGGGGGCCGCATCCCTCTCCTGAAAGCAGCTATCATGCCTCTCCTCAGTATCGCAGCCATCGCCGTCGCTGCATTTGTCTTGATCGTCCTGTTCCTGTGGGCAAGCTTCGTGTCCGCTTCCCCGGGCGAAGTCAAGGTCATTTCCGGCCCGCGCGGCCAGCGCGTGCTCCACGGTAAGACGGGTTGGAAGGTCCCCTTGCTGGAGCGCGTGGACACGATGACCGCCTCGATGATTTCCGTGGACGCCCAGACCACGGATTTCGTCCCCACGAACGACTACATCAACGTGCGCGTCGACGCGGCCGTCAAGGTCCGTATCGCGACCGAAGACCAGACGCTGTTCCGCGCGGCGACTCGTAACTTCCTCTACAAGACGACCTCCGAAATCTCCGAGGAGGTGCGCGACACCCTGGAGGGCCACCTGCGCGCCATCATCGGCCAGATGCGACTGACCGACATCATCACCGACCGCGCGGCCTTCTCCGAGCGCGTTCAGGAGAACGCGAAGCAGGACCTGGAGGAGATGGGCCTCGAGATCGTCGCGTTCAACATCCAGAACGTCACCGACCAGAACGGCGTCATCGACAACCTCGGTATCGACAACACCGAGCAGATCCGCAAGACCGCGGCCATCGCCAAGGCGAACGCGCAGAAGGAGGTCGCGCAGGCGACCGCCGTCGCTCAGAAGGAAGCCAACGACGCGCAGGTCGCCTCCCAGCTGGAGATCGCCCAGAAGCAGACGGACCTCGCCAAGCGCCAGGCCGCCCTGAAGGTCGAGGCCGACACTGAGAAGGCGAAGGCAGACGCCGCCTACGAGATTCAGTCGCAGATTCAGCGCCGCGACATCGAGCGCGAGACCGCGCAGGCCGACATCGTCAAGCAGGAGCAGCAGGCGGTCATCAAGGAGAAGGAAGTCGTCGTCACCAAGCAGGCCCTGCAGGCCGAGGTGAACGCGAAGGCCGACGCCGACCGCTACGCCGCCGAGAAGAAGGCCGACGCGGCCCTGTACGCGCGTCAGCGCCAGGCCGAGGCCGAGGCCTTCGAGCGCACGAAGAAGGCCGAGGCCGACAAGCAGGCCATGCTCGCCGAGGCGCAGGGTATCGAGGCTCGAGGCCGCGCCGAGGCCTCCGCGATCGGCGCGAAGCTGACTGCCGAGGCCGAGGGCCTCGAAAAGAAGGCCGAGGCCATGACGAAGATGAACCAGGCGGCCGTGCTGGAGATGTACTTCCGTGCGCTGCCCGAGGTGGCGCGCGCCGTGGCCGAGCCACTGTCCAAGGTCGACACCATCACCATGTACGGCGAGGGCAACAACGCCCAGATGGTCGGCGACATTACGAAGTCGATCAGCCAGATCAACGCGGGCCTCGGCGACTCGCTGGGCCTGGACCTGCAGCAGCTGTTCTCGGCTCTCGTGGGCGCCAAGCTCGTGTCCCCCACGATCTCCGAGGCAGTCGAGGAGGGCGTGCGCGACGCCATCCCGAACCCCCCGCAGCAGTGAGGCTCATGCTCGACGCGGGCGGCCACCCGTGCCGCGGGCGCGCGAAGCGCGACAGTGCGCGAGGAGCCCCCATGCGTGAGGCGGGCTCGTAATACGGGGCGGCTCGCGATACGGGCCGCTCGCGACACGGGCCGCTCGTGAAACGGGCCGCTCGTGATACGGGGCGCTCGCGATAGGGACCGCTTGTGATACGGGGCGGGATCCTACGGGATCCCGCCCCGTTGCTATGCCCAGCTTTCCCGCCGTCGGTGGCCCATCCCGCTATCGGCGCCCCACGGCACTGTTACACCCGCCTCCCCCACAAAAGTCGCACGTAATTTAATCCGGTCACTTTTTGAGACACCTAGAAAACGTTGCAATTCCAACGACGCTACTTCACATATTTAAGTAGTCGCTGGGGAATTACGTGCGACATTGGTGGGGAACCATCATGCCTCGTGTCCTGGTGTCCCCCGTTGCAGCCACCACGAGAACCTAGCCTCCGCAAAACGCCACCGAAACGTTCCACGCGACGCCGTCAAGTTGTACGCTTAAGTATGGAACGGTTAGCAAAAGGATCCCTCCTCGTGAGGGTTGGCGCTGCCCTGAGCACCCTCGTCGTTCTCGGCGTATCAGGACTGGCGTACCTATTGGTCGCCGACGTGTACGACACGTATCCGCAGCTCGCGTATCGCGCTATTTTTTCAGTCCTCGGCGTGCTCATACCCCTCCCGTTCGCTTTCTTCTTCGGGTTGGTCGCGCTGCGCATCCACACGCTGTCACTACACCGGCTGACGACATGCGCAGCGAGATGCATGTGGGGCTTCTTCGGTCTCTTCCTGCTCACCTGGTTGCTTGAGGGACTCCTCATCGGAGAGGCACCCGGCCCCTTCATGTACGTGTGTGTCGGCACTCTCATCCTGTCGGCAACGATCGCACACCTCCTCACGCTCGGCGCACGCGCCGCGAAATCCTCATAGGGCCAGGGCAGGCAACGCACAGACAGCAAGCCCGACCGATTGGAGGCCGCCGCGGGGCCTGCGGGGCCTGGCCGCGGTGCCGGTGGGCGGTGGTGGCGCTGCACCCGTTACGTGGCGCTGCACCCGTTACGTGGCGCTGCACCCGATCAGAAGGGGTGTAATGCCTACGGTTCGGGTGCACTGCCCACACCAACAAGCCCAACCGCGGATACGCACACCTCCCCATGGGCAGGCATTGCACCACTGGGCGTGTGCGCACGTTGTTGAGGGTTTGTTTATGCGGCTGTGGTCCAGGCCGCTCATCGTTGCTGGGACTGGCGTAGTGTCGCAGGGACCAGAGGAGGGCCAGGCCGCGGTGCCGGCGGGCGGCGGCGGGGCCTGGCCGGGCTTCGAGATCGACCACTCCGAGCCGCAGGCTCGCGTGTGGCGATCTCGCGGGCGGGCCGCCGCCCACCGGCACAAACACTCAGCCACAAACGCATAGGCACAACGAAGCCGCCCGGCCCCACAGGGGCCGGGCGGCTCACGCTTCAGGCCGCTAGGCGGCTGTCAGCGATTGTTTCAGCGCATCTGGGTGCCGTCGGAGCCCAGGCGCTGGCAGGCCTCGACGACGCGGGCGGCCATGCCGGCCTCGGCCGACTTGCCCCACGTGCGCGGGTCGTACTGCTTCTTCACGCCGACCTCGCCGTCGATCTTGAGGACGCCGTCGTAGTTGCGCATCATGTGGTCGACGACCGGGCGGGTGAACGCGTACTGCGTGTCGGTGTCGACGTTCATCTTGATGACGCCGTTGGCGACAGCGGTGGCGATCTCCTCGGCGGTGGAGCCAGAGCCGCCATGCATGACCAGGTCGAAGGGACGGTGGTCGAGGCCGAAGTGCTCCGCGACCTCTTCCTGGATGGTGCCGAGCAGCTCGGGACGCAGCTTCACGTGGCCGGGCTTGTAGGCGCCGTGCACGTTACCGAAGGTCAGAGCGGTGATGTAGCGGCCGTTCTCACCCAGGCCCAGGGCCTCAACGGTCTTGATGCCGTCTGCGGTGGAGGTGTAGAGCTTCTCGTTGATCTCGCCAACGACGCCGTCTTCCTCGCCACCAACAGCGCCGACCTCGATCTCGAGGATGGTGTTGGCCTTGACGGACATGGCGAGCAGTTCCTTCGCGATCTCCAGGTTCTCGTCGAGCGGGATCGCGGAGCCGTCCCACATGTGGGACTGGAAGGTGGGGAGCTTGCCGTCGGCGACCTGGCCGGCCTCGATCTCGAGGAGGGGACGGACCCAGGAGTCGATGTTCTGCTTGGCGCAGTGGTCGGTGTGCAGAGCCACGGTGATGCCGTAGTTCTTGGCGACCTCGTAGGCGTAGGCGGCGAGGGCCAGAGAGCCGGTGACGCGGTTCTTGATGGTGGAGCCGGAGCCGTACTCGGCGCCACCGACGGACACCTGGATGATGCCGTCGGACTCTGCCTCGGCGAAGCCCTGGAGGGCGGCGGTGATGGTCTGGGACGAGGTCACGTTAATCGCGGGGTAGGCGAACTTGCCGTCCCGTGCGCGATTCAGCATCTCTGCGTAGACCTCAGGGGTTGCGATAGGCACTTGGAGCCTCCTAATCGAGTGACAGTTCTGTCGTGATCGATTGTCTCACATTTTGCACGTGCGGGAGGGGATGGAAGTCCCGTTCGGACAGGGTCTTTTCTTCCCACGGTCGCATGTGGTAGGCGTTTCGCAAGTCCGGGGTATTCGGCGCGTTTCCTCTCGGGTCTGAGCCGCGACGAGGCCTGGGCACTCGTCGCGGGTTGGGCGCCCTGTGCGGTGGCGGGTTCAGGTGCTGGAGGGGGCACTAAGGCGCGAGGCGTGCGCCCACATGACGATGGCGGCGGCATGACCGACGTTCATGGAGCGCGTCGACCCCCGTTGAGTGATCGCCACGATGACCTCGCAGGCGGCGAGCATCTCCTCGCTCAGGCCCGAGGCCTCGGAACCGAAGACCAGGCACGCGCGCCTGGGCAGCACCACACCCTCGAGCGCGACAGACCCCTCGACGTTATCGACGCCGACGAGGGCCAGTCCCTCGCGCGCACAGTGCTCGACGAGCTCGCTCACCTGGGCGCGATGATCCACCGGCAGGTAGCGGTCGGTGACCATGGCGCCGCGCCGATTCCAGCGCTTGCGCCCTACCACGTGCACGCGCCGAGCACCCAGCGCGTTCGCAGTGCGCACGATCGAGCCGATATTGAAGTCGTGATCCAGGTTCTCCACGGCGACCTCGAAGGGGAGGGCGTGCGCGGCAACGTCCGCGCGGATCGCCTCCATCGTCCAATAGCGGTACCGGTCTTCGACGTTGCGATGGTCCCCCATCCGCAGGAGCTCGGGGTCGTAGCGCTCCCCCACCGGCCAGGCGGCCTCGCCTCCGGGCCACGGCCCGACCCCCACCTGCCCGCGGGAGGAGGTCACGGCCTCGTCCGCCGACGCTGCGCCGACGGGGGCGTCCCGACGCGCGATGTCACACCCATTTTCGAAGTCGTTCACGAATCCCACCCTAGCGGGAACGTAGAATGGTGGCATGAATCCGCTGATGAACGAAGAAACAGCATTGAGCGAATTGCCGCCGGTGAGCGCGTGGCTCTCCGACATGGACGGCGTCCTGGTCAAGGAAAACCGCGCTCTGCCCGGCGCGAATGAATTCCTGGCAGCCCTGCGCGCCAACAACATCCCTTTCCTGGTCCTCACCAACAATTCGGTGTTCACCAACCGCGACCTGTCCGCGCGCCTGGCGAACTCGGGCCTGGACATCCCCGAAGAGAACATCTGGACCTCCGCGAACGCCACGGCCGCGTTCCTCCAGCAGCAGTCCCCCGGCTCGACCGCCTACGTCATCGGCGAGGCCGGCCTGACCACCGCGATCCACGCCGCCGGGTATGTCATGACGGAAACGGACCCGGAGTTCGTGGTGCTCGGCGAGGTTCGCTACTACGATTTTCACGCCCTGACCCACGCGATTCGCCTCATTGAGGGCGGCGCGAAGTTCATCGCGACGAACCCCGACGTCTCGGGCCCCTCCGACGAGGGAACCCTGCCCGCGTGCGGCGCGATCGCCGCGATGATCACGGCGGCCACCGGCAAGCAGCCCTACTTCGTGGGCAAGCCGAACCCGGTCATGATCCGCGCTGGCCTGAACAAGATCGGCGCCCACTCGGAGCGGGCCGCGATGGTCGGCGACCGCATGGATACCGACGTGCGCGCCGGCGTCGAGGCGGGCCTGCGCACGCACCTGGTCCTGTCGGGCTCCACGGCCCGCGAGGACGTCTGCAACTACCCGTTCCGCCCCTTCGGTATCCACGAGGGCATCGGCGATCTCGTTGAGCTCGTCGAGGCGGCCCACTGACCCCCACACGGAAAGGCATCCCCATGACCAACGATTCCCACAAGGCGCGCCTGGCGGCGCTCGTCCAGGAGCTGTCCGTCATCCACGAGAAGGTCACCCTGGCCTCGGGGCGCGAGTCCGACTTCTACGTCGACATGCGCCGCTCGACGCTGCACCACGAGGCGGCTCCCCTCATTGGCCACGTCATGCTGGATCTCCTGGAGGAGTCCGGCTTCTCGGTCGGCGAGGAGTACGTGGCCGTGGGCGGCCTGACGATGGGCGCGGACCCGGTGGCCACCGCGATGCTGCACGCCGCCGCCTCGCGAGGCCTGGACCTGGACGCCTTCGTCGTGCGTAAGGCGGCGAAGGATCACGGCATGAAGCGCCGCATCGAGGGCCCGGACGTCGTGGGCAAGAACGTCGTCGTCCTGGAGGACACGTCCACGACCGGCGGTTCCCCGCTGGAGGCGGCGCTCGCCCTGCGCGACGCCGGCGCGAACGTGGTGGCCGTCGCTGTGATCGTCGACCGCGCGACGGGCGCGAAGGAGCGCATCGAGGCCGAGGGCTTCCCGTACTTCTACGCGCTGGGCCTGGAGGATATCGGCCTGGCCTGATTGTCGACTCCGCATTGACGAGGCCGGGGCTGGGTTCTGCGCGAACCTGGCCCCGGCCTCGTTTGTGCTTGTGCGCCCTCACATGTGGGGGACGGCGCGCATGGCGCGCGCGGTCACCCAGCGTGGGGCGATCTTCATGGCGCCCATGGCGACCTTGTAGGGGATGGTGGGTGTGACCTGGACGCGGCCCGCGCGCACGGCGTCGAGGGCCTCCGTGACGACCTGCTCGGGGCTGGCCATGAGCCAGGAGGGCGTGGCGCGCATGTCGACGCCGGCGCGCTCGAAGAAGGGCGTGTCGACGGGGCCGGGGCACACGACGGTGGCGGTGATGCCGGAGCCTGTCAGCTCGGCGGCGAGGCCTTCGGTGAAGGCGACGACCCAGGCCTTGTGGGCGGAGTAGGTGCCCGCGCCGGTGCGCGAGGCGACGGAGCCGACGTTGAGGATGGCGCCGCGCCCGCGCGATCGCATCGAGATCCCCGCGTGGTGGGCGAGGGTCATGACGGCTCGGACCATGACGTTCAGGCCGTTCATTTCGTTGTCGAGGCTGTTGTCCAGGAACGCGGTCCCCAGCCCGAATCCGGCGTTGTTGACGAGGAGGTCAACGGGTGCCAGGTCCGGCTTGTCGCGGTCGGCGGGGCCTCCCACGTCGAGGCGGGCGGCGACGCGCGCACACCCCTCGTCGGTCGACAGGTCGGCGGCGATGACCTCGGCGCGCACGCCGGCGACGTTTGCGAGCGAGTCTGCGAAGGCGCGCAGGGCGTCCTCGCGGCGCGCAACGAGGACCAGGTCGTGGCCCGCGGCGGCCAGCTGCCAACAGAATTCTTCACCAATGCCGGAGGTCGCTCCGGTGACCAGCGCTGTTCCCATGGAGGAAGTGTAGCGCCGCGTGGTCCGGGCAGCACGAAGCCGGGGCGCTCTCACGCGGTGTCTCGCGAGTGCGCCCCGGCTCATCGTGTCAACGGGTTCGAATCAGGAATCCGGCTCCGCCTCCGGCGAGCGCGGCCGGGATGATGAGGAGAAGCAGCCAGTAGGGGCTCCATCCTCCCGATCGGCTGGACTCGGCCGATGTGGCGACTGGCAGCGCCGCGGCAGCCGCGTCGTTCGAGCCGTAGGTGGTGGCCTCGGGTGCGGCGCTCTGGGGGGTCTCACCGCTTTGGGCGCCGCTGCCCGCAGCCGCAGAGGGGCTGGGCGTGGCCGCCGGCGCGGCCTTGGGGGCGCTCACCGTGGTACCTGCCGACGACGCTGCCGGCGCGGAGCCGGAGCCGGACGTCGTCGCGGTCCCTCCCGCCGAGCGGAGGGCGCCGCCGCCCGTCGTACCCGACGCGCCCGTGGGGGCGATCCTGCTCAGGGCCTTGCCCTGTGGGGCGCTCGGTGCGGGTGCAGGGTTAGCGCTCGGTGCGGGTGCAGGGTTAGCGCTCGGCGCGGGTGCGGGGTTAGCGCTCGGTGCGGGTGCAGGGTTAGCGCTCGGCGCGGGTGCAGGCGCCGGATCAACCGTCGGAACGGGCGCCGGGGTGGGCTCGGGGTCGGGCCCGGGCGAGGGGGTCGGCACAGGCTCGTCGCCCGGCGCGGGCACCGGGTTAGCGCTCGGCGCGGGCGCCGGATCAGTGCTCGGCGCGGGTGCAGGCACCGGGTCAACCGTCGGAACGGGCGCCGGGGTGGGCTCGGGGTCGGGCGTGGGGGCGGGCCCGGGCGAGGGGGTCGGCACTGGCTCGTCGCCCGGGGCGGGCGCGGGCTGCTCGTGGTGTCCGCCGCGCACGATCACTGTGAAGCCCTGCGGCTCGGCCAGGACGCGCTCGCCGCTGCGGGCGCCCACCTCGATGCGGTAGGTGCCGGGCGCGGAAAACACCCAGTTGCCATGCATATGAGTGGACTCGGTCGTGTGGACGACGCCGTCACCCTTGGTGGAGTCGAAGTGGACCTTCGCGCCTGCACCAAAGGTGCCGCCCTGGAAGAAGGCGACGCGCGCGCCGACGGGGGCCTGCGCGAGGTGCAGGGTCAGGTCGGCGCCCTCGGGCAGGGCCGCGTAGTCGATGCCCTCGGTGGACAGGCCGGGCCACACGATGTCGCTGTTCTGCGTCTCGGGTAGCACGTAGGTGGCCGCACCCACCGGCCCGAGCACGTCGTAGCTCGCGTCCGACAGGGAGGCCGGGCGCACGAAGCGCGCGTTGGGGGCGACCGCCAGGGTGGTCGATTCAAGGGTACGCAGCACGGAGGTTCGCGCGGCCGTCAGGGAGTCGTCCTTGACGGCGAGCCCGTAGGTGGTTCCGTTCTCACCGGCCGCCTGGGTCAGGCGCACGTCCAGGTGGCCTCGCGCGATCTCGACGGGGTCGGAGAGCAGGGACGAGGCCGGGGCCGGGGCTTCCCCGTTCCCGTGACCGGGCGAGGGGCTGGGGTCTGGAGTGGGCGTGGGCGCCGGTTCAGGATCCTCGGGGGCGGCGACTCCGTCGCGCAGGTTGAGCGTGGCGGTGAGGCCGACGTGCTCTCCGACGGTGACATCGGAGGCGTCGGCGACGGTCATGATGGCGTCGGACAGCGGGTGGGGGCGCAGGGTGATGCGCACGTACATGGGGTCGGACTGGCACACGCCGAGGTCCTGCGGCTTCGTATCCACGCCGCCCGCTCCGAGTGTGCCCTCCATGGAGCACCAGGGGCTGAAGTCGTACTTGGACTCGAGGAATTCGATCTTGTAGGTGGCGCGCAGAGTCGGGTCTGCCGCGCGCACGGTGGCCGTGTACTGGTCGGTCGTACCGGGAACGAGGTCGTAGGAGACGTCGACGCGGCGCGAGGCCACGGGCAGGCGGTCGGGGTTCCACACGGGCGCGGGATCCGGGTTGGAGGGGCCGAGGATCGTGTCGCCTCCGCCAACCGTCACTGGCTCGGTGTCCTTTTGAGAGTACTGGGCGGGTTGGGAGATCCAGCGGGCGGAGGTGGAGTCGCCGGGGATGTAGATCGCCTGGACAGCCGCCGCGTCCGCGCCGAGCAGCTCGGAGACGGTGACGCGACCGCCCTCAACCACGGCCTCGGTCAGGAAGTAGCCGTTGACGGTGATCCATGCGCGCCCGCTATCGGTGGCGACGCCCGTGTCGAGCGTGATGTCAGTGAGGTAGTTGTCGCCGGGGTGTTCACGCTCAGCGTGGTGGGACAGGGTGAGCATGGGTGTGGCGGCGTTGCCGTCGGTGCGCTCGGCTCGTGCCGCGTTGTAGGACGAGACGATGTCCTTGATGGTGCCGTCGGCGGGGTTCGCGCCGCCGACCTGCCAGACCAGCGGGGTGATCGGTGAGGAGTAGATAGCGGTGCCGTCGGCGCTGCGAGCGGTCATCTTGTAGTTCGCGACGTAGCGACCCGGCTGCGTGAAGGTCGTGTACAGGTGGGTGTGACGTGGGTTGTAGACGCTGCGGTAGGCGGTGTCATGGCTGGAGAGGAAGCGGTTGACGCTGTCTCCGTTGTCGATGAACATCTCCATGCGGCCCGGGCCGTCAACGCTGATGAGGTCGAGGGTGTAGGTCTCGCCCTCGAACTTGTCAGTGTCGCCGATCTCGCCGGCGCCGAGGCCAGCCCAGATGGGCGTGTTGCCGGGGCCGGGGTTCTGGGGCGCGGCGTTCAGGACGGTGCCCTCGGCACCCAGGAACGCCAGGTCGGGGCGCTTGGCCGGGATGACGAGCTGCGACTTGGCCTCGTCCTTTTCGCCGGTGCCGGTCCATGCCTTCGGGATCCACAGGGCGGTCTTCTCCATCGGCATGTTGATGGTGTTGAGCGAGAAGCTGTTGGTGTCGTCGTGCCAGACGGGGATGGGTGCATCGACGTGCTGGCCGGTAACGATCCATTCCTTGTCCTGGTCGGGTCCGGCCCACGCAGCGGCGGGGGTCAGGGCCAGGAAGAGAGCGAGCGCCGCTGTACTGATGCGTCGCAGGTATGACATTCGGGTGCCTTTTCTAGCTATGTTGCAGGTGAGAATCATTATCACTCTAAATAAAGCCTCGCACAACTCACACCCATCGCGCATGTTTCACGCGTGTTTCACGCAGCCACTCCCCCGACCCGCCGATAGGCTCAAACCCATGAGATTCGCGACCTGGAACGTCAACTCCATCCGCACGCGCGTCGACCGCGTCATCGCCTTTCTTGAGCGCTCAGGCACAGACGTGCTGGCCATGCAGGAAATTAAGTGCCGCCCCGACCAGTTCCCCATCGAAGCCTTCGAGCAGGCCGGCTACCACGTCGCCATCCACGGCCTCAACCAGTGGAACGGCGTCGCCGTGGCCTCGCGCCTGCCGATCCTGGAGATTCAGGATCACTTCCCCACCCAGCCCGCCTTCGGCGAGCCCCCGGTCGTCGAGGCGCGCGCGCTCGGCGTCACCATCGACACGACCGACACCTTCCCCTCCCAGGACGGGCAGGCCTCGTCGGTGACGATCTGGAGCCTGTACGTGCCCAACGGGCGCGAGCTCACCCACGCGCACTACGCCTACAAGCTCCAGTGGCTCGCCAACCTCGCCGAACAAGGGCGCGGTTGGCTCAAGGACCCCACAGCCCGCATCGCCCTGGTCGGCGACTGGAACGTCGCGCCCCTGGACGAGGACGTGTGGGACATGAGCGTCTTCGAGGGCTCCACCCACGTCTCGGCCCCCGAGCGCGAGGCCTTCGCCGCCTTCGCCGCGGACGGATGGGTCGAGGTCACGCGAGACCGCGTCACGAACTACACCTACTGGGACTACCAGAAGCTGCGCTTCCCGAAGAACCAGGGGATGCGCATCGACTTCGTCTACTGCTCGCCCGCGCTGGCGGCGCGCGTGAGCGGCGCGCAGATCGACCGCGACGAGCGCAAGGGCAAGGGCGCCTCCGACCACGTGCCCGTCATCGTCAACGTCGACTGAGAGAAGCGACCAGGCCGGGACACGGTCGCCAACAGGAACCGAGGCCCGGGTGCGCGCCCAGGCCTCGTTCCCTCGCGCTCAGGCTCGCTCGCGCGCGAGGCGCAACAGCTTCGAGTTGAGGGCCGACCAGTTGTCGCGATGCCACGCCCCGAAAGGCTCCGCGCCGACGAAGGCAGCGGCGGCCCGAAGGTCGCGGTCCGCCCACACGAAGGAACCGGACTGGCCGAAGTGCCCGATGGTACGAGGGGAGGCATCGGGGGCGGTCCAGTGCGGCGACTTCTCGCCGCGAATCTCCACGCCGAGGCCCCACGGGCAGGGGGTGAAGCGCCCGTAGCCGGGCGTAACTCCGGCGAGCGCAGGAAACTGCGACAGTGCGGCGAGGGCTGCCAGCGGCGCGCTCACCAGCGTCGGGCGCGCGAGCTCGGCGCCGAAGAGGCTCACGTCTGTCGCCGACGCGACACCCGCGTACGCGGGGCTGCCCGGAATATCAGCCGACACCATGCCGAGGGGCTCGAAGACGCTGCGCCGCACCCACTGCGCGACGTCCATGCCGGTCGCCCCGGCCAGGACCTCGCCCAGGACGTCGAAGCCCTGGTTGGAATAGATGCGGCGCTTGCCCGGCGCCGCGACGGGGCGTCGCCCCTCGAAGGGCAGTCCCGAGGCATGGGCGAGCAGGTGACGAACCGTCGACCCCTCGGGGCCCGCCGGATCATCCAGGCCCACGAGCCCCCGATCGACGGCGACGAGCGCAGACCACGCGACGATCGCCTTGGTCACCGAGGCGAGCGGAAAGACGCGATCGACGTCGCCGTGCGAATAGACAACGTCGCCCCCGACACGAAGGACGAGGGCGACATCGAAGGACGGCAGGGGGCCGATCACGCGGTGGCCTCCGGGGCGGGCGCAGCTTCCGCGGCCGCCGTGGTCTTTTCGCTGATCTTGCGCAGCGTGCGCGCGTAGACTTCGGCAACCTCCTCGGGAACCGAGGCCCCGAGCTGGAGGACGTAGTGGGCGGGCAGGTGCAGGAGCTGCACACACACGGCCAGGAAGTCCGCGACGAACTCGCGAGCGTCGATGGGCTCGTCGTTGTAACGAGCCGACACGACGGAGCCGTACCAGTAACGAATCAGAATCTTCGCCAGCGTGCGAGGCGTGGTGCCGATGTCGGCACCCTCCTCGTCGACGAAGTTCTGAATCATGACGGTCAGAGCTTCCTCCATCTGCTGCGTGCGGTACTTGTAGTGCGCGTGAGCGGGGTGCGCCTCCGAGGAGGACTCAGCCCACAGGACGCAGTCCAGAGCGATGGCCGCGTCGGCGCCGGGCTTCATAGCGAAGCGCATCTCGCCGACCGCCCAATCGACGAAGGACCCAGCGGTGATGCCGCCCTCGTCGAAGCCGCCCTCCGCCTCGTCATTAATGGTGACGTCGAAGAGCGCGTTCATCTCTTCGTGACGCTGGATCGCGCTGCGCAGGATCGCTTCCTTGGAGGGGAAGTGATAGACGACGGCGGGGTGCGAAATACCGACTCGACGGCCGAGGTCGCGCAGAGAGAAGCCGTTGTAGCCTCGCTCGGCAATGAGAACCATCGCTGCCGAGAGGATGGATTCACGCGTCGCCTGTCCTACGGAATAGGCTCCACGGGCCTTCCTCTGGGTTGTCATATCATCTCCTGCTGTTGCGGACGTCACATACCGCTAGTCCGAAATACACACTGGTATTCAGTGTAGCGCGAAATCTCAGGGTTTATCAACATTCATGACAAGCCCGTCGAACGATCCATTAATGTCAACTGTCACATTCTGACCGTCCTGCACGTCGCCACCAAGCAGCAACACAGCCAGCCGATCGCCGATTTCGCGCTGAATCAAGCGGCGAAGCGGACGCGCGCCAAAAGCGGGATCGTAGCCCGTTCGGGCTAGCCAACCGCGAGCAGGTTCACTCACTGTCAAGTTAATCCTTCGATCACGCAGCCGCGCCTGGAGCGATGCAACCAGAAGGTCAACGATCTCGCCAAGATTTTCGCGGGACAAAGCGTCAAACATGACAGTCTCATCCAACCTATTGAGGAATTCAGGCCGGAAACTCGCACGCACGACAGACATCACGGCTTCCTTCTTACCCTCTGCTGTCAAATCGGGATCCGACAGGAACTGGGATCCCAGGTTCGACGTGAGGATCAGGATCGTATTCCGGAAGTCAACCGTGCGCCCCTGCCCGTCGGTGAGACGCCCGTCATCGAGAACCTGGAGAAGAATGTCGAAAATCTCAGGGTCAGCTTTCTCCACTTCGTCCAGGAGGACCACGGAATACGGCCGACGACGCACAGCCTCGGTCAGCTGTCCGCCCTGCTCATAGCCGACATACCCCGGAGGGGCACCCACCAAGCGGGCGACCGAGTGCTTCTCGGAGTACTCGGACATGTCGATACGCACCATGGCACGCTCGTCATCGAAGAGGAACTCCGCGAGTGACTTAGCCAGCTCGGTCTTACCCACGCCGGTGGGCCCCAGGAACAGGAAGGAACCAGTTGGGCGATTCGGATCCGACAGCCCCGCGCGGGAACGCCGAACGGCGTCCGACACGGCGCGCACGGCGTCCTTCTGCCCGATCAGGCGCTTGCCCAGCTCGGCCTCCATGTGGAGGAGCTTGTCCGTCTCGGTTTGCAAGAGTTTACCCGTGGGAATTCCCGTCCACGCCTCGATGACCTCGGCAATCTCGGCCGGACCAACCTTCTCCGCGATCATGGGCTCTTCGTCACTGCGAGCATCCTGGGCCTCCGCCTGCGCTTCCGCCTCGGCGATCTGGCGCTCGACGGCGGGAATCTCGCCGTTCTGCAGCCGACCGGCCTCCTCCCAGCGCCCCTCGCGCACGGCGAGTTCGAGCTGAGTGCGCAGCGTGTCGAGCTGGACACGCAGGTCACCCACGCGGTTATGGCCGGCCTTCTCGGCCTCCCAGCGCGCGGTGAGGGCGCGCAGCTGCTCCTCACGGTCCGCCAGGTCTGCTCGCAGCTTACTCAGGCGATCCTGGGTCGCCTCGTCGAGGCTCTCCGGGTCGGACTCGGTCAGGTAGGACTCCTCCATGCGCAGGCGGTCCACGCTGCGGCGCAGCTCGTCGATTTCCACCGGGGAGGAGTCGAGCTCCATACGCAGACGCGAGGCGGCCTCGTCGATCAGGTCGATCGCCTTGTCCGGCAGCTGACGCCCCGTGATGTAGCGATTCGACAGGGTCGCGGCGGCCACGAGCGCACCGTCCGAGATCGTCACCTTGTGGTGGGCCTCGTACTTCGGAGCGATGCCGCGCAGGATCGCGACCGTGTCCTCGACGGAGGGCTCACCGACGAAGACCTGCTGGAAGCGGCGCTCGAGCGCCGGATCCTTCTCGATGTTCTCGCGGTACTCGTCGAGCGTGGTGGCACCCACCATGCGCAGCTCACCACGGGCGAGCATGGGCTTGAGCATGTTGCCCGCGTCCATCGCACCCTCGGAGCCGCCGCCCGCACCGACAACCGTGTGCAGCTCGTCGATGAAGGTAATGATCTGCCCGTCCGAGCGAGCGATCTCAGCGAGGACGGCCTTCAGGCGCTCTTCGAACTCGCCGCGATACTTGGCTCCCGCGACCATCGAGGAGACGTCCAGCGAGATCAGGCGCTTGTCGCGCAGGGACTCGGGGACGTCACCGGCGACGATGCGCTGGGCCAGGCCTTCGACGACGGCAGTCTTGCCGACGCCGGGCTCGCCGATGAGGACCGGGTTATTCTTCGTGCGCCGGGACAGGACCTGGACGACGCGGCGGATCTCGTTGTCGCGTCCAATGACAGGGTCGAGCTTTCCTTCGCGTGCGACCTCGGTCAGGTCGCGGCCGTACTTCGACAGGGCCTCGAAAGAGCCTTCGGGGTCCGCCGAGGTGATCGGCTCGGGTCGCAGTTGGGCCAGGGCGGCGCTCAGCGCGTCGGCCGTGGCCCCTCCCTGAGTCAGGATGCGCCCCGCCTCAGTATCCGAGGCGGCCAGCGCGATGAGCAGGTGCTCAGTCGAGACGTACTGGTCGCCCGACTGCTCCGCGAGGCGGTCGGCCTCCTGGACGGCGGCGAGCAGTGCTCGCGAGGCCTGGGCGGAGCCGGCGGACGCACCCTGGGTGCTCGGCAGGGCCACGAGGGCGTTGCGGGTGCGCGCGCCGATCGCGCGTGCGTCCGCGCCCACGGCCTCGAGCAGGGACAGGGCGATGCCTTCGCGCTGCTCGATGAGGGCCTGCAGCAGGTGGATGGGTTCGACCTGCGGGTTTCCAGCCGCCGAGGCGGACTGGAGCGCGGAAGCGACGGCTTCCTGCGCCTTCGTTGTCATCTCACGTGCCATGAGATCGTTCCTCCAAATGGTTCATACGTGTCGCGCCGACCGTTCTCGGCGCCTCTGGTGAACACAACGAATCCAAAGTTGAGTCTATTCCACTCAACTTAAAATTTATGAACGAGGCCGCAGCTCAGTCCTCGGGAAGCCAGGCGGGACCGCCGAAGCCGCGCTGATGTCCATCCGCCGGACCAGAACTATCCGAATCCTCAACCCCGTAGCGCTCCTCGAGCGCACGGAACAGCTGGAGCGTCGTCGCCAACGCGCACATGACCTGCTGCACCAGCTGCGCATCCGTCGCACCGTACTCGTAGTCGCCATTCACCTCGGCGACGACACGATCACCCTCAAGCTGCTCCGCCACGTAGGCCTTGGGCCACAAGAACTCCCCGTGCCACGCCTGCAGGAAGTCGCGCAGGTCATCCCCGTACTCAAGAGGAACGAGCTGCTTCATGAACGCGACGATCGAAAGCACCTCGCGAGAATCGCCGAGGAAGCGGAAGCAGAACAGATGCCCCTCCCACAGCCCGCACAGGTCTCCATCGTTATCGATACGCCAAGCCCAGCCCTCAGAATCGAAGAGGAGCCCCAGTCGCTCCTGCGTGATAGGCCGGACCATATCGAAACGATTGGCCTCAAACTCCGAGTTACCCGTGGCGATTCCTTCCGCCGACGTTGCGCTACTACCTTTCCATTGTCCCATATCAGAGCGGATATCGTCCGCCGATTCGGCGCGGCGCGACGCTTCCTCGCCGTCGGTTCCGCCGTCGGCATCCGCCCGCCATAGCCAGCTCATGATGCTTCCCCTACTCATATCCATCGTTCATGACGCGCCACTGCGTCGATACTTCGGGGGCGTGAGCGCGTCGGCCGCTCCCGTGTCTGCTGGATCTGCACACACCCATCGGCCTCCTTCCTCGCTCACCACGTCGTGTCATCAGCGTGTGTATCACTACACCCTCACAGTAGCGCAGAATCCGCGAAATACCAATGGCCACGGGGCCTCGCAGGCCCCGCGGCCACGGCGCGCACACGCTCCGAGCAACCATCGTCGCAGCTCACCCGGGGGGGAGATTGACGCAACAGAAATATCTGTCTACTGCATCACATTTGCGCACTGCTCTTGCACGACGTGTCACTTTGGGCTAAATAGCACCTCCTTGGGCGTCGCCCAAGCTCGCCTGCGGCGCCGCTTCGTCCGCCGACGCATCCGGCTGAGCGGAGGCAGGCGGCATCCACTTCGCCCCGGGATCGCAGGGAGCCGAGGGCGCCCCCATGGCGTTCGGGGCACCGGGCGCAAACGGGGCACCGGGCGCAAACGGGGCGCCGGGAGCGCTCAGCGCGACCCCAACGGTCGGAGCAAACGGCGCACCGGGCGCGCCCATGGCATTCGGGGCGCCGGGCGCAAACGGGGCACCGGGCATCCCCGGACCCGCGGGAGGCATCGGCCCCCACGGGCCCATGGGCGCCACGGGCAGCGCCGGAAGCGGCAGCGCCGACGCGGTGCGCGCCACCAGCCAGCGCAGCACGCGCTCTGCGGGACCACGCGTGGCACCCATGACATCCGAGACGACGCATCCGATCCCGATGACCGCCCACACGCCGAGCGCGATCAGCCCGGCAACGGCGACACCCACCGACCTCACACCGACCAAGCCAAGCGTCAGGAAGACGGCCGCGAAGACCAGCGTCTGCGAGAGGTAGGCGGTCATGGAGCGTCGGCCAATCGCACTCAGGAACGAGCGAACGGCCCCCAGTTCCTGTCTCGGGGCCTCGCCCACCTGCGCCGTGGCCTCGCCCACCTGCGCCGGGGCCTCGCCCACCTGTGCCGGGGCCTCGCCCACCTGTGCCACGGCCTCGCGCGGACCTCCCCCCACGAGGGCCAGCAGCGCCAGCCATCCGCAGGCGCCCGCGACGCCCGTCGCATGGTAGAGAACGAAGGTCCCCCCGACGGACCACACCTGCGCCCAGTCCAGCTGTCCCATCGCGTAGGGCAGAGCACCGAGCGCCCCGACGAGGAGCCCCACACCGGCGATCACGCACAGGGCGCCCCGGTGCCCCCTCGGATCCTGCAGCGCCCCCCAGCGCGCGACGCCCACGCCGATCATGACGCAGGGAACAACGAGGGACGTCAGTGGCGTCAGGAGGGTGGAGACGATCCACGAGCCGAACGACGTGAGAGGGTAGGTGGCCCTCAAGACTGACGGGCCGTGATACTCGAGGTTCATCAGGCCTGCACCCGCGGCCTCCGCCATCGCGCCGAGGGACAGGAGGCTGAGCGCCGCGACGCACACGCCAACCACGACTCGTGGCCACGAGCGCCGCATGACGATCAGCTCCGCGCACATCACCGCGACCAGGCCGTAAGCACCAATAATGTCGCCCGAAAAAACGAGGCTATGGACGGCACCGATCACGATCATCCACCAGCCGCGGCGGCGGATCAGGCGCGAGGCCGCGCGGCGAGCGCGAGCTTCCACGGCCTCGTTGAAGATGTGCCACTGCATGGGAGTCCACCCGGCGCTCAGCTCGCGGGGCAGGGGATCGAGCGCGGCGCGGCGCTCACGCTCGATCGTGCGCCGGGCCATGATCACCATGCCGAAGCCGAAGAGGATCGAAAAGAGGGGGTATGCGCGGCGATCGACGAGCATGGCGCGCACGAGGAACCACCACTGGTCGGCGCTCGTCATCGCGTCGAGCGCCGCAAAACCGGCCCTGGGGTGCTCCGGGAAATAGCTCACCCAGAAGGGCACGTTCGCGAGGGCGATGAGGGCGAGCATGAAGCCTCGCGCGACGTCGGGCGCCGGGAAGCGCACCTGGCGCTCTCCGGTGAAGGACAGGGTGGACACTCGGTTTCCTTTCACTGCGCACACGTGCCCTCTCGGGCACACGGAGGGGGCGAGGCCGGGGAACCTCCCAGGACTCGCCCCCTGTCGATGCGTCGGTCAGCGGATCGCCGCCATCATGGCCTGCTGGGTTATGAGGCGCTGCTTCTTGCCGGCACGCACGATGAGGACGATGCCGACAATCACCGCGACGAGGCCTAGGACGCCGACGATAGTGGCCCACACGAATGACATGATGAAGGCCATCATCATGTCGTCGACTTTCATGGGGAAGGCCATCAGTTCCGCGTGCGCCGGCATGCCCTCGCACGACAGCTCATAGCGCCCCGCGGGCACCATATCCGTGCTGAACATGCTTCGGTCCGTCGCGCTGTAAGCCCTCAGCTGGTACTCGGCGCCGGTCGAGTCCTTGAAGGAACAGGACGAAGCCTCACCGCCGCTGATCATCACCGAGTACGGACCGGTTTTCTCCACCGTGACGGAACCTCCATTGTGCAGGTTTGTACCCTCGGAGAACTTCTCAAACGAGCCCCCCACCCCGTTGGCCAGCGTCACGAACATAACGGCCGGGGCGACGAAAGACATGACAATGATGCCGACGACGAGCGTGATCACGCCGGGGACTCGGCTCGGCATCTTCGGGAGCTGGACGGCGACGGGGCCGCCCCCATACCCGGCGCCCTGGTAGCCCGGCGAGGCGGCACCCGGATAGCCCGCAGGTGCGGCACCCGGGTAGTCCGTGGTGGGGTCAGAAGCGTTTTCACCGTACTGCGGCCAGGGCGTGTTCTGATCGCCCGAGGCTCCATAGGGATTCGGATTCGACATGGACGTATGCCTTCCTCGTGGAATGTTGTTCCAGCATAGCAACGCAGCACGCGTCGTGAACAGCGCGCCCGCGTCAGCGACACGCATTGATGACTCTCGCCGGTCCCCATGTCCTCCTTCGGGCCGCAGCGCGGGCGGACGCCAAAGGGGACGAGGCCCGGCAGACTTTCCCCGGCCTCGTCCCCTTCTCGACAGGCGGCTCAGCGCGCTGCTCTCATCGTGGCTTCGCGCATAATGAGGCGACGCTTGCCGTTCACCTTGACCAGGAGGACGATGCCGACGATCAGGACGATCACGCCGACAACACCGACGATGCTTCCCCACAGGAACGGCATCGTAAAGGTATCCCTCACGACCTCGGGAGTCGTGTTGTATGCGGTGATGTTATCGGTGCTGGGGATAGCCGTGCAGTACAGCCGGTAGGACCCCTCGGGAACGTCAGACGCCATGTACACGCCCTCATCGCGTTCATAGGGCACGAGCTCGTAGCTCACGTTGGCACCGATGAGCGAGCAGGAAGGATTCTTGTCCGCGTCGCCCCTCACCATGAAGTGGCCGTCAGCGGTCACGGTGACGACGCTGTCATTGGCGGTGGTGCCACCCTTGATCGACCCGCCTTCAGTACCGGCAAGAGCGGCGAACATCATGGCAAACGTAACGATCGGCGCAATGACGACCATCAGTACGACGCCGAGGACGAGCGTGGTGACGGCGCGGCCGCGACCGGGCAGCGTCGGCGCGGCCACCGGCGCGGGAGCACCGTAGCCCTGCGGGGCTGGACCACCCGCGTAGGGAGCGCCGTTCGGGGGCACCGCATGGGGCTCGCCCGAGGGACCGTGGGAGGGAGTTGACATGCCTATTCCTTTCCGTTGAGATAAGCGGCTCAACACACTATACATGTGCAATCAAACACCGTGCGCTCAAGCAGCTCGTCGCCGCCCCCACGGGGATCGGCGACGAACCAAAGGGCCGGGGCAGTGTTTCGGCCGCCGGCTCAGGGAAGGGTTAGGACAGCTGGACGCCCGCCAGTCGCTCGGCGCGCAGCTCGGCGACGCCGGGCACCTCGAGGGGTTCCAGCGCGGCGCCGGTGGCGCGCTCCAGCAGCAGGTCCGCCAGTTCGGGATTGCGGGCCAGAGCGGGCCCGTGCATATAGGTGGCGATGATAGAACCCTGGACCGCGCCGTCGTAGGCAACACGATCCGGCTCACGGCCCTGCGGCGTGCCGTTGCCGACGCCCGCGACGACGCGGCCGAGGGGGGCCGCATCGGGCCCCAAGACGGTGCCGCCGCCGTGATTCTCGAAGCCAGTGAGGGGCTGGGTGAGGCCGTCAAGGAGAGGAACGGTCACGAGCTCGCCGATGGCGCGGTGCCCCTGCGGCTCGGTCGTAATGTCGAGGACGCCCATGCCGGGAACGCGCAAGCCGCGCGCATCCTCGTACCAGTGGCCCAGGACCTGCAGGGAGGCGCAGATCGCCAGGAGGGGGCGGCCCGCATCGAGGGCCCGAGACAGGCCCGAGGTGCCGCGGAACTTGTCGGCCGCCAGCGCCTGCGCGGTGTCCTCTCCCCCACCCAGCGTGTAGATGTCGAGGCTGTCGGGGATGTCCTCGGTCAGCCCGACGTGGACGACCTCGGCCTCGATGCCGCGCCTGCGGGCTCGCTCAGCCAGAATCAGGGCGTTGCCCGTGTCGCCGTAGGTGCCGAGCACCTCGGGCATGAGGACACCAATTCGCAGGGTGGAAGCGCTCACCGCTTGCCTTCCTTTCGGTCGAGCACGATCTTGAAGTCGCGCATTGCCGTGTAGTTGAGGAGTACCTCGACGCGGCCGGGCTCGCACAGGGCCAGGGCGTCCATGGGCAGAGCGACGAGGTCGCAGTGGACCCCCTCGTATTCGAGGCGCACGGCCAGGTCGGCGCCGCGCTCACCGCAGGCGATGACGCGCCTGCCGGGCCGGTTGACGCCGGAGAAGTCCACGTCCCACAGCCACGAGAGATCCTGTCCGTCGGGGATCTGGCCGTTGACACCGATGACGACCTGGTCGACGCGGGGGTCGACCATCGTCATGGCTTCCTGCCAGCCTGCGGGGTTCTTCGCGAGCATGAGGCGCGCCTTGCGCCCATTCACGTCGTGGACGGAGTAGCGGCCCGCGACTTCGGTGACGGAGCTGACGGCTGCCGCGGCTGCTGCCGGGTCGATTCCCATGGCGACCGCGGCGGCGACGGCCTGGGCGGCGTTGCCGAGGTTGGCGCGTCCGGGGAGCTTCAAGTCAAGGGGGACCGCCACGTCGCCGGGCCCATGCAGGAGGGCGCGCGGCCCCTCGGGGGCCAGTTCGACGTCGCTCAGCCACCAGTGGGGGGTGGGGCGGCTGACGAGGTCGGGAAGCTCCTCCCCGTCGAAGGCAGGGATCAGGTGCCAGTCCTCGCCGCTACGAACGACGCGGCCGCCGCGGGGGTAGGCGGCGGAGTCGCCGCCCCATCCGGCGCCGGCGGCGACCCACACGACGCGGGGGTTGTCCGCGGCAGCGGAGACGATGAGGGGGTCGTCGCAGTTGGCGACCACGACAGCGTTCGGGTGCGCGGCGGCGCCCGCGCGCAGGCGCTTTTCGACCGTGCCGATCTCGCCGACGCGGTCGAGCTGGTCGCGCGAGAGGTTGAGGTAGACGAAGACGTCGGGGGCGACGTCCGCAGCGACCGCTGGCACGTGCATTTCGTCGACTTCGAGGGCGGCGCGCGAGGCCCCCTTGCCCTGCATGAGGGCGGCGATGACGCCGGAGGTCATGTTGTCGCCGTTGATGTTGGAGGCGACGGGTCCGGCGCTCTCGAGGGCGGCGCGGACCATGCGCGTCGTCGTGGACTTGCCATTCGTTCCGGTGACGATGACGGAGGAGTAGGGGGCAGCCAGCTCGGCGAGGAACTTCGGGGAGATGCGCAGGGCGACCTCCCCGCCAATCATGCCTCCGGATCCACGCCCGAGGGCCCGGGAGGCGAAGCGGGCGGCGGCGCCGGCCGCGTTGGCCACGCGCGAGCGGACCGAGAGGTGATGCGATGATGTCGTCATGCATCCAGGTTAGCGCCTGCGGGGGCACGCTCGCGCCGTCGGGGCCCGTGCTACACGCCCCGTGGGACGAGGCCGGGGCACGGCTGGGCGGAGCTGGCGAGTGCGCGACACGCCGAATGGCACCTGGCCTGCACAAATAGTGCCGCATTGCATATCGACGTTATCCACGCCATGTCACTGTGAGCGCATCGATATGTCCCACCGGTTAATACACGCCCTGCCCGAGACGACCCATGGGGCGGGCAGAGTCGAAATTCTGCACATTTCCAAGGAAAAAATCTCCCCGACAACAAACGCGCAGGTCAGAGACTATTTGGGGAAAAATGTTGCGGATGAGACGCACGCAGTTTTCGGACTGCGTGCACATTTGTGCGAAGTGGCGGCGACACCGATTATCGACTACCGAAACCCGCCGTGACCTGGTAAAACTGTTCTCAGCAGGCGAGAGCCTGTCGCCTGTTCCAGGCTTCGATCGCGGATCCTGTGTGCCCCCGGATCCACGATCGAATTACGCTGCGGGACTCATCCCTCGGGTGGGTCCCGCAGCTCCTTGTTACCTCACTGTTGAGGCGCCACCACAGTAGCCACTATCACCGTCGCTGCCGCTGCGCGACGTTGTCCTTGCCTACGGAACCGCTGCCACTGCCAGCGTATCCGGGTAACTCCCTCCCACGTCCGTCTCCCACGCCACCTCCATCTCTGCGCGTCATCCTCCCTTGCCCGCCTCCGTCTGCGTTCGTCCCGCGGCCGCGCCAGTGTCCGTGCGCGGGCCCGCGAATTCGAACCTGGGCCCCCTAATTCGCACGTGGGCCCGCTCATCCGCGCCTGGGCCCGCTAATGCGAGCGTGGGTCCGCTAACTCGCACGTAGGCCCGCTAATACGAGCGTGGGCAGCCCCGCCCAGACACGGAATAGCGGGTTGACGTGCGAAATAGCCGGTTAGCGCACGCAATAGCGGGTTCGCGTGCGAGCGACACACCAGGCCGGGCACCGTTTTGCCCAAAACGTAGACCACCTCGCCCACGACACCCCATTGTCGGCGTTTGTCGCCGAGGTGGTCTGCGGTTTGGGCGCCACGCCGCCCCGAACCGCGACCTCACCGCCACCAAACGGGGGGAATTGCACCAATAGAGGCGCGACACGCCGGCGACACGCCGACGGGATGCTTCTAATGCTGCAAAACCCCCATCGCCAAAGATGCGACGCTCTCCGAAAGGGTCAGAGAGCGCGGACGGGCCCGGGCGCGACCTGCTTTCCAATGACACCGCCACCAAACGGGGGGGGGAATTGCACCAATAGAGCCACGACACGCCGGCGGGAGGCTTCTAATGGTGCAAAACCCCCATCGCCAAAGATGCGATCGAAGACCCTGTATCCAACGCCAGACTCGCCACATCACGACGATACTCCGGTGTCAAACGACGACGAGTTCCCATTAACAGGCACCTCACTTTCCGCAGGCACTCACACCCGCTTAACGAAGTGTCAACAACACAAGCCAAACCCCAGCTCGCATGTGGATAGGTAACGCGCATGTGGATAGCTTAATAACCTATCCGGATGCTCATAACCTATCCGGATGTTCATAACCTATCCGGATGTCGATAATCTATCCGCGTGCGGTGTGGGCGCCTGTTGGCAGGTGCAAGCGAGCGCCGGTCGGGCGTCGCCGACGGGGCCTTGCTGCACGGGCGCGGGTAGGGCAGCGCCGATAAACGTCGGTGGAGACGTCGTCGGCAATGGCGGGGGCATCACGGTCGGACAGCTCCGCGACAGCACATGTTGCCGATGGGGCAATCCGCCCAATCAGGAAGATTCAACGCCTTGTGATCGCGTGAAATCCTCCCTAACGGGTTGAAAGCTTCCAATCAGTTGCAATTTTCTCGACCGGGCTGAATCTTCTCAACCAGGTTGCCCCAGTCAACAACGCCGCAGGCCACCAACCGGAACGACCGCAACAACGCCGAAAAGTCACCCTCTCAGCAACACGATTTATCCATCCTCATAGTTGGTCCCATCCACCTAAAACGGCTCTTCACATTGTGGGGTGTGGGGGTGGTGGTCGAAGCGTGCCGGGGGTCGTGGACAGTGTCGTGGGACGACGACCGAACACAGGAGTTCACCTTGGGCGCCTCATCAACCAAAACTCGCATGCAATTCGGGTACCCGAACTTTCTGCAGCGCCCGAAAACGTTGCAATTCCAACGGTGCGATTTCAATGTTTGAAATACGTGTGGGGGAATTGCATGCGACATTTCTGAGGAACCACAACATGAGACGCCACAAAGGCACCACGAAGTGCCCCAAGCAGAAGACAACGCAAGCCCAGAAGACCCCCACAACCCCGACAGCCGCCACAACCGCCACAAGCACGGGGGCACTGCACCCGTTATGTGGCGGTGCACCCGTTATGTGGCGCTGCACCCGAACAGAAGAGGTGCATTGCCTACGGATCGGGTGCAGTGCCCCAACATACAAGAACAAACGCGGAACTGGCACACCGAACCACTCACCGCCGCACCCCTCCATGCGCAGCTGGGCCCTACTGGTGGCAGGACGGGCACGCCGCCCACGCCACCACCTGCACCCCGGCCCACTCCGACACCTCCCACACCCTTACATGCGAAGAGCCCCTAAAACACTGACTTTCCCGCACCAACACGCCGAAAAGTCACCGCTCCAGCAACACGTAGTGTCCTATAACCAACAGCGCCGCCCCGACGCGGGCGCGTCGGGGCGGCGGTGCAGCACTCAGGACAGCGACAGAGCGCCGAGACTCTCACCGGGAGATGATCGTCCCCTCGATAACGGCGCGAGCGCTCGCGCGCCCAGCAGGCCCGGGCAGCGCGGAGTGCCCAGCAGGCCCGGGCAACGCGGAGCGCCCAGCAGGTCCAGGCAGCGCGGAGCGCACGGGCGGCTCGGCGGTGGACATCGCCGCGATGGCGGCCATGGGGTCCCACACGGTGAGGGAGCCACCGGAGCGGGCGGCGGGCTGGGAGGAGCGGTCCCACGGGCGCTGGCCACGCCTCATCGGCATGACCTGACCGTCCGCGGACGCCGCGAACACGCGGTTGCGGCGAGCCTCTGCGGCTGCGACCGCCCCACGCAGGGCGTCACGCTCCTCTTCCAGGGCCTCGACGCGGCGCTCGAGCTCGAGAATACGTCGGATGCCCGCCAGGTTGATGCCCTCCTCCTGGCTCATCCGCTGCACGTCGCGCAGGCGCTGCACGTCACGCTTCGTGTAGCGGCGCCCCCGCCCTTTGGTGCGGGCGGGGATCACCAGGCCGAGGCGGTCGTACTGGCGCAGCGTCTGCGGGTGCATGCCCGCCAGCTCGGCCGCGACCGAAATGACGAACGTCACCGCATCGTCTGTTTCAGTCGGTGCCACGGCTTACTCCTCCGCAGCCTCGGCCAGCCAGGCGCGCACGTCGAGGTCACCCTCGGCCTTCGCCATCTCCTCCGCGAGCTTCTTGAGGTCGCGGCTCGGCTTCTCAGGCACCTGGATGGAAACGCGGGCAATCAGGTCACCCGTCGCCTTGGAGGTCTTCACGCCCCCGCCGCGCACGCGGATTTCCGCGCCCGAGGAGGAGCCCGCGGGCACCTTCACGGTGGCCGTGTTGCCGTCGATCGTCGGGATGTCGACGACGGCACCGAGGATGGCCTCGGACACGGTCACGGGCAGATCCATGACCAGGTCGTTACCCTCCCGCGAGTACACGGGGTGCGGCTTGACGGTCACGGCGACCTCGAGGTCGCCGGTGGGACCGCCGTGCGTACCGGGCTTGCCGTGCCCCTTGACGCGGACCTTCTGGCCGTCCTTGATGCCCGCGGGGATGCGGACCTTGATCGGAGAACCACCGACCTTGATGGTCAGGGTCGCGCCGTTGAGGGCCTGGCGGAAAGAAATTGACAGCTTCGCGCGCACGGTGCCGCCCTTTTCGGGCGTCGGCGCGCTACGCGGGGCGTGACCGCCACCGAAGGACGAGCCGTAGGGGTCGCCACCGAATCGCGCGCTCGCGCCACCGCCACCGCCGAAGAGGCCGGAGAGGATGTCCTCGAAGCCAGCCCCGCCGCCGGGCATGCCGGAAGTCTGGAAGCGCACGTTTGGACCGCCGCCACCGAAGCCGCCGCCGCCACCGAAGGCCCCGAAGAGATCCTCGAAGCCGCCTGTGCCGCCCGAACCGGCGGAGAATCGAGCCCCGCCGCCGGCCATCGCGCGGATCGCGTCGTAGCGCTTGCGATCCTCGTCGTTGGACAGGACCGCGTATGCCTCACCGATTTCCTTGAAGTTGGCTTCGGCTGCCTTGTCGCCCGGGTTCTGATCCGGGTGCCACTTGCGAGCCAGCTTACGGTAGGCCTTCGTGATGGCCTTCTTGTCCGCCGTCTTGTCGACTCCGAGGACCTTGTAGAAGTCCTTGGAGAACCAGTCCTGTTCACTCACGCGCGTGTCACCTCTCTTTCAGTTGCGAGCGTGTCGATGTTATTCAGGGTTGTTCACCAGCACCTTCGCGGCGCGCACGACGCGGTCTGCGCGGCGGTAGCCGCTCGCGAGGACCTGCCCGATGACGGGGTGGTCGACGTCGGCGCTGGTTGTCGCCATGAGGGCGTCGTGCAGGGTGGGGTCGAAGTCGTCGCCCTCGGCGCCGTAGCGCTCCAGCTCGAAACGCGTCTTGAGCGTCTCCTCAAGCTTGGTGGCGATCGACGCGAAGGGCCCGTCCTCCAGGTCGCCGTGCGCGCGGGCGGCGGCGATGTCGTCGAGGACGCTGATGAGCGACTCGATGACCTCGTCCTGACCGGCGGTCTTGTGGCCGGGGATGGCCTCCTTGGAGCGGCGCACGTAGTTGGCGTACTCCTGGCCCTGGTTGTACAGCTCCGCGTTGGCGCGGGCCAGCTGGTCTTCGACGGCCGCGATGCGCTCGAGGGCGTTGGCGAGGTCGGAGTCCTCGATCTGCTCTTCGAAGGCGCTCATGTCGTCGGTCGCGTCCTCGGACGAGGCCTGGGCTGCGTCATCCGCGCCGGGCGCGGTCTCGTTATTCTCGGCCGCCTGGCCGGCCGGGGCCGACTCGGTGGAGTCGGCCCCGGCGACGTTGGCGTCTTCGTTGGGCGCCGAGAAACCGTTGGTTTCTTCGGTGCTCACTTGTTGTCCTCGTCAACGATCTCGGCGTCCACGACGTCGTCCTGCGCGGGCGCGGACTGGGCTGCGGCCTCGTCGGCCTGCTGCTTGGCGTAGATCTCCTGGCCGATCTTCATGCCGGACTCGGACAGGGCGGCCATCGTGGTCTTCACGGCCTCGATGTCGTCACCCTTGAGGGCTTCCTTGACGGCGTCGACGTCCTTCTGGACGGCCGCGCGGGTCTCCTCGGAGATCTTGTCGGCCTCGTCCTTGAGCAGCTTTTCCGTCGAGTAGACGGCCTGCTCAGCCTGGTTGCGGGTGTCGGCGTCCTCGCGGCGCTTCTTGTCCTCGGCGGCGTGCTCTTCGGCCTCGCGCACCATGCGGTCGATATCCTCCTTGGGCAGGGAGGAACCGCCGGTGATCGTCACGGACTGCTCCTTGCCGGTGCCGCGGTCCTTCGCGGAGACGTGGACGATGCCGTTCGCGTCGATGTCGAAGGTGACCTCGATCTGCGGCACGCCGCGCGGGGCGGGGGCGATGCCGGACAGCTCGAAGGTGCCGAGCAGCTTGTTGTCGCGGGCGAACTCGCGCTCGCCCTGGTAGACCTGGATGAGCACGGAGGGCTGGCCGTCCTCGGCGGTGGAGAAGATCTCCGAGGCCTTGGTCGGGATGGCCGTGTTGCGGTCGATGAGCTTGGTCATGACGCCACCCTTGGTCTCGATGCCGAGCGATAGGGGGGTCACGTCGATGAGCAGGACGTCCTTGCGGTCACCCTGGATGACGCCGGCCTGCAGGGCGGCGCCCACGGCGACGACCTCATCGGGGTTGACGCCCTTGTTGGGCTCGCGGCCGCCGGTCAGCTCCTTGACGACCTCGGTGACGGCGGGCATACGGGTGGAGCCGCCGACGAGCACGACGTGGTCGATCTCGGAGACGGTCACGCCGGCCTCGGCCATGACATCGCGGAAGGGCTTCTTGGTGCGCTCGAGCAGGTCGGAGGTGAGCTCCTCGAACTTGGCGCGCGTCAGGGTCTCATCCAGGTGGATGGGGCCGTCAGCGGTCATGGACAGGTACTGCAGCGAGATGTTCGTGGAGGTCGCGGAGGACAGCTCCTTCTTCGCCTGCTCAGCAGCTTCCTTCAGGCGCTGGAGAGCGACCGCGTCCTTGGACAGGTCGGCGCCGGTCTTGGCCTTGACCTGGTCGATCAGCCAGTTGACGATGCGCTGATCCCAGTCGTCGCCGCCCAGGTGGTTGTCGCCGGAGGTGGCGCGCACCTGGATGGTAGAGAAGCCATCGTCGTCCTTGCCCACCTCGAGGAGGGACACGTCGAAGGTGCCACCACCGAGGTCGAAGACCAGGATGAGCTCGTCTTCCTTGCCCTTTTCGAGGCCGTAGGCCAGGGCAGCGGCCGTGGGCTCGTTGACGATGCGCTCGACCTTGAGGCCGGCGATCTGTCCGGCGTCCTTCGTGGCCTGGCGCTGAGCGTCGTTGAAGTAGGCGGGGACGGTGATGACGGCCTCGGTGACGGGCTCACCCAGGTAGGCCTCGGCGTCAGCCTTCAGCTTCATGAGGATGCGCGCGGAGATTTCCTGCGCGGTGTACTTCTTGCCGTCGATCTCCGTGGTCCAGTCGGTGCCCATGTGGCGCTTGACGGAGGAGATGGTGCGGTCAACGTTGGTGACGGCCTGGCGCTTGGCGATCTCGCCAACCAGGACCTCACCGGTCTTGGAGAAGGCGACGACCGAGGGGGTCGTACGGGCGCCTTCAGCGTTGGGGATGATGGTGGGCTCGCCGCCTTCGAGGACGGCGATAGCGGAGTTGGTGGTGCCGAGGTCGATGCCGACTGCACGTGCCATGGTTGTTGTCCTTTCGTTCGCTAGGCCGTCTCCGCGTTCGGGGCGGCTCGCGTTGGTCTGTGTGGTTTCTGTGGTGCCGGGTGTTCCCGACACATCCTTGAGTCTGATGTACTCAACTTTAGGAGCCGGGGTTTTATTCCGCAACCCGTAGCCCTCAAACTTGAGTCTGATGTACTCAACTTTAGAGGCTTGGGTTTTATTCCCCGACGAAGCCCCTCGAGAGGTTGAGCCGCTCAAAACCTGAGTCTGATGTACTCAACCTTCTCGTCACGCTTTTATTCCATCCACGACCACGACGACGTTCAACCCGCCCCAGCATGACTAAAACCGACACATGAAATCGCTTAGTAAGTAACGCGAAAGCCTGGCGTAAGGAAACACAAAGGTCACTGGTGGCGTAGCACACCGCGACTCTGGCACACTAAAGGCACTCTCACCGTTCGAGAGCCACGTCAATCAATGGAGACTTGATGCGCATCACAAACCGACTGGCTGGCAGCCTCCTCGCCGGCCTCCTCACACTAGGAATGGCAGGTCCCGCCTTGGCAGACACGCCCGAAGCCGACGGCGCCCAGCCCGCCGCCCCCGCCCCCCAGGTAACCTACGACGCACGCTACGCGATCCCCGCGGCCGTACCCGCCTCCAGCGAGGCGAAGGTCGCGCAGTGGCAGGACATGAAGTACGCGATGTTCATCCACTGGGGCGTCTACTCCTCCTACGCCGGCTGGTACAAGGGCCAGAAGCAGGAAGTGGGCTACCCCGAACAGATCAAGGCGTGGGGCCACCAGCAGACCTGGGACTCCCGCATCCCGCTGCAAGGCATCCCCCGCGACGAATACCTGGCCACCGCCCAGACCTTCGAAGCCCCCAACTTCGACGCGACCGCGTGGTGCCAGCAGGCCAAGGACAGCGGCATGAAGATGCTGCTCATCACCTCCAAGCACCACGACGGCTTCGCCATGTGGGACACGGCAACGACCGACTACAACTTCACGAAGCAGTCACCCTCCCACCGCGACCCAATCCTCGAGCTGTCGCAGGCCTGCCAGAAGGTCGGCATCAAGTTCGGCCTCTACTTCTCCAACATCGACTGGGAGAAACAGCCCGAAAACCCGTGGACAAACGCCAACACCCTCGACGAAGAGGGCTACATGGAGTACATCCATGAGCAGCTCAAGGAACTCCTCGGCGGCAAGTACGGCGAGATCGCCGAGCTCTGGTACGACATGGGCAAGCCGAACCCCGCCCAGTCCGACCAGCTGCGCGCATGGGCCCACGAGCTCCAGCCCAACATCATGATCAACTCCCGCGTGGGCAACGACCGCGCAGACTTCGAGGTCGGCTGGGACAACGAGATGCAGTCCGAGCAGACCCAGGGCCCCTGGGAGTCGGCCGTCTCGATCTTCCACAAGACCTGGGGCTACGCGAACTGGGACGACGCCGCCCCCACCTTCAAGGACACCGGCTACCCGGACTACACCGAGGAAGAATGGGACCACATCCAGCCGGTCGACAACACGACGACGCTTCGTAAGGCCCCGGACGGCGCGAAGACGAAGACCACCGAGATCGTCGGCAACATGTTCTCGACCGTGGCCCTGGGCGGCCAGTTCCTCTTCAACGTCGGCCCCAAGTTCGACGGCTCCTACGACCCATGGGACGCCTCGGTCCTGGCGGGCATCGGCGACTGGAACCGCGCGCACCCCGGCATCCTGAACAACTCGCGCCCGACCCACTACCCCATCGAGACCTGGGGCAAGACCATGGTCGACGACTCCCACATCTACCTGGGCATCGAGAAGTGGCCGGCCGACGGCACGGTCACGCTGCGCGGCGCCGGCGCCAACGACATCTCCTCGGTGAAGCTCGACGGCTCCGACGCGCCCCTGACCTACAAGGTCACGGGCAACGACCTCGTCATCACGCTGCCCGCCCAGCCCGACGAGATCCTCCCCGTCGTCACGGTCACCACGAACGGCGCGCCCACCTACGTGCCCACCGGCCTGACCACCATCGGCACCGAGGCGACCACGATCCCCGCCACCAGCCTCGAAAAGTTCAAGGCCCCCACCCCCAAGACCGGTGAGACGAGCTTCATCGCCTCCATCACCTCCGGCGACCAGGTCGCCTCGGGCGTGACCGTCTCCTTCGAGACGCAGGGCTTCACCGACGCCTACGCGAAGTACAAGGTCACCGTCGCCGGCCAGGTCAAGGGCGGCCTAACCGTCGCGGACCTCAACGCCGGCGTCGGCCCCTTCGCGATCGGCCCGAACCAGACCGCGCGCGTGACCCTCGAGTACGACAACCCGGATTACGTCCTCAAGGGCTTCGGCAAGGACGCGACCGTCACCTCGGTCACCGTCAAGGCCGCGACCCTCTCGACGCCCGCCGTCACCGTCGAGCCCTCGACCGTCGAGGCAGGCAAGACCGTCACCGTGACGGGCACGGGCTTCGCCCCCGAGTCCGCAGTGACGCTCACGCTGCACTCCGAACCCGTCGAGGTCGGCACCGCGACCACGGACCCGAGCGGTGCTTTCACCGCCACCGTGACGGTTCCGGCCACCACCGACGCCGGGGCGCACACGCTCGTCGCCTCCACCGCCACTCCCCTCGCCGAGGCCTCGGCCGCCCTGACGGTCACCGCGCCCCCCGCGCCGGCCCCGTCCGACGACTCGGGCGCCCAGCCCTCCGCGGCCCCCTCCCCCGCCCCCGAGCAGGGCGGCAAGGGCGGCCTGGCCCGCACGGGTTCTCACGGGCTGCTCGCCGGGGCGTTCGCCCTGGTCGCAGCCGGCGCAGGCACCGCCTTCATTCGCCGCTCTCGCCGAGCCAAGGCATAGCCGCCGCGTGTGCTGAACCACCGCAGACGGGGGCGGGGCGTAGCTGACGCTACGCCCCGCCCCCACTTACACTTAAAAGATGCGCTGCGACCACTATGACGCCGGAACCTGCCGGTCCTGCTCCCTCCTCCCCCAGCCCTACGAGCGCCAGCTCGCGGGCAAGGAAGAGGCCGTCGCGGCCGCCCTGGCCACCGTCCCAGGAGCCGGTGATATCACCTGGCTGGCCCCAGCCTCGTCCCCCGACAGGGGCTTCCGCACGAGCGCGAAGCTCGTCGTCGGAGGCACCCGGCGCCGCCCCACACTCGGAATCCTCGGGCCCGACCGGCGCGGCGTCGACCTGCCCGGCTGCCCCATCCAGCACCCGGCGATCAACCGCGCAACGCCCGGCCTCAAGCGCTTCATCCGCTCCCTGAGCCTCACCCCCTACGACGTTCCCACCAAGCGCGGGGAGCTCAAGAACATCCTCATCACCGTGGGCGAGGGCGAGCAGCTCATGATCCGCTTCGTGCTGCGCACCCGCGAGCGCGTCTCCGACATCCGCGCCGCGCTGCCGCTGCTGGGCGACCTCGTGCCGGCCGCCCACGTCGTCACCGCGAACATTCACCCCACGCACGAGGCCATCGTGGAGGGGCCCGACGAGATCATCCTGACGCGCGCCCGCACGCTGCCGCTGTCCGTCGAGGGGCTCGAGCTGGGGCCGCGTTCCTTCGCGCAGACCAACGCGCACGTCGCCTCCGCCCTGTACGAGCAGGCCGCGCTATGGGCCTCACGCCCCTTCGCCGATGGGCGCCTTCCGAGCAGCCTGTGGGACCTGTACTGCGGCGTCGGAGGCTTCGCGCTCGCCTGCGCGCGCGCCGGATTCCCGCGCGTCACCGGCGTCGAGGTGTCCTCCGGTGCGATCTCCTCGGCGATCAGCGCCGCACGCCACGCGGGCCTGTCGCGGTCGGCTGCGTCCTTTATCGCGGACGACGCGACCTCGTGGGCGCGCGCCCAGTCCGCAGCGGACGTGCCCGACGTGATCGTCGTGAACCCGCCGCGCCGAGGCATCGGAGGCGACCTGGCCGCCTACCTGAACGAGTGCGGCGCGCCGCGCGTCATCTACTCCTCGTGCAACCCCGCGTCGCTCGCCAAGGACCTGGCGGCCATGCCCACGCTGCGCCCCGTCGAGGGGCGCCTCTTCGACATGTTCCCGCACACGACCCACGCCGAGGTCGCCCTCCTCCTGGAGCGCGCGTCAGCGTAGGTAGCTCCGATCGGAAGGCCCGCCCCGGCCTCGTTCCTCGTCAAGTGCCGCCTCACGACAGGCGAGCGGATCGACTCGCGCCCAGCGCGGCCTCGTTCCTCGTCAAGTGCCGCCTCACGACAGGCGAGCGGATCGACTCGCGCCCGGCGCGGTTACTCCACGCGCCTCCTGTCTGATCCATCTTTACTCCTCGACGGGGAGCACCGTCCACCCGTTCCACGAGCCGCCCGAGCGCCCGGGCTCACCGCCCCGTACAGTTACAATTGGACCTCACGTTAGGAGAATTATGACCATCGAACTGATCACCGCCCCCACCCCCGAGCTCCACGAGGCCATGGCGCGCCTCCTCCCCCAGCTGTCCCGCTCCGCCAAGCCCATGAGCGAGGCGGACGTTGAGCGCTTCCTCGCCCAGGGCAGCGTCCACCTCTTCGTGTTCCGCCCCGACGCGGCCGATGATGAGGGCAATCACCCGATCCTCGGCATGCTGTCGCTGGCCACCTTCGAGATTCCGACGGGCGTGCGCGCGTGGGTCGAGGACGTCGTCATCGACGAGGCCGCCCGCGGCCAGGGCGCCGGCCAATCCCTCGTGGTCGCCGCGATCGAGCACGCGAAGAAGGTCGGCGCGCGCACCGTCGACCTGACGTCGCGCCCCTCACGCGAGGCCGCGAACCGCCTCTACCAGCGCGCTGGCTTCCAGCTGCGCGAGACCAACGTGTACCGAGTGACCCTCGAGCAGAAGTAAGCACGCGCTGCTTGCGACCCTAGTGTCATGTGCACCGCATTCGGCGCGTGCGCTGCTTGGGTTGCGTGCACTGCACGGACTCCACGCGTTCTTCGTGTTGCCGCCCGCCCCCGCATGATGCGGGGGCGGGCGCTTCGCGTGATGCGTGGGGTGAGGCCCCCTCACGTGCGCGACCGGGCTGACCCGGCGGCACTGACCGGGCTGCTCACGTTCCGGATAGGTTACGCCGATCCGGATAGGTTATCGCCACGTGGATAGGTTAATAAGCTATCCGGATGCTCATAACCTATCCGGATCGCAACAACCTATCCGCGTACACAGCAGCTCGTAACACCACTACTAGTTCAGGAAGCAATGCACTAGTAAGCGCAGCATTGCACGAGCAGCTATACAGCGTCATTCCTCCCCAAGCGGCGCACGATCCCCGAGCAACAAGCTCAATCACGAATTCCAACCACGCCGCCGCCGTGGAGGCTGCCGGAGGGCCGGAGCATTCAACCTCATCGGTAACGTTCAACCTCATCGGGTACACGCCACACCGCAACGAGTATTTTCATGAATTCAGGGGCCAAGGAGCCGCTCCCAACGCCTGCAGGCATCGGCAGGGCCCGAGCCAAACATAAGTCGCACGTAATTTAACGCGGTCAGTTTTAAAGAATGCCCCAAAACGTTGCAATTCCAACGATGCGAATTCAACGTTTGAAATACTCGAAGGGGAATTACGTGCGACATTGATGCGGAGAGACGGGTCCTGGCCGGGCTTCAAGCCGACGTGTCGAGCAGAGTTCGCGGCATAGACAGCAAGCGGGCGGGCAGGCCGCGGTGCCGGTGGGCGGCGGCAGGGCCAGGGCGAGCTCCGAGACGACGCACCGAGCCACACGTCAGCGACCCTGCACCACTGGTTTGGAGGGCGCCGGAGGGTCCGAAGGGCCAGGGCGGGCTTCGAGATCGACCACTCCGAGCGATAGCAAAGCGTGTGGCGATCTCGCGGGCGGCCGGACCCGAAGGCGCCGGGAAAACCCGTGGCGCCGCAAGCACCGCCGGAGATCAGGCGGCGCTGCAAGCACCGGCCCAACCAGTCAGAACTCCTCGTAGTACTCCGGGTTCTGGTCGGCCTGGCGGCCGCCCGGACGCCCGAGCGCGCCGATCGCCGCCATTTGCTCAGGAGACAGCGAGAAGGAGAAGATATCGAGGTTCTCGCGCTGACGCTCAGGGTGACCGGACTTGGGCAGGGGCAGGGCGCCGAGCTGGTAGTGCCAGCGCAGAATGAGGCGTGACGGGGACACGCCCGCCTCGGCGGCCAGGGCGACGATTGCGGGGTCTTCGACGATGCGCCACTTGCGGCCCAGCGGGCTCCACGACTCGGTGCGCACGCCGATCTGCTCGTGGTAGGCCAGCGCCGAGGCCTGCGGGAAGTAGGGGTGCAGCTCGATCTGGTTGACGCTCGGGTACTCGCCGGTCTCAGCGTGCACGCGGTCGAGGTGTTCGGGCAGGAAGTTACACACGCCGACGGAGCGGATCAGGCCGCGGTCGCGCGCGTCCAGCAGGGCTTGGTAGGCCTCGACGTAGAGGCCGCGCTTGGGGTTGGGCCAGTGGATCAGGTACATGTCCCAGTAGTCCAGGCCGGCGCGCATGAGGGATTCTTCGACGGTGTAGACGGCCTCGTCGTAGCGCTGGTGACGCCCGGGGAGCTTGGAGACGAGGCGCAGCTCCTCGCGGGGAACACCGCAGCGGCGCACGGCCGCGCCGAGGGCGCCCTCGTTCTCGTAGTTAAAGGCGCTGTCCAGCATCCGATACCCGGCGTCGACGCCGGACACCATGGAGGCCACGCCCGAGGCGCCGCGCAGGTTGTAGGTCCCCAGCGCGATCGCGGGAACGTCCAGGCCGTCATTCAGGGTGTATGAGGGAATCTCGCTCATGGCACAAGCATAGCTGCCCGGGAGCGTCCTACCATGGGGGTATGGCACAGCTTGAACTGGATGAGGTCCACGCGAACGCAGTGGACTATCAGCATTTCCTTCTTGATTCTCCCACCCCCTATCACGCGGCCGAGGTCGTGGCTCAGCGCCTGGTGGACGCCGGCTTTACGCGCGTCGACGAGAAGGGCGCGTGGGACGCGTCCCCGGGCGGTCACGTGATGGTGCGCGGTGGCGCGGTGGCCGCGTGGTTCGTGCCCGAGACGGTCGCCGAGGACGCGGGTTTCCGCATCGTGGGCGCGCACACGGATTCGCCGGCGCTGTCGGTGAAGCCGTCGGTGCAGTCGACGACGCCGGATGGCTGGGGCCAGATCGACGTCGAGGTGTACGGCGGGATGATGTGGAACTCGTGGCTGGATCGCGAGCTGACGTTGGCGGGCCGCCTGGTCCTGACCAGCGGCGAGGTGGTGTTGGCGCGCACGGGCCCGATCGCGCGTATCCCGCAGCTGGCGATTCACCTGGATCGCGACGTGAACCCGGTCGGCCTGAAGCTGGATCCGCAGAAGCACCTGCATCCGGTGTGGACGGTGGACAACCCGACCGGCAGCGTGTTGGAGCATGTCGCTCAGTCGGCGGGCCTGGAGGACGCGTCGCAGGTCGCGGCCTTCGACCTGATCCTGACCCCCAGCCAGGGCCCCGGTTTCTTCGGCGACAAGGGCCAGTTCGTGGCGGCCTCGCGTCAGGACAATCTGTCGAGCGTGCACCCGGGCCTGGTGGCCCTGGAGCGCCTGGCGGCGGAGGGCACGCCCGCGGGCGGGGATGTCGTGGTGTTCATGTGCTTCGATCACGAGGAGGTGGGCTCGGGCTCGCGCACGGGCGCGGCCGGCCCGATTCTGGAGACGGTGTTGCGCCGCACGGCTGCCGCGCTGGGCCGGGACGAGGATGGCTTCGAACGCATGCTCGCGGCCTCCTCGTGCGTGAGCGCGGATGCCGCGCATTCGGTGCATCCGAATTACGCGGGCCATCACGATCCGGATAACCGCCCGGTGATGGGGCGCGGCCCGGTCATCAAGATCAATTCGAAGCAGCGTTACGCGACGGACGGCGAGGGCGTTGCACTGTGGAATCGGGCGTGCGCGGCGGCGGGCGTGGCCTCGCAGAGTTTCGTGGGCAACAACGCGATGCCGTGCGGCACGACGATCGGCCCGATCACGGCGACCCGGCTGGGGATCCTGACGGTGGACGTGGGTATCGGCCTGCTGTCAATGCATTCGGCGCGCGAGATGAGCCACGTCGATGACCTGCTGACGCTGTCGAAGGCCCTCGCGGCGTACTGGCGCGGCGCCTGAGCGCCTGACGCACGGGCACGCCTGAGCGCATGAAGATACCCCGACCTCGTCCTGAACTGCGCCCCGAAACTTGGACGCTTTAAATGGTAGCCGTTATGCGGCTTCCCGTAGGGCCTGATCCCGGTATTCTGCCGGGGTCAGGCCCTTGAGCTTTACTTGGCGTCTTGTTGTGTTCCAGTGCGTGATGTAGGCGTCGAGGTCGGCTTTGAAGCTCTCGAAGGTCTGCCAGTCTTGGCCGCGAAAGAACTCGTCCTTGATGTGCCCAAAAACCTGCTCGGTGGCACCGTTGTCGATGCAGTTGCCTTTGCGTGACATGCTCTGGATGAAACCGTTCTCGGCAAGCGCACTGATGTAGGTTCCGTGCTGGTACTGCCATCCCATGTCCGAGTGCAAGATCGGCTCGACCCCTGCTGGTTTGGCGTCCATGAGCATCTGGAGCATCTCTTGTTGCTGGGCGAGGTTGGGGCACATAGAGATGGAGTGGGCCACGATCTCTTTGCTGGCAAAATCGTAGACCGGAGCGAGGTAGGCCTTACCGAAGGAGAGCTTGAACTCGGTGACATCGGTACCCATTTTCTGCCAGGGCCCATCGGCTGTGAAGTCGCGGCCGATGATGTTGTCGAAGCTTTGCCCCACGTCCCCCTTGTAGGAGTTGTACCTGTGGTAGTTCGTCTCGCGGCGTATGCCGCAGCGCAGCCCCATCTCACGCATCATCTTCAAGACCGTCTTGTCGGCGATGCGCTCTCCTGCCTCAGCGCGCAGGCACATGGCTACCTGCCTGTGACCGCACCCGTTGGGGGTTCGCGAAAAGATCTGGGCGACCTTGGGCCGCAGATACGCCCTGGTTGGCTGCTGGGGGTGAGCCAGCGCGTAGTAGTAGCTCGACCTGGCAAGACCGGCGGCCTCGAGGAGATCACCCACCGCGTGTCCACGCCCTGAAAGCTCGGCGACCGCTAGGGCTTTGTCCCGGTTTGGGAGCGCCTCTGCGCCTTCAGGGCAATCGATTTTTTTAGGTACGCCACCTGTGCCTCGAGCTTACGCACGCGCTCGGCGAGTTCCTCCTCACGCGTTGGTGGCACTGCCCGTACTGATCCCTTTGGCCTGCCCTTAGGCTTAGGCATGAGGGCCTGCGCGCCGCCCTCACGGTACAGCCTGCACCAATTCTTCAGCGGTGTCGCGCTCGCAATACCGAAGCGCACCATCGCCTCAGGTTTACTCATCCCGTCATCAACCACGGCCCTGGCTGCGGCGACCTTGGTCTCATAGTCGTATTTGGTCCGCTTTACTTCCATGGCAAGAAGCCCATCCTTCCCAATTGCGCGGTACGTCTTCTGCCAGTGTCGCACGGCCTCAGCAGGCACACCCAGCCTCTTGGCGGTCAAACGATAGCCAAATCCCCTCTCAAACATCTCCACCGCCTGCTCCCGAAGCAAACGATCATGCCTCAACCGCAGATCCACAGACATGAAAAGCCTCCCATTCCCTGGACTTCAATTTCGATGTCCAAGAAACGGGAGGCAGTTCATCCACGACGAGGCCGGGGTTCTTGTCGTCTGTCGGGCGTCCTCAGAAGGATGCAACGGCGGTGACGGTGACGGGCACGTTGCCGCGCGTGGCTTTGGAGTAGGGGCACAGCTGGTGGGCGCGGTCGACGAGGGCCTGGGCGCGGTCGAGGTCGACGCCGGGGATGAACACCTCGATGTCGGCGGTCAGGGCGAAGGAGTCGCCCTCGGGGCCGAGCCCGATCGTGGTGCGCACAAGGGAGTCGGTGGTGTCGATGCCCATTTCCTTGGCGGCCAGTCCCATGGCGCCCTGGAAGCAGGCGCCGTAGCCCATGGCGAAGAGGGCTTCGGGGTTGGCGCCGTCGCCGGGGCCGCCCAGTTCCTTGGGCATGCGCATGACGTGGGTGATGCCGAGCGCGGGGACGGAGGAGGTGCCGGCGCGGCCGCCGGTGGAGTCGGCGGTGACGGTGTATGCGATCTTGCTAGGTGTATCCATACCCCTATTCCATCACTAGGACTTCAGTCCCGCAAGGGGTTTGACAGAAACACAAGCGCTTTCGCGCGGGGACGAGGCCGGGGCCTACCCGCGGATCACGCGCCGTCAGGCGGTGAGGAAGTCGGCGGAGGCCTCGGCGCTCAGCGCCTTGGCGACGGCGCGGCGGAAGCGGTCGTTCATGGGCGGAAGCTGGTCGCCGCGGAAGAACGCGGTCTCGCTGTTTTCGCCGTCGGCGGGACTCGGCTCGCCACTCACCCACTGCGCGGCGAAGGCGACGTCCAGATAGGTGGTGACATCCCCGTTGTCGTAGGTGACGGGGCCCACGACCTCGACGGACAGGAGGCGGCGCACGTCGATGCGCACGTCGGCTTCCTCCCAGGCCTCGCGGGCGGCCGCGACGGCGGGTTCCTCGCCGGGGTCGACGATGCCGGTCACGGGGGTCCAGGCCCCATTATCGCAGCGGCGCACGCACAGGACCTCGACGGCCTCGGGCGCGATGGGGCGCTCCCAGTCGATCGCCGCACAGCCCGGGGCGGGACGCGCGATAACGACGGTCGTGCCGGGCATCCACAGGGGCGCGTGGCCGACGTGACGGCGCAGCTCGAGGACAAAGTCGGGGGTAGCCATGGCCCTAGTCTACGGCGCTCACAGGAAGGACGTAATGATCGGCAGGAGCAGGATCTTGATGATGATCGCGAAGGCGAAGAGGGTCGCGTAGGCCGCCTCGATGCGCTCGTCGGTGACGCGGGCGTCGGCGGCCTGCAGGACAGCGGGCTGGCCGAGGAACCCCGCGATGCCGCCGGCGGCGCGCGCGGAGGACAGGCCGATAAACTTCGCGCCGAGGGCCTGAACAGCACAGCACACGCCGACCATGACGGCTGCCAGGACGGCGGCGCGCCAGCCGTCGTGGCTAGTGAGAAGGCTCGCGAATTGGGGGCCGGCGTTCAGGCCGAGGGCGGCGAGGAAGAGCATGAGGCCGATCTGTCGGATCGTCAGGTTCGCGGCGGCGGGCAGGGTCCACACGAGGGGGCCGGTGCGACGCAGGGCACCGAGGAGCATGCCGACGATCAGGGGGCCCGCGGCGGCTCCCAGCTGGAATCCCTGGCCGCCCGGCAGCGGGAAGGAGACGATACCGAGCAGCAGGCCCAGGACGAGGCCGATGCCGAAGGCCATGCCGTCCACCTCGGCAACGCGGCGCTCGGAGTCACCCAGCCACTCGGCGATATCCTCGAGTTCGTCCGTGGGGACGACGACGGCGACGTGGTCGCCGAGCTGGAGGTCGAGGTCGTCGCGGGCCAGGAGGTCCAGGTCCCCTCGGCGCACGCGCGTGATGACGGCGCCGAAGCGCTTGGTGACGTTGAGCTCGGAGACGCTGCGGCCGGCGACGTCGGGGTTGGACACGACGATGCGCTCGAAGGCGAGGTCGGAGCGGTCATCCTCGAGGTTGTGGTCGAGGATCTCGCCGACGAGGGACGCAGCCTCCTTGATGGACGCGGGGTCGCCGACCATGACGACATGGTCGCCGGGCAGCAGGTCCTCGCCTGGAGCTGTGACGCGGGTACGGCCGTCGCGACGCAGGTAGGACAGGCGCACGCGCTGATCGCGCCACGCGCCGATGTCGCGCGTGTTGATGCGCTTGGACACGTGCACGCTGACAGCTTCGAGAGAGGCACCCGCGAGGGAGGGCGTGTCCTTGGGACCCAACCACTTCCTCGTCACCGTGATGGTCACGATGAGGATGCCCCCGATGACGCCGATCGGATACCCGAAGGCGTAGCCGACCGCCGCGTTCGGATCCCCCGTCAGGCGGGTGGCCGTATCGAGGGCGGGGGCGGCCGTCAAGGCGCCCGTGAAGAGACCCGACGCAAGGCCGGACGACAGGCCGAGGAGGCGGCCTCCCACGAGCGCGATGACCGCGCCGACGATGCACACGACCGTGGTGAGGGCCAGGAGGTTCGTCTGCTTGCGAAGGTCCTGGAAGAATGTGGCACCCGCCGAGATGCCGACGCAGTACACGAAGAAGGCCAGGCCCATCGGCTGGACGATCGACATGTGGGTGCTGACGACCTCGGGGTGAATGGCCGACACCGCGAGGCCGACAAACAGCGCACCGGCTGCTCCGAAACGCAGCGGCCCAATCCTGATCGCCCCGATCGCCGCCCCCAACGCGACAACGACAAACAGCGCGAGTAGGGGCGACGACGAGAAGAGAGCAGCCATACCTTTCAGGGTACCTGTCACCCACATCTGCGAGCGTGAGGACCGGAGTAATCAACACGTTATAAGTCTCACGGGATAGGTATAGACTGCAACCAGAAACTGAAAGGATGGTCATGTCTCAACCAGCACCCGGATGGTATCCAGATCCCGCAGGTACCCAGCGTTTGCGCTGGTGGAACGGCGGCATGTGGCTCGACCAGTACCAGCCCATGCCCGGCGCCGCGCCGCAGCAGGGCTTCCCCACCCAGCACAATGCGCCGGCTCAGCCGGGCCTGCCCGCCCAGCACAATGCGCCGGCTCAGCAGGGCCTGCCCGCCCAGCAGGCGGCCCCCGCTCCCGGCCCGCACATGCCCTCCGCCCAGCAAGCACCGACCGTGTCCGCCGACCCATACCACGCGTCGGGGACGACCCCGAGCTTCGGACAGTCGGACACCGGCATGTCCGGCGCGACGGCGCCCGCGGCTTCCACGAGCTCGAGCTCCGGGAAGGGGTGGCGCATCGGGACGGCCGTCGCGTGGGCGCTCACCGTCGTCTTCGCCGTGACCGCCGTGTACACCGGAATGCTCTTCGCGAAGGCGGGTCACGAGCTCTCCGATGCCGAATCCGAGCAGACGAGCGCGCAGCAAGAACTCGATCAGGCCAAGTCCGACCTTGATCAGGCAAAGAAGGAACTCGAGGAGGCACAGAAGTGAGCTACGTTCCGATGCCGGCAGCCAAGACCGGCTCATCCTCCATGGCATTCAAGATCATGACGTTCGTCGGCGCGGCCCTGGCCGTGTGTCTCCTGCTCGCCAGCGTCCTCATGGGCTTCGGCGCGCATTCGCGTTCCGCCCAGGCTGAGGAAGCCCGGTCCAACGCCGAGTCGCTGCGTAACGAGAAGAAGGACACCGACACCGAAACGGCGAGCGTGCGCACGCAGATCACGGCCGCGAAGAGCAACAAGGCAGCCAACAAGTGGTGCGACGGCTTCACTGAGGCCGACTCCGGGTTCGTGGACCTGCTCAACAATGCCACTGCCCTGAACTTCAAGCCCGCCGACGAGCTCGCGGCGATCGCGAAGGCATGCCCGAAGAAGAAGGAGTTCGCGGAGGCGTTCCGCGACGCGCCAAGCCCCGCATTCAAAGGCCAGGTGACGGATTGCACCCTATCGGGCAGCAACGTGACGATGACGGGAGAGCTGACCATCACCGACACGACGCTGAGCAACCTCGGGCCGATGAACGTCACGGTCAACATCTTCCTCACACCGGGCGAGCCTTCCGACTCCGACACCCCCGCCGGCACCGCGTCCTTCACCATTCCGGCCGGAGGCAAGGGGACATTCACGCAGACCCTACCCTCCGGCGGACTGACAACAGGTTCGTGCGCATTCCGAGCCACCAGCCTCTGGCCCAAGGGCCTCTGACCCGATAGTTGCCCACCATCCGTCGGGCGACTAGAATTCCTGACCGAGCAAACGATTTTATTCGACCAGGGAAAGAGAGCCGCGATGAGTGAGCCCGCGGAAGGCTGGTACCCGGACCCGAACGGTGCCCCGCACCTGCGCTGGTGGGACGGACAGGCCTGGACCGACTACGTCGAACCCTACATGGAGCCGACTTCCTCGGCCCACGCTGCCCCGGATCCCTCTCCCGGCGAGGCCCTAACCTCGCCGGGAGAGACCGACCAGCTGGAACACACCCCCGCACCGACGCCCGCGGCAGGCGACGGGGCCACCCACGCCTCGTCCCCCGCCCGTGTGGAACCTCAGCCCACGCGGGACGAACCCGCGCGCTCGGGTACCCTCACGTGGACCCTCGGCGCGGTCGCCTCGTGGTCGCTCGTCGTCATCTTCATCGTTGTCCTCGTCGTCGCATGGTCCCACCTGGGGGCCAGCGGCCGCGTCCACGACGAGGCGAAGGAACGCGCCCGCATCGCACAGCAGGAGCTCGACACCGCCCAGTCCACGCTCGACGACATCAACCGACAGATCGAGGAGGCCCAGAAGTGAGCGCCGCCCCCGCCCCCCTGCGCGCAGCGACCGTCGCCGGCGCCATCCTCGCCGTCATCTTCATCGTCCTCTCCGCGGTGGTGGGCGGTATCAACGTCTGGCGCACCCACTCGGCGGCAGGCTACGACGAGCAGGCCGCCCAGGCTCAGTCCGACAAGGCCGCGCTCGACAAGCAGATCACCGAGGCCAAGACGCGACTCGACGCAGCCAACGTCCAGCGTGAGGCCAAAGAATGGTGCAATTCCGTGACGCGCGAGTCCTCCTCATCGATCCGCGACGCGATCAAGTCCTACGACTCCGCGACGCAGGCCGTCAAGGACACCATCCACACCGAGTGCGCCGAGAAGGAGACGCTCGCCAACGCCCAGCGCACCCTCTCGGACGCTGACTTCGCCATCGCGATCGGCGAGTGCACGACCGACAAGGTCACGACCACGGTCACCGGCACGCTGACCGTCAAGTCCTCCAGCGCCGTCAACTCCCTGGGCCCCCTGGACGTCACCATCGTCGGATACACCCTCGAGAAGAACACCGCTTTCAACTCCTCCACCCCCTACCAGGCAACCACCAACACGACGCTGACCCCCGGCACGCCCGCCACCTTCACGATCTCGGTTCCCTACGATCCGAACATGTCGGATAAGACCGAATGCGGCGCCTCCATGGTCTCCTGGTGGCCCTCCAACATGTGACCCCCAAACAATCACCCCACCCCTCCCGTCCGCACGCAAATTCCCCTAAAATAGCGGGATAGCGCGAAAGGAGTCCACCGTGAGTAACCCCGTCGAAGGATGGTACCCAGACCCCGCCGGAACCGCCCAGCTGCGCTGGTGGGACGGATACTCCTGGACCGACGACTACCTCCCAGACGACACCGTGCAGGACTACGGCGCCGACTCCTACAGCGAGGCGGACCAGGCGTACACGGGGTTCCAGGACGCGGCGCCCACCTACGACGCGGGGTACCGGGACGCGGCGCCCACCGACGGCTCGGTTCCCCATGCGCGGCCCAAGGCCCCGGCCAAGCAGCTCGCGACCACCGTCATCCTGTCGCTGCTCATCGCGGCCTTCACCGTCGGCGCGATTGCGACAACCAGCCTGTTCCTCTCCGCCAACAAGGAGTACAAGCAGGCTGAACAGACGCTGAACCAGGCGAATGAGGACCTGCAATCGGTACAGGGAGACTCGAAGTGAGCACAGTGAATGCCGCCAACGCGGCCGCCAAGAAGGGCATGACGCCCCTGAACAAGGTCCTCGCCATCATTGCCGTCGCCATGGCAGCCATCACGGCCGTATTCGGCGCTCTGGCGGGGCTGCGCTTCTACCAGGCCCGGCAGATGAACGCGGAAGCCGAGCGCGTCACCGCCCAGGCCCAGTCGATTCGCGTCTCCTCGTGGTGCGCCAAGGTCACGCCGGACAACGTCCCCCGCATCGATCAGATCTACGGGGAGTACCGCGCGTTCGAGCAAGAGATGCGCGACGCCGTCGACGCCGAATGCCCCGGGCGCGTCAACGCCGCCTACATGGTGAGCACCTACCGGGCCGCGGACATGTTCACCGCCTCAATCGAGTGCAAGACCATCAAGGACAACACCGCGGTCTCCTGCACGGGAACGGTGACCACGAAGACCGAGAAGGTCCCCTCCCTGGCCAACTACTCGAATACGACGGTGAAGCTCTCCCTCGAGGTTGGCACCTCACAGGGCTTCATAATCCCCGCGCATTCGACCCCCGACGTCGTCACGGTGACGGTTCCCCCATCGGGCAGCACCACCGTCGAGTTCGAGACGAGTTACGACAGCGCGTGGGGCGATTTCTACAAGGTTCCGGTAACCTCCTTCTTCCCCAACGACTAGACCCCTCAAGGAACTCCCGTGACGACACCCGTGCCCGGCTGGTACCCCGACCCTCAGGGTCACCCCCGCCAGCGCTGGTGGGACGGCGCCCGGTGGACCGAGCAGTATCGGCACACGAGCGGCGTCGGCGCCCCGATTTCCGGCCCGCCCGCGGCCATCGCCACGAGTCGGAGGGCGGCCCACGAGGCTGCCGCCCCCATCCCGGCACCTCCCATCGCGGCCACGGCCTCGTCCCCCCGGCCCCGGACTGAGGGCGCCGCTCAACCCCCTATCCCGCAGCCGCCCGCCCCCAGGAGGCTCACGCGCCTGCCGGTCGTCCTGATGGTTCTGTCCCTGTTCTTCGCCGTCAGCGCGATCATCGCCGCGCAGACGTACTCGACGCTCGGCACGCAGCACCAGCGCGCCGAGCAGGAGGTCACAGACGCACAGACCTACCTCCAGAAAGTCAAGGAGCTCTTCCGATGAACGCCCGGAAGAAAGCGGCGACGCCGCGCGCCGCCGCGAAGAAGCGCCTCGGGCCCGCCCACGTGATCCTTCTCGTCATCACCATCGTCCTGGGGCTCGTGGCCGCTACGATGACGACACTCGCCGTCATGCGGGCCAGGGAGGTGCACGCCGTGCGCTCCGAGGCCGCGCAGACGCGCCAGGAGGCCAACGACTTCTACGCGACGCACTGGTGCAATCTGATCGCACCGACGATGAGGGAGCGCATCGCCCGCCACTACAAGGAATACCTGCGGGCCACACCCGAGCAGCGCTCCGCCGTCGACGCGACGTGCCCGGGCAACGTCGCGACCGCCTCCGTCATCGCACAGTACAAAATCTTCAAGAACATCGAATTCAGCGACTACTCCTGCAGCCCTACCGCGGACAGCACCGCGTTCGCGTGCACCATCGACGTGGCCATCGTGAACGAAGACCTCATCAAGAGGCTCCCCGAGTTCAGCTCGTTCGATATGACCATCACCACATACTTCAAGACTGACGAGGGCAACCCCCACTTCTCGCCGGATTTCAAAACGACCGAGACCGTCACCATGACGTTCGACGCACAGGGCCACGGCACCGCCCAGTTCGAGACGAAGTACCAGAAGAACTGGGGCGCAAACTACGCCCTGTCGATCAGCGATTACTACCCGAACGTGTAGGCCGAGACAGGCCGGAGGGCATCAGTAGTGCTCGTGCGAGTCGTAGCCGCGCAGCCGATCCAGCTCCCGGCGCTCCTTCTTCGTGGGGCGCCCGCTCCCCCTCTCGCGCATCGCGATGGGGATGTGCACGCGGGGCCGCTCGGGCGTGCGGTCGTCGTAGGCGGTGCGCGCCTGGGGGTAGGACACGCGCTTGGCCAGCAGCAGGACGACGCCAAGGACTCGATCAAAACCCTCGATGCGCAGGCGCACCTCGTCGCCCACGCGCACTTTGTAGGCGGCCTTCACGGGCTCACCGTTAACACGCACGTGCCCGGCGCGCACGGCGGCGGTGGCCTGTGAGCGGGACTTGAGCTGGCGGGTCGCCCACAGCCACGTGTCGACGCGCACGCTGGCCGAGGCCAGGGCGCCGGGCGGGATGACGACCGTGTCGGGTGCTTCACTCATCGGCGCTGCCTAGTTGATGCGCCGGATACGATTCTGGTGGCGGGGGGTCAGGACGATCGCGACGAGCGCGCACAGGAGCGGCATCCCGATCAGCATGCCGAGGAGGGCACCCCACGGAATGACCGGCGTGAGGGTCACCAGGGTCCCAAAAATGCCCGAACGGGCGAGGGTGATCACGGCGAGAACGCCGACGATCAGACCGGAGAGGACCGCTGTGGGGATCGCGTTGAGGGCCAAGACGACGCCCTGCCACGTCGTGACGTGGCGGCGCATGGCGGGGGCCGCACCGATCGCGTCCAGGGTGTCGAGGTCGGGGCGCATGTCGGAGGCCGAGAGCGCCACGACGAGGGCGACCGTGGCCGCCGCAGCGACGATCGCGATCAGGGCCGCGACGTAGGGCAACACGATGGAGCGCATGGTCGGCGTGATGACCTGGGCCGAGGCCCCCGGGACCTGACGGGCGATGGTCGCCTGGAAGGCCGGCGCATCCACCGTGTTCACGGGCTTGTTGACCGTGAGGAGCTGGCCCAGGGGCACCGAGTTGAGCCTGAGAGCCGTGGCCGCGGCCGGGGACAGGACCATGACGTTGACGCGGGTGAGCGGGGAGGCCGCAAAAGTCTGGGAACGCAGGACGCGCGCGTCGGGCAGGGCGCTGTCACTGACGCCCTGAGCCCTGGCCGCCGCAATGTCCGCCATGTCGAGGCTTCGCAGCTGCACCTGCCCCGCGCCGTTGATCAGATCGGGGTCGGGGACGAGCACGCCGCCGGCGTTGAGGGTGGCCAGCGCACGCACCATGTCGGCCTCCTTGAGGTAGCCGGCCTGACGCAGGTAGGTGCCGTCGTCGACGATGTAGGCGACGTCCAGCTCCGCCATCGGGGCCATATCTGGCCGCTGCGTGAACGTCTTGCCGGTGATCGGGGACACTGCCTCGACCATCGTCTCAGGGCCGCCTGGGCCGCTATTCCACGCCATGCCGCGCAGGGTCGCCTCCGAGGTGACGGTCCGTTCGGCGTCGACGGCCTGGGTCGCGGAGCGCATGAGGGTGTTCGAGCGGGTCACCGAGTCCGTCTTGTCCAGCGTCGAGACGAAGATCTGTCCGCGCTGGCCCACGTGGGGGCGCGAGTTCCAGCCGGCCTCGTTCGAGGAGGAGAGCGTAATCAGCAGGGCGCAGGCGACGAAGACGGTCGTCAGGATCGAGGCCATGGCGGGGAACGTGCGGTGCCCGTTGCGGACCGCGTCGCGCAGCGCCAGGCGCATGCTCATTGAGGCCCGACGGTTGGGGGCGCGCCAGCGGGTGAAGATGTAGGGAATCGAGCCGATGAGGCCGATTTCTAGGAGGGCGACGCCGAGCACGAGCGCGAGCACCGAGCCGCGCCACGCGGCCACGCCCAGCAGTGGGAGACCCGCCAGGAGCGAGATCGGGTAGATCATGCGGCGGCGAACCAGGCGGGAGGGCTCCCACACGCGCCCGCCGATCACGGCGGAGGTGTCGATGTGGGAGGAGGTGTGCGCCGGGGAGACGGAAGCCATGAGGGACAGGAGGATCGGCAGCAGCACCGACAGTCCGAGGGGCCACCAGGGGACGATACCGATGCCGAGGCCGGACCACAGGCCGACGCCGACCATGGCGGCGGCGGACAGGACGACCGAGAACACGGCGGAATACCCGCCGATGACGAGGCCGTGGGCGATCGTCAGGCGACGCCCATCCGAGCGGTCGCCACCGTTGGCGACGATCATCGCGGCGGTACGCATGACGGAGCGCTGGGCGACCGTGTACAGGGGCGAGATGAGCAGGATCATCTCTGTGAGGATGAGGAGGATCCCGGCGACCAGGAGCAGGTATTGCCACGGGTTCGAGGTCAGCGGGGGCTGAGGTAGCTCGTATTGGGCGATCTGTGCGGGCAGGGCAGAGGCGTCCGGCGGGCTGGCCAAGACATGGCGCGAGACGACCGAGAAACCGGAGGCGTTGATCTCGCGGACCTTGTCCCACGAGACGGGGACGGGACCCGTCACGTACCAGGCCGTCTGGGTGCGCCCGGCCACCGCGAGGCGATCGATGTCGAGCGTGCCGTCGCCTATGATCGCCCGGCTGCTGCCACCGATGATGGCGTCGATGACGGCGGAGCCTTCGAGGTCCTGGGTTGTTCGTTCCTTGGCGACCGTGAGCGTCAGGCTGACGGTGTCCCCGACCTGCACGCCGAGGGCGCGCGCGACGTCGTCAGAGAGGACGGCATGGTTGGCGGCGAGGCCGCCGTGTCGTCCGCCCGCCGCGACTCGGGGGGCGTCCAGAGATGCTGTCTGAGTGCCCGAGTCAACCGTGAAGCCTGTCCCATCGGGGGCTGTGACGTGCAGCTGGTACAGGGTATCGACGGCGATAAGATGGTCGCCGTCGGGGACCCAGTTCGTGAGGGTCTCCATGGTGACGTCGATTTCGTCGTCCGAGGCCGTCTTCGAGAGTACGTCGGCGGTGATGTCTTGATCGAGGGCGGTCGATGAGCGACGGAGGGTCACCGCCTGAACGTCGGAGGTGTGGCCCAGCCAGGACGAGGCCTGGTACCGCTGGGAAGTCGTGACATCCCAGAAGGTGATCGAGCCGATCGCGACGATGATCGGCAGGGAGATCAGGATGACAGCGGTGAGAGTCCGCCCGAAACTCTGGCGCGCATCACGAGAGGCGATGCGGAGTACCACTCCCCATCGCCTCATCCGTGTGCTGAGTCGACTCATTAAATCCCTGGTGCTGTGTCTGCCAGCAGGTCCCTCAGTGAGTCCCCGCGCGAGCGGTCGACGATGCGACCGTCACGCAGGAAGACTGTCCGGTCTGCCCATGCGGCCATTCTGGCCTCATGAGTCACGAGGATACCGGCTGCACCCGCATCAATGTGGTCACGCAACACCAACATGATCTGTTCGCCAGTGTGAGAATCCAACGCGCCGGTAGGCTCGTCGGCAAGAATGACCGAGCGGTTACCGACCAGTCCGCGCGCGATAGCGACGCGCTGACGCTGGCCTCCCGAGAGTCTTTCTGGGAAGCGGTCAGCAAGTTCGGCGACGCCGACCTCTTCGAGGGCGGCCATGGCGGCCTCGCGCACCTTCGAGGGGCTCACTCCGTCGAGCTGGAGCGGCATTTCAACGTTTTCGAGCGCCGACAGCGAGGGAATCAGGTTGTAGTCCTGGAAGACGTACCCGATCGAGCGGCGGCGCACCTCTGCACGGTGCACGCTATCGAGCGTCGCCAGGTCGACGCCGTTGACGTAGACGCTCCCGTGCGTGGGGCGCTCGAGTCCGCCGGCGATCGACAGCAGCGTCGACTTACCGGATCCGGACGGTCCCATAACAGCGAGAAGCTCGCCGGGCGCGACCTCAAGGTCGATCCCGTCGAGCGCTCTCACTCGGACGCCGTTTGCGCCGAACTCATGTCCGACGCCGGTCATCCTGATCGGTAGCGGCGCAGGCTGGCTCATCGCACCCCGGCGCGCTCCGAAATGCCAGCCTCAGCCTGGGCCCAGTTCATCAAGCGACCCTTCGCCGCGGCGAAGGCCGCACGGCGAGCGGCCTCGGAGACCGCGCCGGACTCGATGTGGTCAAGCCAGTTGAGCTCGGCCTCGAGGTCGAAGATGTGACGCTCAAGGATGAGCTTCCACGCTAGCTCGCCCTCGTCGGCAGAGGCCTTCAGGCGGGTGACGTCGCGCAGGGAGCCCAGGGTGGAGCGACGCTGGGTCTGGATCATGGCCTCAACGTCGACCGTCGGATCGGCGGCGGCCACAGCGAGCTTCATGACGAGCTCATCGCGCTCGGGATGCTCACGCGGGACCGGAGTGGACCACCAGGCGGTGAGAACATCGCGACCGGCATCGGTCAGCTCAAAGACTTCAGAATCGCGGCCCGCGTTGGTCTCGGCGTGAGACACGACCTGGCCGTCGCGCTCGAGGCGCTGCATCGTCTGGTAGACCTGGCCGATGTTGAGCGGCCAGGCTCCACACGTCTGCTCCTCGAACATCTGCTTCAGACGGTAGACACCCGCGGGCTGCTGCGCGACGAGTGCCAGCAGTGCATTGCGAACCGACATAACTCTCCGTTCGTTGTCGTGACGTGGTGGCGATCGTGGTTGAACAGTATCTATCCTACGCCAAAGTGCCACGTGGAGCGAACAAATCACGGTGGGTTACCTAACAAAAACCCTACCGGATGGTTAGGTCAGACCCCTTGTCATTCCGGGAAATATCGACACTATCGACCGACGGTCCAATAAAAGTGCCAACCATGTTGCAGACGACGGTGAGCAGTTTTCCAGTCATATTGCAATGTTTTATAAGTCAAGCGGTCAGAGTCCTCACACTCGCCGCCACGACACACTCAAAACCGCTAAATTCGACCCCTCCCCACAATTTCAACAATCGAGACTGCGATATTTGACAGCACAAAATCTCACTAGCTGAGACTTTGCTCTCACGCGTCGGACAACCCGCGTGCCCCACCATACATGTCGGCACTGACGCGCCTTCATCCCCACCGCCCTGCGGCCAGCCCGAACGAGAAAACGCGCCGACCTCCCGGGACGCTACACTGGAGACGATCAGGAGGATTCACCGATGAACGTTCCTTTCCCCGCCGACCCAGCCCCGGCCTCGTCCCCCATCCCCACCCTCACTCTCCCCACGGGTTCCCCGATCCCAGTACTCGGCTTCGGCACCTACAAGGTCGCGCCCGAGGACGCCTACGATGCCGTCAGCCGCGCGCTCGAGATCGGATACCGCCACATCGACACCGCGCAGATGTACGGCAACGAGGCCGAGGTCGGGGCCGCGCTCGAAGCATCCGGCATCCCTCGCGAACAGATTTTCCTCACCACCAAGATCGACAACTCCAACCACGAACCCGAACGCGCTGCGGCATCCATCGCCCACTCGCTGGAGGAGCTACGCACCGACCACGTCGACCTGCTCCTCGTCCACTGGCCCCTGCCCACCCTCTACGGGGGCGACGTCACCCTGCCCTGGCCAGCCCTCGAAGACGCCTTCAACGCCGGCGGCGCACGCGCGATCGGCCTGTCGAACTACGAGCGCGAGCACGTGGACGCCGTCCGCGCCATCGCCACCGTCACCCCCCACGTCCTCCAGGTCGAAGCCCACCCCTTCCTCCCCAACGCCGAGCTGCGCGCCTACGCGCACGAGCTCGGCATGGTCTTCGAAGCCTGGTCCCCCCTGGCACGCGGGCGCGCCATCACCGACCCAACCCTGCGCGCCATCGGCGCAGAGCTGGGAGTGAGCGCCGCCCAGGTAGCCATACGATGGGCCATCGACCGCGGCCACGTCGTCTTCCCCAAGACCCTGAGCCGCCAGCGCATGGCCACCAACATCGACGCCTTCTCCTTCACCCTGAGCCCCGACCAACAAGCCCGCATCGACGCGCTCGACCAGGGAGAAGCCGGGCGCACCGGATCGCACCCCGCAACCATGAACAGACTCTGACGACAGGTACGATGAAGACATGGCATCGAAGCTCACCCGCGCCGACCGCGCCATCGTGCGACTCGCCGACGGCACCGTCAAACAGCAGAACCTGCTCACCGGCACGGAAGTCTGGACCGTCCCGGGGCGCGGAAACCGCCCGCTCGCCGCACCCCGCGCCGACCACGACCCCATCGACCACGAGGCGCACGGGCGCCACTGCGCATTCTGCTCCAAACGCTACCTGGAGACACCGCCCGAAAAGTCCCGCCTCGTGCGCCACGACGACGGGACGTGGGAGCAGCTGGACGCCCTTGGCGCCGACAAGCTGAGCGACACGGTCGCCGAGTTTCGGCGCATCCCCAACCTCTTCGAGATCGTCTCCTACAACTACTGGCACCTCAACCACGGGCACGTCCCCTCCGAGAACGACCGCCACCGCATGGCCCGCTACCTGGCCTCGGACGCCGGCTACGAGCACGTCATGAACGTCGTGCGAGCCCGCATGCTGGCCTCGGGCATGAGCGAAGGCGAGTTCGCCGCCACCAGCGAAACCGCGCGCCTCCAGGCCGCCAACGGCTTCTTCTCCGGAGGGCACGACCTGATCGTCGCGAAGCGCCACTTCGTCGACGGCGCCACCGAGGCACACCAGCTCGCCGGGTCGGGCACCCTCACGCCCGAGGAACACGCGCAGTACACCGCCTACACGGCGCGTTCCATGCGCGACCTGTACGACCTCAACCCCGCCGTGCGCTACGTGGCGACGTTCCAGAACTGGCTGCGCCCCGCCGGCGCCTCCTTCGATCACCTCCACAAGCAGCTGGTCGCCATCGACGACCTGGCAGTCCAGACCGAGGCCGAGCTCGAGCGCCTGCGCGCCCAGCCCGACATCTACGACCAGATTTTCACGGTCGCTGCCACCCGCAAGCTCCTGATCGCCCAGAACGAGCACGCCGTCGCCCTGGCCGGATTCGGCCACCGCTTCCCGGGAATCGCGATCTGGCCGCTGCATTCGCCGCGCAACCCGTGGGAGGTCAGCGACGAGGCCATGGCCGGCATCTCGGACATCCTGCACGCCGCGCACGCCGCGACCGGGGCGGAGGTGCCCGCCAACGAGGAGTGGTACCACCGCCCGCCGACCGTGTCCACGCCCATGCGCTGGAGGATCCTCCTCAAGTGGCGCATCTCCACCCTGGCAGGCTTCGAGGGCGGCACCCGCATCTACCTCAACACGATCGACCCGTGGAAGGTCGTCGAACGCACGGTCCCGCGCCTGCGCGAGCTGCGCGACAGGGGCCTCATCGCGCCCATGCGCCTCGGCGACGAGTGCCGGGTCAGCCCCTCGATGCTGCGCGACTAGGCGCGCGCCGCACGCCCGCGAACGGATGGGCCGACACGCAGGGCGTTGCCTCGTCAGCGCGGTGCCTACTCGTCGTCGTCGGAGTCCGCGGCATCGTCGCCTGTCGCCCCGGCCTCGTCCTGCGCGGGGTCGGCGGCGGGGCTCGCCTGCGGTTCGGTCGTGGGTTCCGGCGTCGGGTCGGTCGTGGGCGCCGGAGCGGGGGCGGCGAGGGCCGAGCTCCACGTCGCCAGCCACGCGTTCATCGCGTCCAGGGAGCCCATCGTCTCGTCCGCGACAACGGCGTCGCCGGTGATTCCCATGAGCCACGAGGCCTTCGTATCCGCCGCGAGGACCCCGTCGATCGGGTACGCGGCGCCCGTGGTCGCCAGGGAACGTTGCGCGGTCTCGCCCTGGAGCCACGCGATGAGGGACTCGGCGCCGTCGCTGGCGGGCGCCTTCGTCGCGGCCGCATACATGATGCGGGCGATGCAGGTAGAGGACACCGGCGCCCCGAACGAATCGGCGCCCGTATTCGTCGCGGCCGCCGCGGCCAGGGACCTGGGCGCGACCACGAGCGGGTAGGCGCCCGACGCGCCCGACGCGCTACCCACGACCTCGGACAGGTAGGCGTCGGAGACGCGGTCGCCTGCCGTCCACGCGCCGATCGCCGCCCCCAGGGTGGCGTCCACGCGCGGGCTCATGGACTGCACGAAGGTTCCAAGGCCCTCGCCGGTCTGCGAGGCCGCCTCCTGCACGAAGGCGCGGCCCACCGACGACGAGGCCGGGTCGGGCACCGCGAGGAGGGCGCGCACGCGCGGGGACGACAGATCCGCGAAGGACGTCGGCAGCGGGCGGTTGTTGGCGCTCATCCACGACTTGTCCGCGATGACGCACACGTCGTCGCGGCCGTAAGCCACCGCCGCGGGGGCCCCGTCGACCGCCGTCCCCGCCAGCGTCGTCGTGTCCTGGGGCGCGGCGTCCGCGACCGTGCCCGCCGCGCTCGCCTGCAGCGCGTCCGCGCCGTCCAGGCCCAGCACGACATCTGCCTCGGCCTTCGCCACCGCGTTCACGCCGTCGACGGGGACGACGGCGACCGTGAAGCCCGTGGCCTTCGTGAACTCCTGCGCCGTCTCGGTGGGCAACTGGGCGCCGCCCACGAGCGCCACCGTCACCGTGCCGGACCCGCTGCGCGGGGTTGGGGCGTCAATCGTTCCGTGCCCCCCGCCGGAGGCCGCCGAGGCGCGCGCGCTCTGGCCGGGCACGATCGGGGCCGCGAAAGGATCCTGCGGGGCGCTCGACGACACCGACGGCGAGCAGGCCGCGACGGTCGTGGAGGCAGCCACGAGGGCCGAGAGCGCGAAAAGTAGGCGGGCGCGAGCCATGAGGAATCCTTCGGACGGGGACACTACCTCTCAAGCATAGGGCAGCGGACCCGTGGGCCTCGCACAAGAGGGCCGTGTGGGGCATCATGGAAGCACGCGCGCACGCGCGGGGACAATCAGACTGACGCCAGGAGACATCCATGGATTCCGCCATCATCGAAAAGGTCGCCACGACCGCCGTCATCGCCGGAGCAGCCTTCTTGGCCTCCAAGATCTTTGAAACCGGCTGGAAGATCACCACCAAGCGCCCCGTTCCCGCCGAAGATGCTGACGACGTCACCCTGACCTCGCTGGTCATCTTCGCGGCCACCTCCGCCGCCCTCGCCGCCGTCGCCCAGCGCTACGCCTACAAGGGCTCCCAGAAGTACCTGGCTCCCAAGATCGCCGCGCGCTTCGGCGCACCCCAGCTGGAGGCCTGAGACCCCGGCCCCCTCCCCTGCCCTCACACGAGCGGCAGGAGGGGTCCCAGGTCCGTGCGCTCACCCGAGGCGCTCACCAGCGAGCCCGCCACGGCCTCGTCCCACGTGAGAAGCCCGCACGCCAGCGACAGCCACGTGCGCGCGTCCGTCTCCACGACGGCGGGCGGCGTCCCACGACGATGCGTCGTCCCGGGCAGGATCTGCACCGCGCCCGCGGGCGGCACGCGCACCTCCACCGACCGGCCCGGGTGCAGCGCCCCCAGCTCCTCGAGCGTGAAGCGCACGGCCGTCAGGACCACGGGGCGCGGCGCCTCCCCGCCCCGCTCAACCGCCTCGCGCCACGCGCGCAGCGCCTCCATCCCACGGGCCGTGTCAATCCGTCGTTTCGCCATGCGTCGATTCTACGGCTGCAACGATTCCCGCGTGGGCGCGCATTCCGACCGCTCAGTCAGGCACAATTGAGTGGACAACCCCCAACCGAGAGGCTAACCGTGAGCGAGACAGCATCCCTCATCACGCTGCGCTCGATCCTCGACATCGAGATCGCGCGCACCTACCAGTGGGATGTCGCCACCATCATCTCCATCTCCGGCGTCGACCGCGCCGGCGACCTAACGACGCGCATCGTCGAGCAGCCCGGCGCCCTCACCGACATCGCCGCCGAAGGATTCTCCCCTCACTCCGCCGCCGGCCACGCGCTCTCCCACGAGCTCCACGACGCCATCCAACGCCGCGTGCGCCTGTGGATTGCGGAGATCCCCACCGACCAGCTGCCGCGCCTGCGCGAGGCCCTCGGCTCCGACGTCATTCACGAGGCCGGCGTCCCCTCCGGCGGTTACACGCCCATCGCGCTGTCCCCCCTCACGCTGCTCGAGGCGTGGGCGGACGGCACCGACGAGCAACGCGCCTTCATGCGGGTTGCCATGGCCGGCCTCGATACGCTCTCCACCGCCTCGCACGCCACCCGCGCCTCGCGCGCCGTCGGCGCCTCCATCATCGAACGCTCCGCTTTCCTCAAGCTGTGCCGCAACCCCAAGTTCATCGCCTACGTCGTCGTCCTCGTGTACTCGATGGCGCGGGCCGTGCCCGTCATGTACGTCCCGCACTTCCGGGGCGACTGGCGCATCCTGTGGGCCATCGACATGATCACCGCCATCCCCTACACGTGGGGCCTCATCGAAATGGTCGCCGGACAAAAACTCTGGCACCGCATCGTCGGCGCCGTTACCGCCGCCGTCACCTTCCTGGCCCCCTACGTGTACTTCCTCATGTACGGGCGCCACGCTCCCCCGGGCGTGTGGACCGCCATCGCCCTGATTTTCTTCGGCGGCATCTTCCTGGAGGTCTTCCGCTACCAGCGCGACCGGGCCGTCAAGAAAGGCCTCGCGGAGCTCTCGTAACGCCGATTCCCGTGACCTCGGTTGCTCCGCACGGGCGGAGCACGGGCGGAGCACGGGCGGAGCGCCGCCTCGCCGCACGCCCGCCCCGGCCTCGTCGCCGGCCGCGGGCACCACCCCGCCCCGGCCTCGTCGCCGCCCGAACGAGGCTCGCATAACAAACATCCCCCGAGCGCCAGGCCCGGGGGTGTTCGTCGGTGATCGTGGGGCGGGAGCTACTTGTCCTCGCCGGTGGCCGTGCGGATAAAGCCCGCGACCATGAACCAGCCGCCGCCGACCCAGAAAAGGATGAGCGTCCACAGGGGCTGGACCGGGTAGATGACGACCAGGTACGCGCAGGCGACGATCCACGCGGCGGCGCCGACGATGTTGGGGATCTGGAAGCGCTTGACGCGCGCGGGATGCGTGTAGTGCAGCGGGACGAGCGTCATGATCGCGAGGAAGATCGTCGCCGCGATGTTCACCCACGCGGGGGTCTGCAGGACGTACATGACGATCGCGACGCAGTTCCACGCGGCGGGGAAGCCCACGAAGTAGTTGTCGTTGGATTTTTCGCCGTCGTTCGCGTAGCAGAACAGGGAGGAGACGATGATGACGATCATCATGACGACCGGCACGGGCTGCGGGCCGAAGGGCAGGTGCAGCGCCATGAACAGTGCGGGCAGGAAGGTCCACGTCAGGTAGTCGACGAGGTTGTCGACGACGCCGCCGTCGAACCATGGGATGGCGTCGCGCACGCCGACCTTGCGGGCGAGGGTGCCGTCGACGCCGTCCACGACCAGGGCGATGACGAGCCACAGCCACATCATGGGGATGTTGTTGTTGAGGATCGCGAACAGGGCGAGCGTCGCCCACACGAGACCCGAGATGGTGAACGCGTGGACCCCCCACGCGGCGATGACGCGGCCCAGGCTGGGTTTGTGTGTCGCGGACGAGGCCTGGGCGTCGTTTTGCGATTGGGTATCGATGGCGGTTTCTTCGGGCACGGCGGCTCCTGTAGGACGGTTATTTTCCGTTCCACAGTATGCCAAAGATTGGTGATCAATCGGTAGGACTTTGGGAAAACTCTCAAGAGTTGTATTGTCGCGGGCGACTTGTTCGTTGCCATCCACGACGAAACAGCATGAAACGCATTCAAGCACAGGCACGATAAGGCCACTCCAGAGCGTGTACTGGCAAGCTTTCAGAAACATAACAATGTGCGGAGCGCGGGCTCCGACGGGGGCGTCGGCGCATCGCCGCGTCGGTTGTCTGTACACGTCGTTGACGCGGACAATGAGCGGACAGCGTCGGGGCCCGTGAGAGGACCCTCGAAGGCCTCTGGCGCCACGGCGTTCTCGTCGAAGGCTCCTTCGGACAGTTCGCCCCACCGGCGCGAGACGCCCGGGCTACCGCGCGAAACGAGCATGATCGGTATGCCTGTATTACTACTAATACCTTAGTTGACAGACCCTTCCCGGGAATCTATTCTCAGAGCAATTCCTCTCCAGTGAAAGAGAACACAACGATGTTTCACTCTCAATGTACCGGGTCCAAGCGCCGCGCAGCCATCATCGCCGCTGGCTTGTCGCTCTTGCTGGCGGCATGCTCGCACGCCCCCAAGCCAGACGCCACGCCCACTCCTACCGCCACCCCGGAGCCCACCACGGCCTCGCCGAGCCCGACGGCCACGACACCCTCTCCTACCCCGTCCGCCTCGATCGCGTCGCCGACGCCGAGCGCAATGGCCAGCAAGTCCCCCGAGTGGAACCCGACGCTGGACCAGGCGGTCACGAAGCAAGAATGCGGACAAGGAGACTACCGGCAAAACTTCTGGGAGTCTCTCGATAGTTCGAGAGACACCTCCGCCATCTCGCGCAAGGTTTACAACAACGGCTTCAAATGCGAACTCGAGAAGAAACTGGACGACGGCTCCGTTGAGCTCCTTGTGCCGCAAGGCGCCAAGACCTTTGCCATCACAGCGGGCCAGTCGGACTACTCGCGCGACACAAACATCACGGTGACCTTCGAGATCAGCGACCCTATCTCGGACAAGGTCCTCGACACGGCGTCCCTACGCCTCAACGAGGCGAAGGAGTTCAGCATCGACGTCTCGTCGGTTCCGCGCCTCAAGCTAAAGGTAGTCGCGGAGGCGGCGCAGGGAGAGAGCCGCAAGAGCGACATTAGCGTCATCCCCATCTGGGCAGACCCCAAGTTCTCGTAGGAGGACGCTTCCACGGGGACGACACTGCCGCCTCATCGACTCGGCCCGCGAATCGTGCGATTCGCGGGCCGGCGTCCGTTAATTTAAGCCGCTGGTCCGACGCCTCAGACCAGCGGCCCAGCTGGCATGAACAACGCCGACAAGCAGGCACCGCACAGCGAAGGGGCGCGGGCCGACAGGCCCGCGCCCCCAGGCGCTCGATCAGACGCAACTCAGAAGTGCTTGCGTCCGGTCTCGCTCAGCTCACGCAGCTCGTCGATCGAGGCGATCCAGCCGCAGCCCTCGCCCTCGGCGGCGAGCAGATCCACGCCGCTGATCGCGAGCATGTCACCACCCGTCGTGCCGATGCGCACGGCGTCCACGCCCTCCGCCTCGGCGGCCGCGAACACGGCCTTGAGCGCCGCCTCGGGCACCGCGACGAAGGCGCGGGCCTGAGACTCGGACAGGAGCATCTCGTGGTCGCCAACGCAGTCGCGGCGCGCGGCGCTGGCGACGTCGAAGGTCCCACCGATGCCGAAGCGCAGCGCCGAGTCCACGAGGGACTGCACGAGGCCGCCGTTCGACAGGTCGTGTGCGGCGCGCACGAGGGGCCGACCGTCCGGGCCGTCGGCGGCGCTCAGCGCGCGCACGACGTTACCGAGGGCCACCTCGGCCTTCAGGTCTACCTCGGGCGGCAGGCCGCCCAGGTGCGAGCGGGCGATGCGCGCCCACGCGGACCCGTCGAACTCCTCGCGGGTAGTGCCCAGGAGGATGACGGCGAGGCCCTCTTCGGTGAAGCCGGAGGGGTTGGCGCGCGTCACGTCGGGGAGGATGCCGAGCATGCCGATGACGGGCGTCGGGTTGATCGACGAGTTCGGCAGGCCCTTCTCGGTGCCCGACGAGTTGTACAGCGACACGTTGCCGCCGGTCACGGGGATCTCCAGCTCGATGCAGCCGTCCGCGAGCGCGGTCATGGCGGTCACCAGCTGCCACATGGCGTCCGTGTCTTCGGGGTTGCCGAAGTTCAGGCAGTCCGTGATGGCGACGGGCTCGGCGCCGACGACGGCGACGTTACGGTAGGACTCGGCGAGGGCCTGGCGGGCTCCCGCGGCCGGGTCGAGCTTCGTGTACCAGCCGTTCGCGTCGGTCGACAGAGCGACACCGAGGCCGCTTTCCTCGTCGATGCGGATGACGCCCGCGTCGTCGGGCTGGGCCAGGGCGGTGTTGCCCTGCACGTAGCGGTCGTACTGGTCGGTGACCCACGCTTTGGAGGCCTGGTTGACGTCGGAGAGGACGGCGCGCACGTCGGCGATGAGCTCCTCGCGCGTGGCGGGGCGCGCAAGCTCCTCGGAGGTGGCGGCCTGCAGCTCGTCCTGCCACGCGGGGCGCGCGTAGGGGCGGTCGTAGACGGGGCCCTCGTGGGCGACGGTCTTCGGGTCGACGTCGACGATGCGGTGGCCGTAGTGGTCGATCGTGAGGCGCCCGTCGCCGGTCAGGTGACCGATGACAGCGGCCTCGACGTCCCACTTGTCGATGATCTCGAAGAAGCGCTCGCGATCCTGCGGGGTCACGATCGCCATCATGCGTTCCTGGGACTCGCTCATGAGGATCTCGCCTGCGGTGAGCGTGGGGTCGCGCAGGAGCACGTTCTCGAGGTCGACGTGCATGCCGGAGTCGCCGTTGGAGGCCAGCTCGGAGGTCGCGCACGAGATGCCCGCGGCACCGAGGTCCTGGATGCCCTGGACGACGTCGGCTTCGAACAGGTCGAGGCAGCACTCGATGAGAACCTTCTCCATGAAGGGGTCGCCCACCTGGACGGAGGGGCGCTTGGCGGGCATGCCGTCTTCGAAGGTCTCGGAGGCGAGGATGGAGGCGCCGCCGATGCCGTCGCCGCCGGTGCGCGCGCCGAAGAGGACGACGAGGTTTCCTTCGCCGGTTGCGTTGGCCAGGTGGATGTCGTCGTGGCGCAACTTGCCGATGCACAGCGCGTTGACGAGGGGGTTGCCCTGGTAGGAGGGGTCGAACTCGGTTTCGCCGCCGATGTTGGGCAGGCCCAGGCAGTTGCCGTAGCCGCCGACGCCGGAGACGACGCCGTGGA